>NZ_CP159534.1:6942173-7244007 GCF_040529335.1 Streptomyces sp. HUAS MG91 | reverse complement strand
GTGGTTCATCCAGCGCGCCCCGGTGCAGCGCAGCATCCCGTACAGCGCCTGCGCGGACTCCTCGGACAGCCAGGCGGAGGCGTCGGCGGACCGGGCTGCCGGCGTGCCGGGTCTGCGCACCCAGATGGAGCGCAGACCCTGCATGCTGACCACCCGGCCACCGACGGACAGATGGCCCGCAAACGCACCGTGCACGTATTCCCCGGACACGTCGACACCGCCGGGCAGTTCCGCCGGATCCAGGCGGAGCACAGGGATTCCATTGGCGTTCAATTCGACGACGGCGAGGTCTGCGGTCACGTCCTGTTCACAGGTCAGGATCAGTACGGTCATTTCCGCTCGGCCGCTCAGTCGTCGAAATGAGTTTTGGATCCGGCGGTGGAGGTCGTCGCCGCGCATGCCCGCAACACTGCGTAGTCACGCGCAGCCACCGCGCCATCGGGCAGCAGATTCAATTGCAGTGCGGAGTCGTATGTGTACGACGCGCTGACCTCAGGCTCTCTCACAGGGCGGGCATAGTTCAGGGCGAAAGGTCGCATGGGCTCTCCTAGTTGGGGGGTGCACCAAGTCAAGCGCATGGTGACTCTCCGGCGTCACAGTCCTAGCGAATATCTCGGATTCTCTCTGTAGGACGCGTCACACCTGCGGACGAGTTCATTCCGCCACGCTGAGTGATGACGCTACGTCAGGCAGGGAAAAGGGGCGGCTCTTAAGAGCCGCCCCTTCTCAATACCGCCTTTACAGGCCTTTACACGTCCTCAAGTGGTCCTCCACAGGCAGACGTTCATGAACTTCCCGGCCGATCCGGGGTGCTGTCATCGGGTGAGGTAGGCGAGTCCCGGGTGGGCATCGGTGTAGCCGTCGACGAGCCGGCGCGCGACGGTGACGGAGTCGACGAGGGGGTGCAGGGCGAAGGCCTTGACGGCGGTGGCGCGCGAGCCGGAGTCGGCGGCGTCGAGCACCTCGCGCTCGACGGCCTTGACCGCGGTGACCAGCCCGGTGGCGTGCAGCGGCAGCGGGTCCACGGAGACGGGGTGCGCGCCGCCCGCGTCGACCAGGCACGGCACCTCGATGACGGCGTCGGCGTCGAGGGCCGCGAGGGTGTGGCCGTTGCGGACGTTGAGGATGAGGGTGGTGCGCTCGTCGCGGGCGATGGCCCGCATGAGGTCGAGGGCGACCTTCTCGTAGCCGCCGGACTCCAGGTCCTCGGCCGCGCGCTCGCCGGCGCCCGCCGCCTCCCGGTTCTCCGCCATGTAGGTGGCCTCGCGCTCGGCCCGGGTGCGGTCCCAGGTGGCGAGGGCCGGGGCCGCGGGGTCGGCGAGTTCCGCGTAGAACCGGGCCTGCTGGTCGCGCAGGAACGCGCCGCGCGTCTGCTCGGCCTCCTGGTAGGCGCGGACCGTCTCGCGGTTGAAGTAGTAGTAGTGCAGGTACTCGTTGGGGATCGCGCCGAGCGAGCGGAGCCAGTCGGCGCCGAAGAGCCGGCCCTCCTCGAAGGAGCCGAGCAGCGCCGGGTCGGCGAGCAGCCGGGGCAGTTCGTCGCGGCCGTCGATCTTCACTCCGCGCACCCAGCCGAGGTGGTTGAGGCCGACGTAGTCGATCCAGGCGCGGTCCGGGTCGGCGCCGAGCAGCCGGGCGACGCGCCGACCGAGGCCGACGGGCGAGTCGCAGATGCCGATGACGCGGTCGCCGAGGTGGCGGGACATGGCCTCGGTGACCAGTCCGGCCGGGTTGGTGAAGTTGATGACCCAGGCGTCGGGGGCGAGGCGCCTGACGCGCCGGGCGATGTCGACGGCGACCGGTACCGTGCGCAGCCCGTAGGCGATGCCGCCCGCGCCGACCGTCTCCTGGCCGAGCACGCCTTCGGCGAGGGCCACCCGCTCGTCGGCGGCGCGCCCGTCGAGGCCGCCGACACGGATCGCGGAGAAGACGAAGTCGGCGCCGGTGAGCGCCTCGTCGAGGTCGGTGGTGGCGGTGACCACCGGCGCGTCCGCGATGCCCGCGGCCTGGTCGGCGAGGACGCGGACCACGGCGTCGAGGCGGGCCCGGTCGACGTCGTGCAGGGTGACGTGGGTGACGCGTCCCTCGGCGTGGTCGCCGAGGAGGGCGGAGTACACCAGCGGGACGCGGAAACCGCCGCCGCCCAGGATCGTCAGTCTCGTTGAAGTCATGCCACAACCACCTTTGCGCCTGCCTCCGTCTTCAGGTGCGCCGCGATCACGGTTCGCGGCACGCGGCGCACCCTACTCGTCCGATCGCCTGCGATCGCGGGTGCGAATAGTGCAGGCTACGGGCATGCCCAGACCTTTACAGCACCGACGACTCGTCCGCGCGGCCGCGGTCTGCGCGACGGCCGCACTCACCTTCTCGGCGGCCGGCGCGGCGGGCGCGGCCGAACCCACCTGGACCGAGACCGGCACGTCGTACGTGAACTCGCTGACCGGCAGCCAGGGCCTGGCGAGCCGCGCCGACGGAACGCTCCTGCACCGGGGGCTCGCCTCGGTGCCGCTCTCGCTGCGTGTCGCGGGCTGGTCGCACGTCGGCGACCCGGACATCGCGCGCGGCCACACCTTCGACGCGTACCAGGGAGGTGACACGACGACGAAGAAGATGTACGCGGTGACGGCTCCCGACGGCACCCGCACGACCTACGAACACGCTCTTGACCCGGGCGAGTTGCTGAACAACTCGTTCGCGTCCGTGTCGCCGGACGGGCAGTGGCTGGTGTCCGGCGAGTGGGGCACGATGAACCGGCTCCAGGTCTTCCCCGCGCCCGTCCTCAATCCCGCGGCCCCCGCGCCCGGCGCGAATCTGCCGCAGGCCGGGCAGATCAGCCTCGACCGGCCGGTGGAGAACATCCAGGGCTGCGACTTCGTGACCGGCACCCGGCTGCTGTGCGCGTCGGACGACGCCGCCAAGGAGGTCCTCCAGGTCGACCTGGCCCGCCCGCTCGACGGGAAGCCGGTCACCGGCCAGGTCTCGACCGCGTTCCGGATTCCGCAGCGCAGCGTCTGCTCGGGTTCGTTCGAGGCGGAGGGGATCGACTACGACTCCGCGCGCGGCGTCCTGCGTGTGGAGATCGTGCCGCCCTCGCCGTGCCTGGTGACGACGGCCGTGATCTCGTACACGATGAAGTAGCCACGGAAGACACGAAGACGCAGCGACCGCAGGAGGTTCCCCGGATGTCAGGTACGCGCGACAGCGGAACGGGACGCCGGGGATTCCTGGGTGCGGTGGCGGCCGTCGGCGCGACGGTGCTGCTCCCCTCGTCGGCGCAGACCGCCACCGCGCGGCCGCGGCCCGCGGACCCCGCCCGGCCGAGGCCGCGGCCGCTCGCCGACCGTCCCCTCTACCTGGGCACGTACACCTCGCAGCAGGGCGGCGGCACCGGCATCGGGCTCGCCACGTACGACCCGGCGAGCGGGACGGTCACCGGGTCGGGGACCGTCGAGGGGGTGGCCGACCCCTCGTATCTGGCGGTGCATCCGGACGGCGGGACGCTGTACGCGGTGGACGAGCGACAGGACGGCGGTGTCACGGCCGTGCGTCTGGCGGACCGCACGGTCCTCGGCACCCGGGCGACCGGCGGGGCGGGCCCCTGCCATCTGTCGGTGCATCCGTCCGGGCGCTGGCTGCTGAGCGCCAACTACACGTCCGGGAGTGTCGCCGTGCACCCGATCGACGCCTCCGGCGCCCTCGGCGAGCGCACCGCGCTGGTCACGCACAGCGCGCCCGCGCCCGGTCCCGGTCAGGACGGGCCGCACGCGCACCAGATCGTCACCAGCCCGGACGGCGGTCATGTCCTGGCGGTCGACCTCGGCAACGACACGGTGTACACCTACCGCCTGGACACCGCGGCGGGCACGCTGAGCCAGGTCTCGTACGCGGCGCTGCGCCCGGGCGCGGGCCCCCGGCACCTCACCTTCCATCCCGGCGGCCGGTACGCCTATCTCGCCAACGAGGTCGACAACACGGCGGTCGTCTGCGCGTACGACCCGGACAGCGGACGCCTCACCCCGGGAGAGCCGCAGTCCACCGGCACGGGTTCGGGCACCAGCTATCCGGCGCAGTTCCTCGTGACGCGGGAGGGCGGTTACGCGTATCTCGCCAACCGGGGCCACAACAGCCTGACCCGGTACGCGGTCGAGGCGGACGGGGCGCGTCTGCGGCTGCTCGACACGGTGCCGGTGGGCGGCGACTTCCCGCGGCAGATCGCGTTCTCGCCCGATGAGGCATTGCTGTTCGCGGCGAACCAGAAGTCGGGCTCCGTGAGCGTCTTCCGGGTCGACCACGCCTCCGGCGGGCTCACCTCCACCGGTACGGCGTTCAAGGCGCCGGTCGCGGTGTGCGCGCTGCCGCTGTAGCGCGTGGATCGAAGCTCCTGAAGCGCATCGACATCGAACCCCAACTGCCGCCGCACATCGGCCTGTAATCTGCGGTGAAGCGCTTCGACGGAGAGGGCTTCCATGACAGGCCGCACCCCGGTCATCCCCGGCTTCCACCCCGACCCGAGCATCTGCCGCGTCGGTGACGACTACTACCTCGCGTGCTCCAGCTTCGAGTACGTGCCCGGCGTCCCGCTCTTCCACAGCCGGGACCTGCGGAACTGGACGCGGATCGGCAACGTCCTCGACCGGCCCGGCCAGTTGACGCTTCCCCCGGGCACCCCCGCGTCCGGCGGGATCTACGCGCCGACGCTGCGCCATCACGACGGCCGCTTCTGGCTGATCGTCACGAACTGTGCGGAGGGCGGCGGGAACCTCCTCGTCACCGCCACCGATCCGGCAGGACCGTGGTCGGATCCGGTGCCGCTGCCCGGGGTGCACGGCATCGACCCGGACCTCGCCTGGGACGAGGACGGCACGTGCTGGTGCACCACCGCCGGGATCTCGCAGGTGCCGATCGACCCGTACACCGGGCGGACGCTCGGCGCCCCGCGCCGCCTGTGGTCGGGCACGCCCGGCGCCAAGGCCCCGGAGGCGCCGCACCTGTACCGGATCGACGGGACCTGGTACCTGCTGATCGCCGAGGGCGGCACCGAGCGCGGGCACGGGGTCTCCGTGGCGCGCGGTCCTTCGCCGTCCGGGCCGTTCGAGCCGTGCCCGGCCAATCCGGTCCTGTCCCACCGCTCCACGGACGACCCGGTGCAGAACACCGGCCACGCCGATCTCGTCCAGGCCCCCGACGGCACCTGGTGGATGGTGTTCCTCGGGGTGCGGCCGGGCGGCGGCTCCCCCGGCTGGCACGTGCTCGGGCGGGAGACGTTCCTGGCGCCGGTGCGCTGGGAGGACGGCTGGCCGGTGGTCGGCGCGATCGTCGACGGGAGCGCCCCGTCCGCGTTCCGCGACGACTTCGACGCGCCGGAGCTCGCGCCCGGCTGGCTCTCGCCGCGGTCCCGGCCCGCCTCCCACTGCACGACGAAGGACGGGCCGGGCCGGCTGACCCTGCGCGCCCGCGGGGCCGGGCTCGACGCCCCCGACGTGACCTTCGTCGGCCGCCGTCAGGACCGGCTCAGCTGCCGGGCCCGCACCCGGATCGACCCGGGCGACGGCCGCGGCGGGCTCGCGGTCCGCCTCGACGAGGACCATCACTACGAGATCGAGGCGGGCGCCGGCACGGTCCGCGTGCGGGCCCGGATCGGCCCCCTGTCCACCGTCGTCGCCGAACACCGCGTCCCGGACGGCCCGCTGACGCTCGGCGTCGACGTGACCGAGGCGCCGATGAGCGACGCGCGCTCGGGCCCCGACACGCTCACCTTCGACGTCACCGGCCCGGACGGCACCCGCACCGCGCTGGCCACGCTCGACGGCCGCTATCTGTCGACCGAGGTGGCCGGCGGCTTCACCGGCCGGGTCATCGGCCTGTACGCGGCCGAGGGCACCGTCGGCTTCGACTGGTTCACGTACGAGCCGCTCCAGGCGCCGCCCGCCGGGTGAGGTCACATCTCCCGTACGCGGTAAGGGAGTCGGGTCCCGCCCACCTGCACGTCGACCGCCCCGCCGGGCGCGCCCCGGCGCACCCGGTACGTGGCGGCGGGGCCCGTCTCCCGGCCGCCGTGGCCCGGGACGCGTACCGTCACGTCGTCGGCGTCCGGGGTGACGAGGAGGGTGAGTCCGTCGGGCCAGTTCCCGTCGGGGCGCCGGTCGTCGGCGCCGAGCGGGAGCACCGCGCCGGGCCGCACGTACAGCGGCAGGCTGTCGAAGCCGTGCGTCTCGCGGCGCCAGCCGGGGCCTTGCACCCGCTCCCCGGTGAGCAGGTGGGTCCAGGTGCCCTCGGGGAGGTAGTACTCGACGTCGCCGTCGGCGGAGAAGACCGGCGCGACCAGCAGGTCGGGGCCGAGCATGTACTGCCGGTCGAGCGTGCGGGCGGTCGGGTCGCCGGGGAACTCCAGGACCATCGGGCGCATCACGGGCACACCGGTGGTGTGCGCCTCGGTCGCGGCACCGTACAGGTACGGCATCAGCCGGTGCTTCAGCTTCGTGAACCGCCGGGCCACGTCGACCGCTTCCTCGCCGAACTCCCACGGCACCCGGTACGAGACGTTGCCGTGCAGCCTGCTGTGGGAGGACAGCAGGCCGAAGGCCAGCCAGCGCTTGAAGACCGCCGGGTCCGGTGTGCCCTCAAAGCCGCCGATGTCGTGCGACCAGAACCCGAAGCCCGACAGGGACAGCGACAGGCCGCCGCGCAGCGACTCGGCCATGGCGCCGAACGACGCGAAGCAGTCGCCGCCCCAGTGCACCGGGTACTGCTGCCCGCCGACGGTCGCGGAGCGGGCGAAGACCAGCGCGTCGCCGTTGCCGCGTTCCTTTTCGAGGAGTTCGAAGACGGTGCGGTTGTAGAGGTGCGCGTAGTAGTTGTGCATGCGCTCGGGGTCGGAGCCGTCGTGCCAGACCACGTCCGTGGGGACGCGCTCGCCGAAGTCCGTCTTGAAGCTGTCCACGCCCTGGTCGAGCAGGTCGCGCAGCTTGTCCGTGTACCAGGCGCGGGCGGCCGGGTCGGTGAAGTCGACCAGCGCCATGCCGGGCTGCCACAGATCCCACTGCCACACGTCGCCGTTGGGCCTCCGCACCAGGAACCCCTGTTCGGCGGCCTCCGCGAAGAGAGCGGACTTCTGCGCGATGTACGGATTGATCCACATGCTGATGTGCAGTCCGCGCGCCTTGAGACGGCGCAGCATGCCGGCCGGGTCGGGGAACACCTCCGGGTCCCAGGTGAAGTCCGACCACTGGTACTCGCGCATCCAGAAGCAGTCGAAGTGGAAGACGGAGAGCGGGATGTCCCGCTCTGCCATGCCGTCGACGAACGACGTCACCGTCTCCTCGTCGTACTCCGTGCAGAAGGAGGTGGTGAGCCACAGTCCGAAGGACCAGGCGGGAGGCAGGGCCGGGCGGCCGGTCAGCGCGGTGTAGCGGCGCAGCACGTCCTTCGGGGCCGGCCCGGCGACGACGTAGAACTCGATGGACTGGTCCTCGACGCTGAACTGCAGCTGTCCGACGGACTCCGAGCCGATCTCGTAGCTGACCTTCCCGGGGTGGTTGACGAGGACGCCGTAGCCGCGCGAGGACAGGTGGAACGGGACGTTCTTGTAGGCCTGGTCGCTGCTGGTGCCGCCGTCGGCCTGCCAGATGTCGACGGTCTGGCCGTTCTTCACGAACGGGGTGAAGCGTTCGCCGAGGCCGTAGACGTACTCGCCGACGCCGAGCGCCAGCTGGGTGATCATGTGGTGGGCGCCGTCGGCGGTGGTGGCGAAGGCCGTGCCCTTGCGGTCGACTCCCGTGAGCCGCGCGCCGGTCGCGGTGTCGTAGAACTCCAGGCCCCACTCCCCCGCCGCGTCGAGGCGCACGCCGATCGGTCCGCTCGTCAGCTCGGTGACCGTGCCGTCGCGGGTGACGCGGGCCCCGCTGCCGCCCTCGGTGGGCAGCAGCTCGAAGTCGGGGCCCGTCCGGCGCCGGCCCGCGTGGTGGGTGACGCGGACGCCGATGACGC
Organism: Streptomyces sp. HUAS MG91; assembly: GCF_040529335.1. Taxonomy (GTDB): domain Bacteria; phylum Actinomycetota; class Actinomycetes; order Streptomycetales; family Streptomycetaceae; genus Streptomyces; species Streptomyces tabacisoli. Next base: position 7,236,024 of record NZ_CP159534.1, on the reverse strand, counting down.
CCTCGGCGGGCGAGAAGCAGTCGAGGGTGATCAGCGGCTGGTTGAGGGTGTCGCCCCGGTCGCGCACGTGCCGTACGGCGGCGTACGCGGTGAACCGGTCGTCGGCGGCGCGCAGGTCGCGGACCTCGGTGGCGTACGAGGCCCGGACGCCGTCGCGCATCAGCCAGAAACCGTCGGTGAACTTCATGTGTCGAGCCTCCGCGGGATGAAGGTGAGCCGGGCCAGGCGTACCGTGCCGTCGAGCGTCACGCGCAGGTCGCGCACGCCGGTGGCGGTGAAGTCGGCGTCGAGCGTGACGTAGCGGTACGGGCCGCCGGTGGCGGGGACCGTGAGCGTGCGGCCGTCGCCGACGGTCACCGTGCCCTCGCCCGCGGCCTCGACGCGGATGCCCGTCACGCCGTCGGCCCCGAAGTCGCAGGCGAGGTAGTGGAGTTCGCCGGTTGCTCCGGACGGGGTGACGGCGTCGCCGCGGGTCTTCGTGCGGTCGACGATCTCGGTGCCGCGCTGTGTGTCGTAGGCCGCCGCGTCCAGACCGTGCGCGAGGACGGGCCGGGGTGCGGGCGCGTCGCCGTCGAGGGTGATCTCGGTGGTGAGGCGGATGTCCTCGCTGGAGGCGCCGACGAGGAGTTCGTACGTTCCCGAGGTGACGCTCCAGCGATCGTGCGCGACGTCGAAGTGGCCGAGGTCGGCGACCGGGACCGGGTACGTGATCCGCTCGCGGGCGCCCGGCGCCAGGGTGAGGCGGCGGTGCGCGAGGAGCTGGCGGCGCGGGCGCGGCACCGGCATCCCGAGCGGGCGGACGTAGAGCTGCGGGACCTCGTCGGCCGTGCGCGGCCCGGTGTTGGTGACGGTGAAGGTCAACTGCACTGCTCCGGCACGCACTTCGGCGCTCAGGTCGGCGTAGGCGAAGGAGCTGTACGTGAGCCCGTGGCCGAACGGGTAGAGCGGGGTGCCCTCGTAGTACAGGTACGTCTGGCGCGAGCCGATGATGTCGTAGTCGAGGAGGTCCGGCAGGTCGCTGTCGGCCGCGTACCAGGTCTGCGGGAGCCGGCCTGCCGGGCTGACGTCGCCCGCGAGGACCCGGGCCAGGGCGCGGCCCGCGGCCTGGCCGCCGTGCGCGGTCCACAGCAGGGCGGGCAGCTCCCGGTCGGCGTCGGGGACGGCGTAGGGGTAGGCGGAGACCAGCGCGAGGACGGTGTCCGGGTTGGCGGCGCGGGCCGCGCGCCACAGGGCGTCCTGCTGACCGGGCAGGTCGAGGGTGGTGCGGTCCTCGGTCTCGCGGCCGTTGATGTGCGGGTCGTTGCCCGCGACGACGATCACGACGTCGGCGTCGGCGGCGGCCCTGGTCACGGCGTCGGCGCCGCGTTCGACGACCTCCATCCGGAAAACGGTGCCCCGGTCGGCGACCTGCACGCCCTCGGCGGCGGCCACGACGTACCGGCCCGAGCCCGTGTGCCGCAGGAGGTGTCCATCGCCGGCCGCTTCGAGCGTGAACGTCTCCTGGACGATCCAGCCGCCCGGCTGATCGGCGGACGCCCGCACGAAGCCGTCGTCGGCGACCGACAGATAGCGGCCGTCGGGCGCGCGCAGGGTGAGGACGCCGTTCCCCCAGTCGACCAGGGCGAGTTCGGTGCCCTCGTCGGTCCGGGTGGTCAGCGGCGGCAGGTCGGTGCGGCCGGCGAGGAGTGCCGGGTCGAGGGCGCCCTCGGCGCCGCGCGCCTCGGTGGCGGCGGCGCCTTCGGGGACGTACAGCCATCCCTCGTCGCAGCGGAGGCGCACCCGGTCGACGCCTTCGGTGAAGGTGACCCGGTCCGGGCCGAAGCGCTCGCGGAGGCCGTCGAGCGGGGTGGAGCGGTGCAGGAGGGTGCCGCTGTACCAGTCGGTCTTGCACTCGTCGGCGAGCAGGCCGACGAGTGCGATCCGGGCGTCGCCGGGCAGTGGCAGCAGGCCGTCGTTCTTGAGCAGCACGACGGCCTGCTCGGCGGCTTCCCGGGCGAGGGCGCGATGGGCGTCGGTGTCGAACGCGCCGGGCGGCAGCGGGTCGTCGTCCTCGAACTCGCCGAGGCGCGCGCGGACGTCGAGCTGGCGGCGCACGGCGGTGTCGATGTCGGCCTCGGTGATCAGTCTGCGCTCCAGGGCGCCCCGGATCCGGGCGGTGATCCGTGACGGGTCGGTGCCGTGGTCGGTGAAGCTGTCCACGCCCGCGAGCAGCGCGGCGGCGGCGGCCTCCTCGTGGGTGGCGTAGTAGTGCTCGGAGTCGACGAGGTTGCTGGGCGCGCCCGCGTCCGAGCAGACGAGGAGTTCCTGGGCTGTCCAGGTCCTCAACTGCTCGCGCAGGTACGGGGATACGTGGTTGGGGCGGCCGTTGACGAGGTTGTAGGCGGGCATGACGCCGGCCACCGCGCCCTCCTCGACGGGCCGCCGGAACGCCTTCAGGTCGTACTCGTGCAGGACGCGCGGGCGCACGGAGGAGCTGGCCGTGTCGCGGGCGGTCTCGTTGTTGTGGGCGAGCCAGTGCTTGAGGACGGGGGCGGTGCGCCAGTACGTGGGGTGGGTGCCGCGCAGGCCGCGCGTGTAGGCGGTGGCGATGGCGGCGGTCAGGCAGGGGTCCTCGGAGTAGCCCTCCTCGTTGCGGCCCCACAACGGGTGGCGCAGCAGATTGACCGTCGGGGCCCAGACGTTGAGGCCGACGCGCGCGTCGCGGGCGCGCATGGCGCGGACCTCGCTGGACACGGCGTCGCCGACGCGGCGCACCAGCTCCTCGTTCCAGGTGGCGCCGAGCCCGACGGACTGCGGGAACACGGTGGCCGGGCCCATCCAGGCGACCCCGTGCAGCGCCTCCTGGCCGGTGCGGAACGCGGCGAGGCCGAGCCGGTCCACTCCGGGCGTGAACTGGTGCAGCAGCGCGATGCGTTCGTCGAGCGTGAGGGCGGCAAGGAGGTCGTCGACGCGCTTGTCGGCGGACGGGGTGCCGCCTGGGTCCAGCGGGAGTTCTTCGGTCACGGGCGGGTCCCTTGTCGAAATGGGGCGATCGTCTCACCGCCCGGCGCAAGAAATCTTCGAAGCGCTTCGATGCTCCGTACAGAAGATGTCAGGTGTCAAGTGCCTGGCAGTGACCCCGCGTTCAGGAATCTGATGCACGCACCTTGTGAGCCTCCAGGGGTTCCCTTAATGTCGCTGCAACATCGAAGCGCTTCGACGAAATGCGCGATGCGTTGTCCCGAAGGGTTGCAGCAATGACGCCGAACTCCTCCACCGAACGCTCCGTGAACCCCGGTCCCAGCCGGAGAACCTTCCTCGGCTCGACGGCCGTCGCCGCCGTCGCGGTGGCCGGCGGTGTGCCGTTGCTCTCCGCCTGCGGCGGCGGCTCGGAGAGCAAGGACCGGGAGGGCACCACGTCCGGGAAGAACGCGGCGAAGCTGCTGCCGACGTTCGTCGCGAGCACCTTCGCCCGGCCGGACATCTCGTCGAAGAACGGCTCGGCGGCGGGCTACACCGCCAAGGTCGACCTCTCCGCCCTGTCCACCTCGGTGAAGAGCAGGCTCGGCACCGGCGCGCCCCTGAAGGTCATGTCCCCGCTCTGGGGCACCGCGCCCAAGGCTGACTGCGCCTACTACACGCAGCTCGACAAGGCGGCGGGCACCAGGATCACCTGGCAGAACCAGGACGGCAACACCTACGGCGAGAAGCTCGGGGCCGTGCTGGCGTCCAGCTCGATACCCGACATGGTGGTCGTACCGAGCTGGGAGCTGGTCGGCAAGATCTCCAACGCGATCACCGCAAAGTTCACGGACCTCGGCCCGTACCTCGCGGGCGACAAGGTGAAGAAGTACCCGAACCTGGCGGCGATCCCCTCGGACTCCTGGCGGATGGGCATCTTCGGCGGTGCCCTGCGCGGCATCCCCATGCCGTCCGCCGCGGCGACGTTCAACCCGGCGTACTACCGCAAGGACATCTTCGACAAGAAGGGCTACGACGTCCCCAAGTCGGCAACCGAGTTCCTGAGCTGGGCCAAGGAGGCGACCAGCGCGAAGGCGAAGGTGTACGCCTGCGCCGACATGTCGTGGACCGGCTTCAACATCTTCGGGGTGCGGCCCTCGGGGAGCCTCGGCTGGCACATCGAGGACGACGGCAAGCTGACCTACCGCGTCGAGCAGCCCGAGTACCTCGAAGCCCTGGAGTGGACCCGCAAGCTGTTCGACGCGGGTGTCGTCCACCCCGACGACAAGGCCCGCTCGGGCGACGCGGGCCAGCGGTTCACCGCGGGCCAGGTCCTCATGTTCAACATGGACATGTCCCAGTGGTACGTGAAGACCGCCGAGCAGGCGAAGTCCAACCCGGACTTCGAGATGGCCGCCATGGACCTCTTCGGCCCCGACGGCGGCGACCCCACGCTGTGGGCCAGCCAGCCCGCCACGATCTGGTCGCTGATCCGCAAGGGCGCCTCGAAGGAGACGGTCGAGAACGCGCTGGCCGCCGCGAACTTCGCCGCCGCGCCGTACGGCACCAAGGAGTTCATGCTCGTCAACTACGGCGTCGAGGGCACCCACTACGCGGTCAAGGACGGCACCCCGGTCAAGAGCGACCAGGGCAACCAGGAGGTCATCAACGCCTGGGTGATGCTGTCCGCGCCCGCCCCCTACTTCGCGCACCCCGACTACCCCGACATCGCCCGCAAGCAGGTCGAGTGGGAGCAGCGCCAGGGCTCCTTCATGAAGAACACGAGCACCTACGGCATGAACATCGTCGAGCCGACCCGGTGGGCGAACCTCTCCAGCCAGTTCGAGCAGCTGGAGATCGACTACGTGCGCGGCAACAAGAAGCTCTCCGACGTCCAGCAGGCCGTTTCCACCTGGAAGTCGTCGGGCGGCGACAAGCTGCGCGACTGGTACAAGAAGCTCATCGACAAGAACGGCAGCGGCAACTGATGTCACTCACCGCCGGGAGCAGGCCCGACGGGGTGCGTGCGCCGGCCGCCGTCGAGGAGCCGGTGGCCGCGCTCGCCCCGAAGGCAGTCCCCGAGAAGCGCTCCGGCGGCGCCAAGGTCCCCTTCAGGACCCGGCTGCGCCGCGACCGCGCCCTCATCCTGATGACACTGCCCGCCATCGCCCTGCTCCTGCTCTTCAACTACGTTCCGCTGCTGGGCAACGTCGTCGCCTTCCAGGACTACGACCCGTACGTCTCCAGCAACGGCGTGACCGCGATCTTCCACAGCCCCTGGGTCGGCGTGGAGCAGTTCTCGCGGATGCTCGGCGATCCGCTGTTCTGGGACGCGGCGAAGAACACGCTGGTGCTGTTCGTCCTCCAGCTGGTGCTGTTCTTCCCGGTGCCGATCGCGCTGGCGCTGCTGATCAACAGCGTGGTGCGGCCCCGGGTGCGGGCCGTGGCGCAGGCGATCATGTATCTGCCGCACTTCTTCTCGTGGGTGCTGGTCGTCACCGTCTTCCAGCAGATCTTCGGCGGCGCCGGGATCATCGCGCAGACGATGGAGCGGCACGGCTGGGGCGGCTTCGACCTGATGACCAACGCGAGCTTCTTCAAGTTCCTGGTCACGGCGCAGTCCGTGTGGAAGGACGCGGGCTGGGGCGTCATCGTCTTCCTCGCCGCGCTCGCCGCGGTCTCCACCGACCTCTACGAGGCGGCGGCCATGGACGGCGCCGGGCGCTGGCGCCGCATGTGGCACGTGACCCTGCCCGCGCTGCGCCCGGTGATCGCCCTGCTGCTCGTGCTGCGGGTCGGTGACGCGCTGTCCGTCGGGTTCGAGCAGTTCCTGCTCCAGCGCGACGCGGTCGGCGCGGGAGCCAGCGAGGTCCTCGACACCTATGTGTGGAACATGGGAATCCAGAACGGCGACTTCAGTTACGCGGCCGCGGTCGGCCTCGTGAAGGGGGCCATCGGCATCTGTCTCGTCCTGGGCGCGAACCGCTTCGCGCACCTGCTGGGCGAGCAGGGGGTGTACAAGAAGTGAGCCTGAACACGCAGTTGATCCGCAGTCTCCAGGCGCCGCCGCGCCCGGTGTGGGAGGAGCCGCCGCGCAGGGCGGGGCTCACGCTCAAGGGCGGCTTCCTCGTCCTGTGCTGTCTCGCGATCCTGGGCCCGCTGTGGATCGTGGTCGTCACGAGCCTGTCCCCCAAGCCGGTGATCGACCGGGCCGGCGGCCTCGTCCTGGTCCCGGACGGCATCACGTTCATCAACTACACGGAGCTGCTGGGCGGCGGCCAGGTCAGCCGCGCGATGCTCGTGTCGATCGGGGTCACCGTCGTCGGCACGGTGTTCTCGATGACGGTGTCGGTGCTCGCGGCCTACGGCCTGTCCCGCACCGGCAGTCTCGGCCACCGGTTCCTGCTGATGTCGCTGATGGCCACGATGTTCTTCGGGGCCGGGCTGATCCCCACGTATCTGCTCGTGCAGTCGCTGGGCCTCACCGACACCTATCTGTCGCTGATCCTGCCGAGCGCGGTCAGCGTCTTCAACATCCTGGTGCTGCGCTCCTTCTTCATGGGCATCGCGCCCGAGCTGACCGAGTCGGCCCGCATCGACGGGGCGAGCGATCTGCGCATCCTGCTCACCATCATCCTGCCGCTGTCCCGCGCGGTGCTCGCGGTGATCTCGCTCTTCTACGCGGTGGGGTACTGGAGCGCCTGGTTCAACGCCTCCATCTACCTCACCGACCAGCAGATGATGCCGCTGCAGAACGTGCTGATCCAGCTGGTGCAGAAGAGCCGGGCCGCGCCGACCGGCCTCCAGCAGGCGGTGCACACCGGGCAACTGTCCACGCTGGGCCTTCAGATGGCCGTCATGGTCCTCGCCCTGGTCCCGGTGGCCGTCGCCTCGCCCTTCGTCCAGCGCCACTTCAAGAAGGGCATGCTCACCGGCGCCGTCAAGGGCTGACGCCCCGGCAGGCACCGCGCACCGCCCGTCCCACCCGTGACCCCCATCGGAGCCGCACCATGACCGCCCCCGACCGCCTCCTCTACGGCGGCGACTACAACCCCGAGCAGTGGCCCGAGGAGGTCTGGGCCGAGGACGTGCGGCTGATGAAGACGGCCGGGGTCACCTCCGTCACGCTCGGCGTGTTCTCCTGGGCGAAGCTCGAACCCCGGCCGGGAGCGCGGGAGTTCGGGTGGCTGGACCGGCTGATGGACCTGATGCATCTGCACGGCATCGGCGTCGTCCTGGCGACACCGACCGCGTCGCCGCCGCCGTGGCTGGGCCGGCTGCACCCGGAGACGCTGCCCCGCGACGAGAACGGGCAGACCGTGTGGTGGGGCTCCCGCCAGCAGTTCGCGCACTCCTCCAGCACGTACCGCCGCTACGCCGCGGCGATCACCGAGGACCTCGCCCGGCGGTACGGCCGCCATCCGGCGCTGCGCATGTGGCACATCAACAACGAGTACTGCACGTTCGACTACGGCGACGAGGCGGCCCGCGGCTTCCGGGACTGGCTACGGGCCAGGTACACGACCCTGGACGCGCTCAACGAGGCGTGGGGCACGGCCTTCTGGAGCCAGCGCGCCGACACCTGGGAGGACGTGATCCCGCCGCGCCGCGCCCAGTACCTGCGCAATCCCGCCCAGGTCCTGGACTTCCGGCGGTTCACCTCCGACGCGCTCCTGGAGTGCTTCGTCGCCGAGCGCGACATCGTGCGCCGGCACTCCCCCGCGCACATCCCGGTGACGACGAACTTCATGCCGTTCTGGATCGGGCAGGACGGATGGGCGTGGGCCGAGCGGGAGGACGTCGTCTCCGTCGACATCTACCCGGACCCGGGGGACCCGCTGGGCGGCCAGTACAACGCCATGATCGGCGACATGACGCGCGGTCAGGCCGGTGGCCGGCCCTGGACGGTGATGGAGCAGGCGGCCGGCGCAGTGAACTGGCGGGAGGTGAACCGGCCGAAGTCGCGCGGCCTCAACCGGCTGTGGTCGCTGCAGTCGGTGGCCCGGGGCGCGGACGCGATCTTCCACTTCCAGTGGCGGCAGTCGCGGCAGGGCGCGGAGAAGTTCCACTCGGGGATGGTCGGACACGCAGGCGAGGAGGGCCGGGCCTTCGCCGAGGTAAAGCGGATCGGCGCCGAACTCGCCCTGCTGGAACCGGAGGTGGCCGGTACACGCGTGAACGCCGAGGTCGCCGTGCTGCACGACTGGCACTCCTGGTGGGCGGGGAGCCAGGAGGCCCGGCCGTCCACGCGCGTCGTCTACGAGGACGTGGTGCGGGCCTGGCACCGGGCGCTGTGGGAGGCGGGCACGACCACGGACTTCGCCCACCCCGAGCACGATCTGTCCGCCTACAAGGTCGTGGTCGTGCCGCAGCTGTACCTGCTCACCGACGCGGCGATCGAGAACCTTCTCGCCTACGCGCGCGGCGGCGGGCGGATCGTGTGCGGGTTCTTCTCCGGGGTCGCCGACGTCGACGACCGGGTGCGGCCCGGCGGGATGGACGCGCGGCTGCGCGAGCTGTTCGGCATCCGCACCGTCCACGACTGGTGGCCGCTGGAGCCCGGGGACAGCGTGGACTGCGGGGAGTTCCGGGGCACCCTGTGGTCGGAGGAGCTGACCGCCGCCCCGGACGCGGAGGTCGTCGCGGCCTGTCGCGGCGGTGAACTCGACTGTCTGCCCGCCGTGTTGCGGCGCGGCCGGGCCTGGTACCTCTCCACCCTCCCCGAGCCTTCGGCCCTGCGGACGCTGCTCGCGGACGTGGCCGCCGATGCGGGCGTACGGCCTCCACTGCCCGGCCTCCCCGCGGGAGTGGAGGCCGTACGCCGAGGCGAGGTGCTGTTCCTGCTGCACCACGGGCGGGACGAGATCGTGGTCGAACTCCCGCCGGGGCAGCGCCCGTTGCGCGATCTGCTCACCGGGGCCGAGTACACCGGATCCGTACCGCTGGGCCGTTTCGCGGTCGTGGCGCTGCGCGGGGAGCGGGGCCGTCATGGTGCTGCCTGAACATCCGCACGGCACCTGGGAGCCGGCGCCGGCCGCCCGTTGGGAGGACGCCTTCCTGAGCGGGAACGGCCGGCACGGCGCCCTCGTGTTCGGCGATCCGCACGACGACCGGGTCATCGTCACCCATCACGCGCTGGTGCGCCCGGACGGCGGACCGCCGCCGCGACCACCCCGGCTCGCCGACCGGCTCCCGGAGCTCCAGGACCGGCTGCTGGCCGGGGACCGGACGGCCGCGGAGGAATTCACGGACGGGCGTGACCTGCGCTGGGTGCGGGCGTTCCATCCGGCGTTCCAGGTGCGGTTCGTGCGGGACAGCATCACGTGGCGCCACTACCGCCGCTCCGTCGACTTCGCGACGGGCGTGTGCGCGGCGCGCTGCGGCGGCTGGCGGGGAGAGGTGTTCGTCTCCCGCGCCGACGACGTGGTGGTGCAGTACGTCACCGGGCCCGGCCTCGACGGGGAGGTGCTGCTCGACCACCGTCTCGCGGGGGTGCCCGGCGGGCTCGGCGTCGGGCGCGGTGTCGTCCTGACCCCGCACGGCGCCCTGCTGACCCTGCGCTGCCGCTACCCGGACGGCGATCTCGCCTACACGGGGGTCACGGTGGCCGCGGTCCGGGGCGGGCGCACCTCGATCGGCACCACCGGGCTCCGGGTCGACGCGGCCGAGGAGATCCTGCTGCTCACCCGCGTGCGCCGGCACCTCGGTGACGCGGACGTGGACGCGAGCTCGGAGGCGGCGGAGCTGACCGCCCTGCTCGACAGCGGCGGCCCGGCACGCAGCCACCGGAATCTGCTCGCGCGGCACACGGCCCCGCACCGGGACGCGTACGAGCGGGTCACCTTCTCGCTCGGCGGCCTCCCGGCCGAACGGGCGCTTCCCGGAAGCGAGTTGCTGCCCCGTCCGGACAGTCACGCCCTGCTGGAGCGGCTGTTCGCCGCCGGCCGCTATCACCTGCTCAGCTCCTCGGGCGCCCTGCCGTCCCGGCTGACGGGGCTGTGGACCGGCGAGTGGGACACGGCGTGGTCCGGCGCGTTCACCACCGACGCCAACCTCAACCTCCAGACGGCGTCGGCGCCCGCCTGCGCGCTCCCCGAGGTGGTCGAGGCGCAAGGCGCGCTGATTCGCGGCCAGTTGGACCACTGGCGCGACAACGCCCGGAGCATCTTCGGGGCGCGCGGCATCGTGGCGCCCGCCCACACCGACGGCGAGTCCGGGCACACGTACCACTTCCAGCGGCAGTGGCCGATGCACCTGTGGACGGCCGGCGCCGACTGGCTGCTCACCCCGCTGGTCGAACAGGCCGAGACGACCGGCGAGCGCCCGCCCTGGCTGGTCGGCGCCGTCCGCGAACTCGCCCTGTTCTACGAGGACTTCCTCAGCCGGACCGGACCCGACGGGCGGGTGGTCGTCGTGCCGTCGTACTCGCCGGAGAACCGCCCGGCGAACGCGAGCTGGGGCACCCTCGACGCGACGATGGACATCGCGGCGGCCCGGCACGCCCTGCGCACCGCCGCCGCCTGGTCCCCGGGAGCGGACGGCGATCGCTGGGCGGCGCTCGCCGACCGGCTGGCCGACTACCGGGTCAACGACGACGGCGCCCTGGCCGAGTGGGCCTGGCCGGGCCTGGAGGAGACCTACGACCACCGCCATCTCAGCCATCTGTACCCGGTGTGGCCGCACCACGAGATCACCCCGTACGACACCCCGGACCTGGCGAAGGCGGCGCGGCGGGCGCTCGCGCTGCGCGGCGCCGAGAACGACTCCGCGCACGGCCATCTCCACCACGCCCTGATCGCGGCCCGGCTGCGCGACGCGCCCCGCGTCGCCGACGCGCTGCGCCAGGTCCTGACCGGCGACTACTTCCACCCGTCGCTGATGAGCGCGCACTATCCGCGCCGCGACGTCTACAACGCGGACGCGGCGCACACCCTGCCCGCGCTGCTCGTCGAGGCGCTGCTCCAGTCGACGCCCGGCCGGCTCGTGCTGCTGCCCGCGCTTCCCGCGTCCTGGGCGCGCGGCACGGTGCGCGGCCTGCGCACCCGGTTCGGCGCGCGCGTCGACCTGAGCTGGGGCGGCGGCCGCTGCACGGCGCTGGTGCGCCCCGGCCGTGACGCGCGCGTCGAGCTCAAGACCCCCGACGGTGACGACGGGATCCTTCGCCTGACCGCCGGCGAGGACCGCGAACTCACGGTGCGGACGGGGTAGTTCCTGCCCCGCGGCTCAGGCGTCGGCGGGTGCCTGGGCCGCGCTCTCCCGCACGGTCAGTTCCGGTGCGAGCAGCACGACCTCCTCGTCGCAGCCGCGCCCCTCGATCTTCGCGATGACCTGCTCGACGGCGCGCCGCCCCATCTCCTGCGCGGGCACCGCGACCGACGTCAGCGGCACCGAGGCGTGCGCCGCCACCTGCTCGGGGCAGACGGCGACGACGGAGACGTCCTCGGGGACGGCGCGGCCGGACTGGCGCAGCAGGGCGAGCAGCGGGTCGGTCGCCGCCTCGTTCTGCACGACGAACGCGGTGGTGCCGGGCCGCTCGTCGAAGACCCGCGACAACGTTGCCGACACCGAGGCGTACGAGCCCTCGCAGGGGCGGTGCAGAAGGCGCAGCCCCAGCTCGCCGCTGCGCTCGCGCAGCCCGGACAGGGTCCGCTCGGCGAACCCGGTGCGCCGCTCGTAGACGGCGGCCGCCTCGCCGATGACGGCGATCTCGCGGTGCCCGAGGTCGGCGAGGTGCTGGGCGCAGGCGGCGCCCGCGGCGGCGAAGTCGAGGTCCACGCAGTTGAGTCCGGTGGTGTCGGACGGCAGTCCGATCAGCACGGCCGGGCGGGACGCGGTGCGCAGCAGCGGCAGCCGCTCGTCGTCCAGCTCCACGTCCATCAGGATCATCGCGTCGGCGAGCGCGCTGCCCTCGATGCGGCGAACCGCCTCGGCGCCCTCCTCACCGGTGAGCAGCAGGATGTCGTAGCCGTGGGTGCGCGCGGCGGTGGCGACGGCCATCGCGATCTCCATCATCACCGGCACGTACATGTCGGTGCGCAGCGGCACCATCAGGGCGATGATGTTGGACTTGCTGCTGGCCAGGGCGCGGGCCCCGGCGTTCGGGTGGTAGCCCAGCTTGCGCACGCTGCTCTCGACGCGCTCGCGGGTGGCGGCGGAGATGGACCGCTTGCCGCTGAGGACGTAGCTCACGGTGCTGGCGGAGACTCCGGCGTGCCGGGCGACCTCTGCGAGCGTGACCATGTCGTTCTCCTGAGCCGATGCGTGAGGGGACGAGGCACTCGCGGCGCGAAGCGCTTCGACGGGGACGGATGACCGATGCCGGGTTCGACCTGTTGACCCTATGGGGAGCAACAGCCGCCTGTCCATAAGATTGTCGAAGCGCTTCGACAGGGCTGTCCCACCCCGCGAGTGACGGGTGTTCCTGTCCGCACAGGTTAATGACAGCGTGCCGTGCGAGGGGCGGCGCCGGAAAGATTCGGTCCGGGCGCGGTTGCCGTCCGCACGGTTTCAGCCGATCCCGCGGACGAGCGCGAAGACGGCCGCCGCGATGAGCACCCCGAGGACGAGCACCTGGGAGCCGGGCGGCAGGCCGCGGCGCGGGGCGTCCGGTACGGACACGGTGTCCGGGTCGAGCCGCCGGGCGCGGGCGCGCCACTCGCCCGGCGGGTTGTCCGGGACGACCACCCGCCAGGGCTGTTTCGGGTCGTACTCGACGACGGCGCGGTCCTGGTGGAGAAGGTCCTGGAGGTCGAGCGGGTGGCGCACCTCGACGCGGTACGCGGGCCGGTCCTCGGGCACGACGACGAGGTCGAAGGCGAAGACGCTCTCCTGCGCCCGCGCGTCGCCCGCGACGCGGCCGGTCTCCCTGTCGACGGCGCGGACACCGCGCACCAGCGCGGGGGCGTGGGCGCGCGGTCCGCCCGAGCGCAGGCCCAGGGCGACGGCACCGTCCGGGCTCTTCTCGGCGACGTCACCGAGGAGGGCGAGCACCAGTGCCGACAGGGTCAGTCCGATGACCAGCAGCCACGACGGGCCGCCGAACGCGCCGAACAGGACGGTGACGAAGGCGCCGCCCGCGCACAGGGAGCCCAGCAGGGCGGGGAGGGTGAGGAGTCGGCGGAGGGTCATCGGCTGCGCGGCGTCCTTCTGCGGGGGACGGCGACGCGGACCCGGCCGGGGTCGCCGGGGCGGGACGTGTCGTAGACGGCGAGGACCGGGCGGCCGAGGGCGGCCCGGTCGACGACCGCCGGTACCTCGTGGCGGGTGCCGTCGGCGTCGTGGAAGACGGCGGTGACCTCGCCGCGGCCCCGGCCCGTCGCCCGCCAGCCCTCCAGCAGGGCGTCGGCGGTGGCGTACTTGCGCGAGACGCGGCGCAGGACGGCGGCGCGGCGGGCACTGACCCAGCCGCCCCACAGGGCGGCGACGAGCCCCGCGCCCGCGACGCACCAGAAGAAGGTGAGCCAGGCCGAGACCGCGTACGTGCCGAAGGGGAACACGATCATGTAGTCGGTGGCGGTGGCGCGGTCCACACGGCCCGCGTCGATCGCGTCGTACCAGCCGCGGGCGGCGCCGAGCGCCGCGACGGTGACGGTCACCCCGGCGGTCGCGCGCCGCAGGAACCGGGCCGAAAGGAGTCCGAACAGCACACCCGCGCCCACCCCGAGCAGCGGCGCCATCGACGCGAACTGGTCGCTGGCGCACCCTTCGTTGTCGCAGAACCACTCGACGGTCGAGGCGTCGTACGTGCTCACGTGCCACACCAGCCCCACCAGCCAGCACAGCAGCGCGCACGCGAGCCCGCGCAGCACCAGCCCGTACACTCTCCCGCTCACGTTCCCTCCCGCCGGGACCCTATCCCGGCAGGGATTCGGCGGCCCGCGGCGGGGAGCGGGGAACATGTCGGGTCCGTGAAATCACCGGGTGCCACACGCGTACCGGACGGCGCCGCAACTCCCCTGTTCAGAGCGGTGTTCGGGGTCGCGGTCACGGGTGCCGTCGGCGTACGGCGGCCGGTTGACGCCGCTCGGGACCGGTTGCGACGCTCCGGTTCATGACCGCGACGACGTGTCCCTGTATCTGACGCGCCCTGCCGCCCGGACGCGAGACCGCACACCGGCGCGGGCCCTCGGCGCACCGTTCCCGCACTGCCTCCGCACAGAGACGAACTCCGGCAGCACCTCCGCACCGCCGAAAGGACACCCGCCATGACCACGACCGCCCCGGAACCCACCTCCGTCCCCGGCCTCACCGTCACCCGGCTGAACGGCCGTCTCGGCGCCGTCGTCGAGGGCGTCCGCCTCTCCGGCGAGCTCGCGCCCGAGACGGTCGCGGCGATCCGCGAGACCCTGCTCGCCCACAAGGTCGTCTTCTTCCGCGGCCAGGACCGGCTCGACGCCGCGTCGCACGAGGCCTTCGGCCGGCTGCTCGGCACCCCGGTCGCCCATCCCACGGTCCCGTCCACCGACGGCCGCTACTCGTTCCCGATCAACTCCGACCACGGCGGCCGCGCCAACCAGTGGCACAGCGACGTCACGTTCGTGCCCGCCTACCCGGCGTTCTCCATCCTCCGCGCGATCACCGTCCCGCCGTACGGCGGGAACACGCTGTGGGCCAACACGGCGACGGCGTACGAGCATCTGCCCGCCCCGCTGAAGCGGCTGGCCGAGGGTCTGCGGGCGGTGCACTCCAACGACTACGACTACGCGGCCCTGCGACCCGATGCCGTCCCCGAGCAGCTGCGGCGGTTCCGCGACGTGTTCGCGAAGATCACGTTCCGCACCGAGCACCCGGTGGTCCGCGTCCACCCGGAGACCGGTGAGCGCACGCTGCTGCTCGGCAACTTCGTGCAGAAGATCGCCGGGCTCACCGGCCAGGACTCGCGCGACCTCGTCGACCTGTTCCAGCGGCACATCGAGCGCCCGGAGAACACCGTGCGCTGGCAGTGGCGGGCCGGCGACGTGGCCATCTGGGACAACCGCGCCACCCAGCACTACGGCGTCGACGACTCCGACGACCACGAGCGGGAGCTGGCCCGGGTGACCATCGACGGCGATGTCCCGGTCGGCGTCGACGGCCGGACGTCCACGCTCCTGTCCCCCGAGTCGCTGCCCGAGCCGGTGCACGGCATCGCCTCCGGCGCGTCCACGGCGGCGACCGGCACGCCCACCGCCCTGCCGACGGTCACCGGCTGAGCCCGGCGAGCCAGCGCACGGCCTCACCGGCGTCGCCGCCCACCACCTCCAGCGCGGCGGCGACCCGCTCCGGGCGCGCGAGCAGCCGCCGGGTCATCGGTTCGAGCCGGGCCCGTGCCAGCAGCAGTCCGGTCAGGGCGTGCGCGTCGTCCGGGGCGTGCCGCAGCCGGTCGGTGTACAGGTCGCGGGCGCGGGCCGGGTCGCCCGTGGTCAGGCAGGCGTCGGCGTCGGGCCCCGGGCGCGGCGCCAGGTAGCGGGCGGTCCACGTGTCCTCCCAGTACGCGGCGGACGTTCCCGGCGCGAGCTCGGGTTCGAACCCGGACGGCGGTACGCCACCGTGCTGTCGGGCCCGGCTCAGCGCCGCGCGCTCGGCCGGACCGCAGCGCAGGTTCCGCAGCCGCCACTCGACGCGGTGGCCGACGGCCGCGGCGCGGGCACGGGCGACCGCCTCGGGGTCGACCGGTTCGCGCAGCCATCGGTCGAGCGTCGTGGCCAGTCCCGCGAGCAGGCGGCGCCCGGCCGGGGTGAGGTCGGCGCGGGTGGCGAGGGTACGGACCACCAGGCGGGTCTGGAGGCGACGCAGCGCGAAGTGGAAGGGGGCCGTGTTCGCGGGGTCGGCCGCGCGGTCCCCCATGCGGGCCCGCCAGAAGCCGGCGACCCCGGTGAACGCGTAGGCGCCGTGCAGCAGTCCGGGCAGATGCCGGGGGTCGGCGCGCCACGGCGCGTAGAAGCGCTCGGTGCGGTCGTCCGCGAGCAGCGGGAAGAGGTGGAGCAGCGCTCCCAGTTTGCTGTGCTGGAACTCGTGGACGAGGGACTCGGCGAGGTCGAGGCCGCTGTCCGGACGGGAGGCCATCATCGAGCCGAAGGCGTCGCCGGTGGAGGCGCTGACCCGGATGCCGGGCCACTGCGCGGAGGTCCAGGGGACGATGCGGGTGATGCCGCCCGGCGGCATCGCGCCGACGGTGTCGGGGCCCGGACCGCGGGCGAGAATGGCGTGGGCCTCCCCCAGCACCTTCTCCCAGTGCGCGACCTCGGCGGCGGGAACCCGGGCGGGAGGTATCGGATCGTCCAGGTCACGGTACGGGTCGAGGTCGTCCAGGCGCGTTCCGGCAGGGAGCAGAGTGCGCAGCGGCTGCCAGCCGGGGGTGTCGCGGGCGGCCGTCAGCGGATCGACGGCGACCGGCCCCGCGGTCACCCGTCCCGACCGCACGGTGACGGGCACGGGGCTGAATTCGCCGTCGTGTACGTCGAGTTGGACGAGGCCGAGCGTGGGCAGGCTCAGTGCTCCGGCGCGGGCGGGGAGTGTCAGGGCGGCGTCCGTGCCGGCCAGGACGCTCGCGGTGGCGGCGAGGCAGGCGAGGTGTCCGGTATCGGCCCACAGGGGCGGGCCGGACGCGACACCGTGCAGCCGGCGCAGCGCGTGCGCGATCCAGGCGCCGCACTGCGGGCTCATGAGCAGGCCGTCCACCGCGTCGGGGGCACGCCGGGCCGCCGCCTCGATGGCCTCCCACAGCGGTGCGGGGTCGCCCAACGGGCCCAGTACGCCGTCGCGTTCGTCCAGAAGGTCGTGCAGTTCGCGCAGCAGCAGGAGCCGGCGGGCGCGCTCCCCCTTCACCAGGAACGCGACGGCCCGCTCCGAGCCGCCGCCCGCAGCCAGCTCGTCGAAGAGGTGTCCCGGCATGCGCAGTGCGCGAGGGGCCGGCGCCGAGGGGGCGCCGGTCGTGGACGAGGGTGCCACGTCCTACTCGGCCCGGCCGCTGGGGTTGCTGCCCGCTATCGCGCCCAGGCGCGGCCTGCGGGTCTCGTCGAGGAGTCTGCGGCTGGGGCCCGGGGTGGGATACCGACGCAGCTCCGCCAGGCCGACCTCGGCGAGGTCCGCCAGGTCCGACTCCACATAATCCGCCGGACGGTCGGCTCGCACCGGCTCTTTCAAGGTGTTCTCCCCCTTCACCCATGACGGCACTCGATGCCGCCTTGGTCCTGTGTCCATCATGACGAAGCCTGCCCGGTCCCGGAACCCGTAGGCCACACGGAAGATCGGGAACCGTCTG
This sequence comes from Streptomyces sp. HUAS MG91, assembly GCF_040529335.1. Lineage (GTDB taxonomy): Bacteria > Actinomycetota > Actinomycetes > Streptomycetales > Streptomycetaceae > Streptomyces > Streptomyces tabacisoli. The sequence goes on along the minus strand of NZ_CP159534.1, from coordinate 7,218,842 downwards.
TTGGCCGATTCCCGCCGGGTGCGCCTGGCTCAGTCGGCGGCCAACTCGCTGATGGCGGCCTCCAGTTCGGCGGCGCGGTCGGGGTCGTCGTCGAGGGTGACGACCGCCTCGTACAGGGTCCACAGTTCGTCGGCCCGGCGGCCGTGGGCGCTGACGATGGCGACGAGGTCGGGGCGCGGTGCGGGGTTGCGGCGCATCCGGGCGGTGAGCCGCGGGTCGAGCAGCAGCACCAGGGTCTGGCGCTCGTCGGCACTGTGGGTGAACGGGTAGGCGAGCAGCGCCTCGGCGACGCGGGTGAGGGCGGGCAGGGCGCCGGGGCGCGGCCGCCGCGCGGCCGACGGGCCGAGCGTGCGCTCCTGACCGGGCCGTCTGAGGATCAGGGTGGGCAGTTGTCCGGGCCGGTCCGAGGCCCAGACCTCGCGCTCCACCCGGGCCTGCACCGCGGCGAGGAGCCGCTCCGGGTCGGGGGTGGTCCCGGGTGCGGACCGGTCGAGTTCGTCCTGGACCAGGCGGGAGAAGACGCCGCCGCGCAGCACCGGGTCGTTGGCGGCGCGCTCGCCGCGGGAGGCGGCCAGCAGGAGGGCCTGTTCGTGGACGGTGGTGCGGGCGCCCGCGCCCAGCCGCTCGGTGTCCAGCGCGCGCGGGAAACCGTGCCGTTCGTCGAAGGTCTGGCAGGCATCGACGACCCAGGTCTGCCGTGCGTGTCCGGTGACGGCGTCGCTGGCCAGAAGGCGGCAGGCGGACTCCAGGTCGAGGTTGCGCCGCGCCCGCTCGGTGGCGTCCGCGTAGTAGAGGCGGATCCGCTCGTCCTGGTCGAGGACTCCGTGGCCGCCCCACCACACCCAGAGGAAGTCGCCGTCCAGGGAGGGGAGTTCCTCGGTGAGGGCGTGGTGCAGGGCGGTCTGGTCGGCGGGCCGGTACGGGAGCGCAGGACGGTGCCCTTCGGCCGGGGCGAGGTGCAGCAGGATGTTGGCCTCGGGCACTCCGCGCTCGCGCAGCCAGCCGTGGAAGCGGACGGCGTCGTCGGCGGGGCCCGGCAGCCGCCAGCTCTCCCCGGCCGCGTACTCCTCGATGCCGACGACGAGCGCGGTGACCCGGCGCGGGTCGGTCTCCGGGGGCGTCACGGGAGGCGGGCCGCGATGGCCCGGTAGACGGCTGGGTCCGTCCAGTAGGCGCTGTGCGCGACGGGGAAGGGCTGGCGGCTGTCGGTGGCCACGTCGGTGACCCGGCCGGGGAAGAGCGCGGCCCCGATGTAGCCCAGCAGGTCACGGCGGTCGTACAGGTTCAGCCAGTCGGGCACGTGCGGGGGCAGGGGCTGCGGGTGCACGAGGGAGGGCAGGGCGCCGGTCTCGTACAGGAACGGTGCCTGCGAGCCGACGGTGACGAGGAGTTCGACGGACGGCTGCGGCTCCAGGACCAGCGTGTCGAGGGCGATGATGCCGCCGAGGCTGTGTCCGAGCAGCACCACCGGCGGCTCCTGGCGGGCGATCAGTCCGGCCAGGCCGCGGCGGACGTCCGCGCCGCGGGCGAGGTAGCGCAGGATGTCGCCGGCGGCCGGATGGACGGCCTCGGTGAGGGCGCGGCGCCGGCGTACGGCCGCGCGTGAACCGGCCCGCAGGAGCGGCCGTTTGACGGTGCGCAGCAGCAGACCGCGCTCGGCGCCCTCGGGGGTGGCACCGAGTGCTTCGGCGATCCGGCCGACGGCCGCGTCCCGGACGTCGCCGGTGCACAGCACGGGCGCGTCGGCGTCCAGGGCCGCGCCGATGACGGCGGCGGCGAGGGCGCGGGCGAGGAGCCGCGCCAGTTCGTCCGGGCCGACGGCGGCGGCCGCGGGGGCCAGCAGGGGCGAGCGGGCCAGTTCGGCCGCCCGCAGGGGCAAGCCGCGGCCCAGCTCCGGTGCGATGTCGTCGAGTCGGCGCAGCAGGCGGCGGGGGCGCTCGTCGGGGAACTCCGCACCGGGCGCCGTCACGGTGGTGCCCGCACCGGCCGCGGCGAGGGCGAGTTCGGCCCCGGGGTCCTCGTACAGCAGCGCCCAGGGGTCGGTCTCGTCCACGTCGTCGGGGCCGCGGCTCGTGGCGGCCTGCGGCTCCGGGATGCTGGCGCCCCGGGCGGCGAGCACGGCTCCGTACTCCTGACCCCAGTAGTACGGGACGACGCGGGCGTGCGGCGCCGTCGCGGCCAGCCCCTCGGCCGCCCGGGCGAGCAGTGCGCCGAAGCGGGGCTCTCTGACCCCCGTACCGTGGATGAAGACGACCGTGGTCATACGCCCAGCCCCCGTGCCGGTCCGATGTGCCGATCCCTGTGTCGCTCGGGGTCATCCTAGGTGCAGGCAGGGGCAGTTGGGGCTGTTGTGCGGTGCGGGATCGGGCCCGCACCGCACGGCGCACCGGGTTTCGGTCAGCGCGGGGTCACAGCGGCATCGGGGCGATGTCGCACTCGATGCGCTGGTGCAGCTGGGCCGCCATGCGCCAGGGGTGGTCGGCGCCGAGGACCCGGGTGAGGCCGTCGACGGCCTGGGCGTTCAGCCGGTCGGCCGCGGCGGATTCGCCGAGGCCGCGCAGGTCGAGCGCGAGGTGGGCGGTGCAGGTCAGGGTGACCGGGTGATCGGGGCCGAGGACGTCGTCGAGCAGCGGCAGCACGGCCTCGTCGACGGCGCGGGCCGCCGCGAAGTCGAGGCGTGCGTAGTGGTCGTTGGCCCGGCCGATGCGGGCGGTGAGGGTGTTCGGGTGCCGCTCGCCCAGGGTGGCGGTGAACCGCTCGACGGCCTCGATGTCGCAGCGCTCCGCGCCGTCGACGTCGCCGAGCGCGCGCAGCGTCGCGGCCAGGTTGACCAGCGCGCCCACCGTGGCGGCGTGGTTGTCGCCGAGAGCGCTGCGGTAGCGGACCACGATCTTCTCGCCCAGGTCGCGGGACTGGGCGAGGTCGCCGGTGATGCGGCGGTCCACCACCACGTTCATGGCCGCGGCCAGTGTGTCCGTGTACTCGGTTCCGTAGCGCTCGGTGAAGCGGACGAAGGTGTCCTCGATCAGCTCCCGGGCCTCGGCCTTGGCGCCGACGCGGCGGCGGCAGACGGCGAGTTCACGGGCGGCCACGATCGTGGTGGCGTTGTTGACGCCGAAGTTGGCCAGGTACCCCTCGTAGGTGGACTCCATCAGGAGGTGGGCGGAGCGGTAGTCGCCGGACTCGCGGATGTCGACGGCGAGGGCGCCCAGCGAGTTGAGGGTGAGGCCGTTGGTGGGTCCGTAGAGCACCTCGAACTGGCGGGCCGTCTCCTCGTCGAGTGCGCGCGCGTCGGTGAACGCGCCGCAGCAGCGCAGGGACACGCCGAAGCTGTGCGCGGCCTGGAGCGTGGCCGGGTCGTCGGGGCCGAAGAGGCGGCGCGCCATCGCGAACCCGTCGTCGTCGAGTGTCCGGGCGGCGGTGAATTCGCCCTGGCAGCGCAGTGAGAAGGCCATCTGCGACATCGAGCTGACGACTTCCTCGTCGGGCACCTCGCCGTTCCTGGACTCCTCCAGGGCCTTCTCGCTGAGCCGCAGGGCCTCGTCCCGGCTGCCGAACTTGCCGAGCATGAAGGCCAGGAGCTTGGCCATGCGGATGACCATGATGTCGCCGTCGCCCGACTGCTGCTGCCAGACCGTCCAGGCCTGGCGGGCCGTGTTCATCGCGGTGTCGTGCGCGCCCCAGTAGTAGAGGAAGAACACGACGTCCAGGACCAGGTCGCGCACCCACGGGTCGGAGCTGCGCACCGCGCCCGACGCCTGCACGTGCGGCAGCAGCGCCTGATAGGCCGGCCACAGTTCCGGCGAGGCGCCCTCGCCGGGCTTGGCGGTGGCGAGGAGCTGGTGGACGGCGCGCCGCATCTGCGCCTCGGCGGCCGGGTCCATGCCGGTCACCAGCACGCTCTGCATCAGACGGTGCATCTGGAGGGTGCCGCGTTTGTGGTCGAGGCGGATCAGCGAGAACTTGCTGAGTTCGCGGGTGGCCCTGGCCAGCAGGACCGGGTCGCGCAGCACCGGGTCGAGTTCGGGGCTGACCTCGACGTTCCGCCCGCCGCGCAGCAGGCTGAGCGGGATCGGCTCCGGTGCCATCAGGGCGCAGGCCTCCAGGAGCTGGCGGGCGGCGGGGTGTTCCTGCGCCAGCCGTTCGAGGGAGAGGTTCCAGGCGGCGGCGACCGGCACCGGGTAGTCCGGGTTGGGGTCGAGGTCGAGGATCTCGACGCGGCGCTGGGAGAGGAGTTCGAGGTGTTCGGCCACGGGCATGCCGGTGGCGGCGTGCCAGGCTCCGGCCTGCTCGATCGCGAGCGGCAGGTCGCCGAGCGCGTGCGCGAGCCGGTCGGCCTCCTCGGTCGCGAGGTCGGGAGCGCGCCGCTGGAGCAGGGCGATGGACTCCTCGCGGTCGAAGACGTCGACGCTGAGCGGGGTGGCGACGCGCTCCCAGTCGCGGTTCCGGGAGGTGACGATGATCTTCCCGGGGCCGCCGCTCGGGAAGTAGGCGCGGACGGCGTCGATGTCCTCGGCGTTGTCGAACACCAGTAGCCAGTTGTCGTACGGCTTTCCGGAGCGCAGCGCCTCCTGGACGGCGGGCACGGCGGTGTTCGCCTGTGGTCCGGTGTCCAGGCCGAGGAAGGAGGCCAGCTCGGCGAGGGAGGCGAGGATCAGCGACTCCCGCTCGGACGGCACCCACCAGATCACGTTGTACTCGGCGCTGTGCCGGTACACGTACTCGATGGCGATCTGCGACTTGCCGACGCCGCCCATGCCGTGCAGGGCGTGCGGCAGGACGGCGGCGGTCTCCTTCTGCCGCAGTTGCTCGTCGACGGCTTCCAGCAGGATCTCGCGCCCGGTGAAATTGGGATTCTTGGGCGGCACGTTCCCCATGATCTTCGGCTGACCGCTGCGGACGAAGCGGTGTTCGGGAGCCTTGAGGTCCATGGTTGCGTCAGCCTTCCCAGCTTCAGTGTGTTCGGTTGTGTCGGGTCCAGCCGCTGATACCACGTCGACTCCTGGTTCGCTGTTGCTCTCAGCAACCAGCTCTTCCCCACCGGCCCCGTCGATATCTCTCCGTGCCACCGCACCACCCCCGTTCGAGAGCGGTGCGCCGGTGAGTCCGGCGACGATGCGCGCGGCGCGCCGCGCGTGCGGCCCGGACAGGGCGCGCAGCACGGCGAGTTCGATCCGCAGCCAGGGGCGGCCGGCGCTGCCGGTGTCCGGCAGCGGGGTGTCCTCCGGGTTGCGCACGGCGGCGCGCAGCGGGGCGGCGGCGCCCCGTCCGCGGCGCAGCTCGGCGAGGACGTCGATGATGCGGGCCAGCTGGGTGCGGGTGCCGGTCGCGAGGAGCGCCTCGCGGACCCCGTCGGCGAACTCGGGGCCGCCGCCGTCCTGCTCGTCCCCGTGCTCCCAGTCGATGAGGCCGCCCATCATGACCTCGGCGACGTGGTCGGGGCCCGCCTCGGGGACGGCGCGCTCGCGCAGCTCCTCGATGAGGTCGAAGTCGAGCGGGATGACGGCGAGCAGCAGGGCCAGGTGCCGGGCGAGCGGGCTGGCGAGTCCGGCGAAGCGGGCCACGGCGGCGGCCGCCGCGCGGGGTCCGTCGATCCTGGGGGTGCGCAGGCCGGGCGCGGGGGTGCCCTTGGCGAGGGCTCCCGCGGGCAGCATCGGCAGCGCACGGTGCACGCCGGGCTCGCCGGTGACCAGCTCGGCCCAGGCGGTGAAGGAGGCGGGGTGGGTGCTGAGGACGGGCACCGGGACCGTGCCGTCGTCCGGTTCGGGCAGCGGCCGCAGCGGGTCGGCGACGTCGTGCGGCGGACGGCAGCCCAGGGACGAGTTGGCCGCGCCGAACCCGGCGGCGCCGAACTGGGCGCGGAACGGGTACAGGGAGGAGCGGTGGCGCAGGTACGGCGGTAAGAGGTGGACCAGCGCCGTGGGGCCGCCGCGGGCCAGCGCGGTGAGCAGGTCGTCGGCGGCGGGTGCGGCCCAGCCCGCGCCGAGCCCGTCGGTGACGACGAGGAAGAGCCGCCTGCCGCTGCCGTCGAGGAGTTCGCGCGGGTCGCCCGCCCGGCCGTCGGCGGTGCACACGACGGCGGATCCCTCGGCGGGGACCTTGATCCGGACCGTGCGCACGTCGCGGAAGGCGCCGCTGCGGGCCGCCTCGTCGGCGATCCGGCGGACGGTGCCGCGCCAGGCCCGCATGGTGAGCGTGTCGTCGACGAGCAGCACCACGTCGAGGGCGCGCTGGTGCGCGGGGTGCAGATACGGGATCCACAGGCCGTCGCTCAGCCCGTGCTGCGCGGTGGCGTCCTCGTCCAGCGGCCCCGGCTCGTTCACGGGCACGCGGCGGCCCAGGGCGCGCAGCACCCGCGCCAGGCGCAGCGGGCGGGCCGACGGTGACGCGGGGGCGGGCGGCAGCCGGAAGAGGGGCCCGTCGGCGGCCTCTCCCGAGGTCACGTCGGGCCCGGCGTCCGGGAACGCGAACGGGATCTCCGTGCTGCCGCTCGCCGGACCGGCGTCGGGGGGCAGATCGGGGCCGGGCACCTCCGGGCTGCCGGGGTGTGCGGCGGAGTCCGCCGAGCCATCCGGATGATCGGCTTCCGACGGGTCCGATGCGGTGGGCGCGCGCCGTCCTGAAGCGAGCCACGCGGCCGCGAGCCAGGTGGCCTCGGCGAGGTCGCGCCAGTCCGGTCCGTCCTCCGACGAGCCGGTCGGCGCGCCGCTCCCGCCGCCGCTCGGGTCGGGGGCGCGCTCCCTGGGCAAGCCGGTCATCAGCGGCCTTTCGAGAGGTCGCGCAGCAGCATCTCGACGAGCTTACGCCCGTCGGCGTCGGCCTGGAAACCACCCGTTGTGACCAGCAGGACCGCGTTCAGTAGTTGGTCCACCGAGTGGGTTCCGCCGTCCTGCACCCGTCGTTCGAAGTCGTCCACCAGTTCCCCGACCACGTCCTCGCTGCCGCGCAGATGGCTCGCCACGATCGACAACAGCCGCTCGCGCGAGGGCAGCCGCAGCTCCAGCGGGAGGCAGCGGCGGCGGAACGCGAGCGGGAACTCGCGCTCACCGTTGCTGGTGATCACGACGACGGGGAACGCGCGGCACTCGACCAGCCCGCGCTCGACGGTCGTACGGGCGCCCGGGTCGTCGGTGAAGACGCTGATCTCGTCCTGGGAGCTGCGCTTCAGCTCCGGAATGTCGTAGGAGCCGTCCTCCAGGACGTGCAGCAGGTCGTTGGGCAGGTCGATGTCACTCTTGTCCAGCTCGTCGATGAGCAGCACGCGCGGCTGCTCGTACGGGAGCAGGGCGGTGCCGAGCGGGCCGAGGGTGACGAAGTCGCCCATCCGCGGCGCCTGTTCACCGGCGTCCGGGTCGGCCCCGGCGCGCCAGGCGGCGATGGCCTGTGCGCGGCCTATGGCGTCGTAGGCGTACAGCCCTTCCTTGAGCGCGGTGCGCGAGACGATGCCCCACTGCAGGACGCGGCCGAGGCCCAGCTCGCGGGCGATGAGATAGGCGAGCGACGACTTGCCGACGCCGGGCGGGCCGGTGACCAGCAGCGGGCGGCGCAGCAGCAGCGCCGCGTTCACGATGTCGATGTCCTCCTGGCGCAGATGGACCAGGTCCTGGTCGTCGCCGAGCCGCCGCCGGGTGGCCCGTGAGTCGTCGCAGTCGGGGAGCGGCTGTGCCGGGCCGCCCGCGAACGTCCGCCAGGGCGGCGCCTCGGGCAGGGCCGGTCCCCCGCCCACCGGGGCGCTTCCCACGCCGTGGAACACACGCCACGCGGTGCCGTGCTGCTCGGTCATGCCGGCATCTCCTCACAGTCGACGAGGCGGTTCGGGTCGTCCCACAGGAACGCGATATTTCTGCCCACGAGAAGCCGCCCCACTTCCTCTGTCTCCGCCTGGACCCGCAATTGGTGAACCTTGAAGGGGAGTTGACCGGGGCTGTGCCCGAGCAGGAGCTGCAGCAGTTCGACGGACTGGGGCGTGTCGGGGCGCCGGTCCCAGACGACGAGGCCCACGCCCTCGGTCAGGGCGGCCGCCAGCGCCTCCAGGCCGTGCCCGCGCTCGGCGGGGTGCTGGAGGATGACGCCGGTCACCCGGGGGTTCCTGGCGAGTTTCTCCTGCCACTGGGTGAGCGGGTCCGTCGTCCTGCTCCACCGGTAGGTCTCGGCGGCCGGTGCCTCCTGCAAGGTGCGCCAGCGCTCGCGCCACAGGCTCAGCTGCCGGGCGTCGCGGACCCGCATCCGGTCGAGGCTGCGCAGATGGATGTAGAAGCGCAGATGGAGCGGGAGCGGTTCGAAGGCGTCCGCGGCGATCTTCAGGCGGGCCACGTCGTGGTTGAGCAGGGAGTGGGGCAGGACGAACTCGACGTGGACGGGGCTGTCCTCGGCCGCGCCCGCCCACTGCGCCTCGCCGTGCCGCACCGCCCGCAGCACCGCCGGGGCCAGCCGGTCGAGCGTGGTCTCCTGCGGTTCGAAGGCGCGCGGCTGCCAGAACCCGGCCGCCGCGTTCACCCAGTGGCGTACGTAGATCCGGTCGGTGCCGTCGTGCGCCGGGTCGACCATGACGACCAGGGCGCGCGGCACCGTGCTGTCGGGCACCGCGCCGCACGCTATCCGGGCGCGTCGCTCGCGCAGCGCGCCGGTGAGCTCCGCGGCCTCGGCCCACTCCTCGGACCAGGCCTGGAGGGCGGCCGCCTGGGACGAGCCGAGGGCGGCGACCACCTCGACGAGGACCACGGCGGGCGGCAGGCCGTCCGGCTGCGCGTTCTGCTCGGCCAGGTGGGCGAACAGGCCCACGGGGCCCTCCGCGTCGGGCAGCGCGATCCGCAGTTCACCGGCGAGGACGCTGTGCAGCACGGGCCGGGGAACCGGTCCGAGGGTCAGCAACTCCCAGGCCCTGCGCTGCGTCTCGGCGGCGAACACGCCGGGCAGTTCCGGGAGTCCGCGGCTCTCCACGCCGTAGACTGCGCGGCGCACCAGGCGGTCGAGGCTCTCGCCGCTCTCGCGTCCCTCCAGGGCGCCGACGCATTCGACGATCGCCCGGTATCCCTCGCTGCCCCGGTGCTGGAGGGCCTGGTTGACGAACGTCGCCATCTCCGCGCGCACCGCTATCCCCTGCTCGATCCACTGGATCCCGAGGTCGTCGCAGACCAGGCTGATGAACAGGGAACGCTGCCGGGCCTCGCGCACGCACGACAGGGCGCACAGCTCATCGGTGAGGACCGAGACCAAGCGCAAGGGCACGCCGCCCGGCTCCTGTGGCGTGCTCATGTTCACCGACCAACCCCCGTAAGCCGGTCCCGCACTAGGAACTGCCGGTGAAGCTACCACGCCAACTCCCTTGCAACCAGGGGCGGTTACAGGTTCGTCCGAGATCAGCGGGGAGCGGGGGACGCAGGGCGCGGATGCGGCGGCCGGCGGCCGGCGCGGTGACGCCCCGCCACGGCTCCCGGCGGTTCGGGGCGGCGGCACCTACCGTCGGGACATGAACAGACGCGCCCAGATCGCCCTCCTGCTGCTCGCCGGGGCCTCCGGCGCCGTCGACGCGCTCGCCTTCACGGTGCTGGGGAGCGTGTTCGCCGGGGTGATGACCGGCAATCTGGTGCTGCTCGGGATCTCCGCGGGGCGCGGTGACGGGGCGGAGGTGACCGGCCCGCTGGTCGCGCTCGGCGGGTACGTCGTCGGCGCCGCCTGCGCCGCGCTCGCCTGCCGGGGCTCGCGGCGGCGGGCGGCGGACCAGCCGTGGCCGGGGGCCGTCGTCGCCTGCCTCGCGGCGCAGTGCGCGCTGCTCACCGCCGTGGCCGTCGCGGCCGGAGCGCTCGGCGGGCGGTCCGGTGAGGGCTGGCGGGTCGCGCTGCTCGTGGGCGCCGCCGTGGCGATGGGCGGGCAGTCCGCGGCCATGGTCGCCGCGGGCGCCGGGGGCGCGCCCACCACCTACTTCACCGGCACGCTCACCACGCTGGTGACCGGCGCCGTGGACGGATCGGCGCGCGGCGCCCGGGAGCTGTGGACCGCGGCGCGCCTGCCGGCCCTGGTCGGCGGGGCCGCCTGCGCCGTGGCCGTGGACGCCGCCGCGCCCTCGTGGGGGTTCGTGCCGCCGGCCGTGCTCACGGCGTGCGCGGTGGCGTGCCAGAAACCTGCACAGCGAGTGCGCAGGGCAGTCACGCGGGCCTCCGGATATTCATTGCATGACGCACGCGACGAAACCCATTGATGCGCGGGTGTCCCCTTTGATGAATACCCGGACCGGTCGCGCGCAATTCACTCCGTGAAGAATGTGAAGGCGTTGCCACCTGTTCGTGAACGGCCCTGCACGTCTTGGTAATTGACCTCGCACATCCCCTCTGACCGGCGACCTTCCGATTGGCTGTGCGACGCGTCAACGTGCTTTGATCCTCCGCATCGCGGAACGGCGACGGATTCGGCGCCACCGGATCACGGCACCTTCCGCGTTTTGCGAAATACCCTCTGATACCTATGAGAAGGGCGGCTCTCCTCATGAGCAACACCCCCAAGGTCGAGACCCTCGAGATTTCCGACGCCGAGCTGGACAACGTCTCCGGCGGTCTCGTCGGCGGCCTCGTCGGCCAGGTCACCGGCACGGTCGACGGCATCGTCCCGGTCTCGGGCACCGTCGCCGGTCTCACCAACACGGTCGAGGGCCTCACCGGTGTGAACACCGGTGCTGTCACGGGTCTGGTCTCCGGCCTCTGAGCCGATCCACCGGATCACCGCGCCGCCCACCTGACGGGCCGCGCGCCCCAGGCCCCGGGACTTCGCGTCCCGGGGCCTACGGGCACGTCCGGGCGACGGTGTCGCGCGCCCGGGCTTCAGCGACGTAAGGGAAGACCCCCGTGCAGTTCCGCCAACAGGCCCTGTCCAAACTGCAGTCACCCGAGAGCCTCGACCTCCCGGTGCGGCTCGCCCGGCCGCAAGGACTGCTCGCGCTCGCCGTCACCATCGTCGTGATGGCGGCGGCGTCCGTGTGGGCGGTGACCGGGTCGGTGTCGTCGACGCTCAGGGCGAGCGGCATCCTCACCTACGGGCAGGGCAGTTACGTGCTCCAGACCCCGGTGACGGGCCAGGTCACCGGCGTGTACGTGAAGGAGGGGCAGCGGGTCGCCGCGGACACCGTCCTCTTCAAGATCCGTACGGAGCGCGGGAACCGGGCCGTGCGGGCCATCGACGCCGGGCGCGTCACCGCGCTCGTCGCACGGATCGGGTCGGTGGTGCGCACCGGCGCCGACGTGGCGACCGTGGAGAAGACGGGTTCCGCCCGCGATCCGCTGGTGGCCATGGTCTACGTGCCCGCCACCGGAGCTGCGGACATCCCGGCCGGGGCCTCCGTCGACCTGACCGTGCCCGCCGCGCAGAGTTACGGGGTGCTGCGCGGCACGGTGAAGGCCGTCGGCCGCGCCCCGCAGACGCGTCGGCAGGTCGCCGACTTCCTCGGCGACAGCGAGCTGGCCGGACAGTTCACGAAGGGCGGCACGCGCGTGCCGGTCCTCGTCCAGCTCACCAAGTCCGGTTCCACCAGGTCGGGTTACGCCTGGTCGACCGTTGACGGACCGCCGTACGCGCTCACCTCCATGACCCTGACCTCCGGCGCCGTGCACCTCGCCGCGCAGCGCCCGATCGACTGGCTGCTGCCGTGACGACGACCTCCCTTCCGCCCGCGGGCCGCGGCCGCCGTCGCGCCCGGCCCGCTCCCCCGCCGCGCAAGCGGCGCCGCACGGTGCGCACCCCGACCGTGCTCCAGATGGAGGCCGTCGAGTGCGGCGCCGCCGCCCTGGCGATGGTCCTCGCGCACCACGGCCGGCACGTGCCGCTGGAGGAGCTGCGCATCGCGTGCGGCGTCTCGCGGGACGGCTCCCGGGCCAGCAATCTCCTGAAGGCGGCCCGCAGTTACGGGATGACGGCCAAGGGCATGCAGATGGAGCCCGCCGCGCTCGCCGAGGTGCAGGGTCCGGCCATCCTGTTCTGGGAGTTCAACCACTACGTCGTCTACGAGGGCGTCACTCGGCGGTTCGGCCGGCGCGGGGTGTCCATCAACGACCCCGACAAGGGCCGCCGGTTCGTGCCGATGGAGGACTTCGACTCCAGCTTCACCGGTGTCGTCCTGGTCCTTGAACCGGGCGACGGGTTCACGGCCGGCGGCCGGCGGCCCGGCGTGCTGAAGGCGCTGCCCGGGCGGCTGCGCGGCACGACGGGCACGATGCTCGCCGCGCTGCTCGCGAGCCTGCTGCTGGTGGCGGTGGGCGCGGCGGTGCCCGCGCTCAGCAAGACGTACATCGACCTGTTCCTGATCGGAGATCAGACGTCGTTGCTGGGTGCGCTGTTCGCGTCGATGGGCGCGATGGTGGCGCTGACGGCGGCGCTGACCTGGTTGCAGCAGGCGAACCTGCTGCGCGGCCGCGTCATCTCCTCCACGCTGAGCAGCGCGCGGTTCTTCGGGCATCTGCTGCGGCTGCCCGTCACCTTCTTCGCGCAGCGCAGCCCGGCCGATCTGGTGCAGCGCCTCCAGTCGAACGACGCGGTCGCCGAGACGCTGGCCCGTGATCTGACGGCGGCCGGGGTCGACGGCATCGTGGTGCTGCTGTACGCGGCGCTGCTGTGGACGTACGACCCGCAGCTGACGATGGTCGGCGTCGGGATCGCGCTGCTGAACGTGGTGGCCATGCGGATCGTGGTCCGGCTGCGCGCGACGGGCACGCAGAAGCTGCGGGCGGACTCCGCGCGGCTCACCAACACCTCTTACACCGGGCTTCAGTTGATCGAGACGATGAAGGCCACGGGCGGCGAGGACGGCTACTTCCGCAAGTGGGCCGGGCAGCACGCGACGACGCTGGAGGAGCAGCAGCGGCTCGGGGTGCCGAGTGCCTGGCTGGGGATCGTCGCGCCGGCGCTCGCGACGCTGAACAGCGCGCTGATCCTGTGGATCGGCGGGCTGCGGGCGATCGAGGGGCATCTGTCGGTGGGCCTGCTCGTCGCCTTCCAGGCGCTGGTCACCCGGTTCACCGCGCCGATCACCCGGCTGAACGGGGTCGCGGGCCGTATCCAGGACTTCGCCGCGGACGTGGCCCGCCTGAAGGACGTGGAGAACTTTCCCGTCGACAGCCTGTACGCGCGGCCCGAGCAGGTGCGCAGCACGCGGCGGCTGCGCGGGCAGGTCGAGCTGGACGGCATCACGTTCGGCTACAGCCCGCTCGACAAGCCGCTGCTCTCCGGCTTCTCCCTCACGGTGGGGCCCGGGCAGCAGGTCGCGCTGGTCGGCGGGTCCGGCAGCGGCAAGTCGACGGTGTCCCGGCTGATCTCGGGGCTGTACGCGCCCTGGGAGGGCGTCATCCGGATCGACGACCGGCGCCTGGACGACATTCCGCGCGGCGCGCTGGCCGCGTCCGTCTCCTTCGTCGACCAGGACGTCTTCCTGTTCGAGGGGACGGTCCGGGACAACGTGGCGCTGTGGGACCCCTCGATCACCGACGAGGCCGTCATGGAGGCGCTGCGCGACGCGTGCCTGTACGACGTGGTCGCGCGGCGGTCCGGCGGGATCCACGGCCGGGTCGAGCAGGACGGCCGCAACTTCTCCGGCGGGCAGCGCCAGCGGCTGGAGATCGCGCGGGCGCTGGTGCGCCGCCCCAGCGTCCTCGTGCTCGACGAGGTGACCAGCGCCCTCGACGCCGAGACCGAGCAGATCGTGATGGACAACATCCGGCGGCGCGGCTGCGCCTGCGTCGTCATCGCCCACCGGCTGTCCACCGTCCGCGACAGCGACGAGATCGTGGTCCTCGACCAGGGCCAGATCGTCGAGCGGGGCCGCCACGAGCAGCTGGTGGCGGCGGGCGGAGCCTATGCCGAGCTGGTCAGGGAGCACTGAAGTGACGTACACGGAACCGGAGTTCACCTCCTCGGACCAGGTCGTCGCCGCGTTCGGCGGGCTCGGCGCGCCGGTCGACTGTGCCGGGCTGCGCAGTCTGCCGCTGGAGGGGCCGCAGGTGCTGTGGCTCGTCGCGGGCGGGGCGCTCGACCTGTTCGCGGTGGACGTCCTGGCGCAGGGCCACTGGCACTTCCTCGGCCGTCTGGAGCCGGGCACGCTGCTGCTCGGTCCGGTCGAGGGCACCCAGCACACCCTGGTGGGGCGGCCGCTGGCGGGCTGCACGGTGCGCCGGGTGCCGCTGCGGGAGCTCCCCTACAGCGCTGACGCCTCGCAGGGCTCGTACGACATGACGTGGAGCCTGCTGGAGGAGGCGTTCGCGCTCGGGGTGGGGCGCGGGCAGCGGGTGCTGTTCGAGGCACCGCTCAACGGGCGGGACGGCCGCATGTCCGAGGACGCCGTCACCGACGAGGACGTGCTGTGGCCGCAGCTCTCCCCCGGCAGCGTGCAGTACGGCTCCGCGTACGCGGCCGACGCGGCCGCCGATCTGCTGGTGGACGGCGGTCTGTGGCAGCGCATGGTGAACCAGCAGTACCGGCTGCTTTCGACGCTCGACCGCTGGATCGAGCGGATGGAGAGCGCCCACGAGGACCGGGCGGCGGCGGGGATCCGCGCGGGCGAGGCCGTCCGCGAGCAGGCGGACCGCACGCTGCTGGCCTCCATCGGGACGCAGCGGCGCCGGGCCCGCGGCACGGAGGCCGGAGTCGACGCGACGTACGCGGCCTGCGAGGTGGTGGCCCGCGCGGCGGGCATCACGCTCGTCGACCCGGGGCGCGGCGGCGCGGTCAGCGACCGGATCGACCCGGTCGAGCAGATCGCGCTGGCGTCCCGGATCCGGACCCGCCCGGTGCGGCTCACCGGCGACTGGTGGCGGCAGGACTCGGGGCCCCTGGTCGGCTTCCGGGCCGCGTCGGGGGCGCCGGTCGCGCTGCTGTGGCGGCGCGGCGGCTACGAGGCGGTGCACCCGTCGGGCGAGCGCCGCACCCGGATCGACGAGGACAACGCCGAGGACTTCGACGAGCGGGCCGTGCTGCTCTACCGGCCGCTGCCCGAGGGGCGGTTGAGCCCCTGGCGGCTGGCCCGGTTCAGTCTGCGCGCGATGGGCGGCGATGTGCGCCGGCTGCTGCTCGCCGGTCTGGTGACGGTGGCGCTGGGCGCGCTCGTGCCGATCGCGACGGGCCAGGTCCTCGGCACCTACGTCCCGAACGCGCAGACCGATCTCGTCACCCAGGTCTCCCTCGCGGTCGTCGTCGCCGGAGTGGTGTCGGCGGCGTTCACGCTGGTGCAGAACCTGACCGTGCTGCGGGTCGAGGGCCGGGTGGAGAGCGTCCTCCAGCCGGCCGTCTGGGACCGCCTGCTGCGGCTGCCGACGCGCTTCTTCGCGGCGCGCTCCACGGGTGAGCTGGCGAGCGCGGCGATGGGCATCAGCGCGATCCGGCGGCTCCTTTCGGGGGTCGGCCCGGTGGTGGTGCAGGCGACGACGATCGGCGTGATGAACCTCGTCCTGCTCCTCGTCCACAGCGTGCCGCTCGCGCTGGCCGCACTCGGCATGCTGGCCGTGGTCGCGGCGCTCTTCCTCACCCTCGGCCTGTGGGAACTGCGCTGGCAGCGCCGCCTGGTGAAGCTCGGCAACCGGCTCAACAACCAGGCCTTCCAGACCCTGCGCGGGCTGCCGAAGCTGCGGGTGGCGGGCGCGGAGAGCTTCGCGTACGCGGCGTGGGCCGAGCAGTTCGCGCGCAGCCGGGAGCTGCAACGGCGCGCGGGCCGTATCAAGAACGTGACGACGGTCCTCAACGCCGTGTATCTGCCGCTGTGTTCGCTGCTGATGTTCATGCTGCTCGCGGGTCCCGCGCGCGGTTCGCTGTCGGCGGCGTCGTTCCTGACGTTCAACACGTCCGTGACGATGCTGCTGACGTCGGTGACCCAGCTGACCGGTGCGCTGATCTCCGCGGCGGCGGTGCTGCCGATGTACGAGCAGATCAAGCCGGTGCTCGACGCGGAGCCCGAGGTGCGCGAGGCGGCGGGCCGGCCCGGCGAGCTGACCGGGGCCCTGGAGGCGCGCGGCCTGTCCTTCCGGTACACCGACGACGGCCCGCTCGTCCTCGACGACGTGTCGCTGTCCGTGCGCGCCGGCGAGTTCGTGGCGGTGGTCGGCGAGAGCGGCTGCGGCAAGTCGACGCTGCTGCGCCTGCTGATCGGCTTCGACGCGCCCACGCACGGCAGTGTGCTCTACGACGGCCAGGACCTGACCGCGCTCGACCAGTCGGCGGTGCGGCGGCAGTGCGGGGTCGTGCTGCAGAACGCGCAGCCGCTGACCGGATCGATCCTCGACTGCATCTGCGGCGCCGAGTCGTTCACGCAGGAGGAGGCGTGGGAGGCGGCGGAGATGGCGGGGCTGGCCGACGACATCCGGCGGATGCCGATGGGGCTGCACACGCTGATCGCGGGCAGCGGCGCGGTCTCCGGCGGGCAGCGCCAGCGCCTGATGATCGCGCAGGCGCTGATCCGGCGCCCGCGCCTGCTCTTCTTCGACGAGGCGACGAGCGCGCTGGACAACGAGACGCAGCGCACGGTGATCGACAGCACCCGCAAGCTGAACGCGACGCGGATCGTCATCGCCCACCGGCTGTCGACCGTGCTGGACGCTGACCGGGTGGTCGTGATGTCCGGGGGCCGTGTCGTCCAGCAGGGCGCGCCGCAGGAGCTGTTGCGGGACGCGGGCGGGCGGCTGCACGAGCTGGTGCGGCGGCAGCTGGCGTGAGCCGGGGGGCCCGCGCCCGGCGGGTCAGCGGGGCGGGGGTGTGACCGCGGGGCGGGAGTCGAACAGCACCGCGAGGGCGACCTCGCGGTAGTGGCGGACGTGCCGCAGGGCCCGGTCGGCGGCGAGGTCCACGTCGTGCGCGGCGATGGCCTCGTAGAGCGCCCTGTGCTCCTCCCACACCGCGTGCGGGTCGTCCACCTGCTGGAGCAGCCAGCGCATCCGGCCCTCAAGCGGCTGGAGCGTGGACGCCAGCAGCGTGTTGCCCGCGATCTCCACGATGTGGTGGTGGAAGGCGTTGTTCGCGCGCGAGATGCGGTCGGCGCGGCCGCCGCGGGTGGCCTTGTCGGCGCTGGCGAGGAGCCGGCCCAGCGCGTCGATCTGGCTCTGCCCGGCACGTTCGGTGGCCCGGCGGGCGGCGACGACCTCCAGCGCCTCCCTGAGGTCGAACAGGTCGAGCACGTCCTGGAACGACAGCTGCTTGACGACGATCCTGCGGGCCGAGGCGGCCTCCAGGAAGCCCTCGCTGAGCAGCACCCTGATGGCCTCGCGCACGGGAATGCGGGAGACGCCGAACTCCTCCGCCACGTCCCGCTCCACCAGCCGGTCGCCGGGGCGCAGCCGGCCGTCGATGATCCGGTCCCTGACGCCCTCGCACACCTGGTCGCGCAGCCAGCCGGCGTCACCGGGTCCCGCAGGTGCCATGTTGCCTCCCCGTCAATTCGCGCTCACGGTATACCAACGGGTTGACGCGGGGCAGCCCCGTCCGCATGCTTTGGTATGCCATAGCGCAGAACGAGCACGTCAAGAGCTTTGCCATTTGTCCGCCGGGCCGCCTTCGCGGCCCTGCGCGGCATGCCCTTTCCGCAGCACGTCCCCTGCCGAACCGAGGGTGTGACATGTCGTCAGCCAACCCTGTCCCCGCCACCGGCGCGGGCCCGAAACCCCCGCGAACCGGTACCGCCCGGCCCACCCGCACCCGCACCCGCACCCGCACCCGCTGGAAGGTGTTCCTCCTCCTGCTGGGTGTCGTGACGCTCAACTACATCGATCGCGGCTCCGTCTCGGTCGCCCTGCCGCTGATCACCGACGACCTCCACCTGTCGAAGGAGGTCACCGGCTTCGTGCTCAGCGCCTTCTTCTGGACGTACGCGCTGATGCAGCTCCCCGCGGGCCGGCTCATCGACCGGTTCGGGCCGCGCCGGATGGTCGGCGGAGCCTGTGCCGGCTGGGGAGCGGCGACCGCGCTGACGGCCGCCGCGACCGGTGTCGGCTCACTGCTGGGCGCGCGCCTCGCGCTCGGCGCCGTCGAGGCGCCGGTGATGCCGGCCGGCGGCAAGCTCAACGCCCAGTGGCTGCCCGCCGCGGAGCGCGGGCGCGGCGCGGTCCTCATGGACGGCGGCGCCCCGCTCGGCACCGCCCTCGGCGGCGTGGCGATCTCCGGACTGATCGCCTGGACCGGCAGCTGGCGGCTCAGCTTCGTGGTGGCCGGCGCCGCGACGGTGGCCGTCGGCCTGTTCGCCCTGTGGTTCCTGCGCGACACCCCGCGCGAGCACCCCGGCGTGAACGACGCCGAGGCCGAGCACATCGAGCGGGGGCACGCCGCCGAGGACGCGCTGGCCCCCGGCGACGACCGCCCGGCCCGGCTCACCGACTACCTCGGGCACCGCTCCTTCTGGGGCATGTGCCTGGGCTGGATGGGCTTCAACGGCGTCTTCTACGGGCTGCTGACCTGGGGCCCGCTCTACCTCTCGGAGACCAAGGGCTTCGACATCAAGTCGATCGGCTGGTCCACGCTCGTCATCTTCGGCGCCGGGTTCGTCGGCGAACTCATCGGCGGCTGGCTCAGCGACCTCTGGCGGGCGCGCGGCGGTGGCGCCAACACCGTGCAGCGCACCCTGATGGGGATCGCGGGCGGGGCCGTGATGGCGGGGCTGCTCGGCGTCGTCCTCGTGCCGGACGCGACGACCGCCGTGGTGCTGCTCTCCGTCGTCCTGTTCTTCCTGCGCTGGGCGGGCCTGTACTGGGCGCTGCCGTCCACGCTGGGCGGCCGGGCCAACGCCGGTGTGGTCGGCGCCGCCATGAACCTGTCCGGCAACATCGCCGGGATCGTCACCCCGATCGCCGTCGGCTTCATCGTCGGCGGCACCGGCTCCTACACCTGGGCGCTGCTCTACTTCGTCGGCGCGGGCGCCCTGTTCACCGTCTCGTCCCTGGTCATCGACTATTCGAGGAGGCTCGCCGTCCGATGAGCGAGAACCGCCCGCTGCGCGTGGGCATGCTCACCCCGTCGTCCAACACCGCTCTGGAGCCCGTCACCTACGCGCTGCTGCGGGGCGCCGCCGGTTCCGTCACCGCGCACTTCGCCCGGGTCCCGGTGACCCGGATCGCCCTGGACGCCGGCAGCGACGCCCAGTTCGACCCCGCGCCGATGCTGGCGGCGGCCCGGCAGCTGGCCGACGCCAAGGTCGACGTCCTCGTCTGGAACGGCACCTCCGGCTCCTGGCTCGGTGTCGAGCGGGACCGGGCGCTCGCCGCCGCGCTCACCGCGGAGACCGGCGTCCCGGCGACGACGTCGACGCTCGCGCTGCTGGACGCCTGCGCCGCGTACGGCGTGACACGGCTCGGCCTCGCCCTGCCGTACACCCGCGACGTCGCCGAGGCGATCGTGGCGACGTATGCGAAGGAGGGCCTGGAGTGCGTCCTCGCCGAGCCGTTCGGCGAGGACGACAACGAGGCCTTCGCCCGGATCCCGGCCGCCGACGTGGCCGCGCAGATCGGGCGGGCCGCCACCGACGGCGCCCAGGCGGTCGCCGTGGTCTGCACGAACGTGCACGGCGCCGGCGAGACCGAACGTCTCGAACAGGCCCTGGGCATCCCGGTGTTCGACTCGGTGACGGCCACTCTGTGGCGGGCTGTCGACCTCGCGGGAGCCACGCCCTCCTGGCCGGGCCACGGCACGCTGCTGCGCGACGGCAGCCTGCGCGCCCGCGTCCAGTCGGTCCTGACGGATCTGCTGGGGGCCACCGGCGCGGACCGCACCACGTTCCGCGTCGATCTGCCGGAGCACGGCCTGCACGTCGACCTGACCGCGGGCGAGGCGCTGCGCGACGGCGTGCGCTCGATCCGCCGGGACGCCTCCCTCGACCAGCGGCGCCTGAACACCGTCGAGTGGCTGGAGGCCGAGCGCCGTCCGCTGGTCCAGCCGCACTTCCGCGCCGCCCCGCACCCGCCGCGGGCCCTCGTCGACGTGTACGGGGTGCGGGCCCAGATGCTCTCGCCCGTGCAGTGCGACGGCGCGCTCACCGGGTGGATCTCGGTGCACAGCCTGCGCGAGCGGGACTGGGGCGCCGCCGACCGGGAGGCCCTCGCCGCGGCGGCCGACCGGCTCACGGCCCACCTCGCCTGACCCACCGACACCCCGACCCTGAGGAGTGGTTCCCCATGACCAAGGACATCCGGATAGCGCTCGGCGTCGACGTGGACGCGGTCGCCGGCTGGCTCGGCAGCTACGGCGGCGAGGACTCCCCCAACGACATCCAGCGCGGCGTCTTCGCCGGTGAGATCGGCACGCCCCGCCTGCTCAAGCTGTTCGAGCGGTACGGGATCCGCACCTCGTGGTTCATCCCGGGCCACTCCGTCGAGACGTTCCCCGAGCAGACCCGGATGGTCGTCGAGGCGGGCCACGAGATCGGCGCGCACGGCTACTCGCACGAGAACCCGATCGCCATGTCACCGCAGCAGGAGGAGGACGTCCTCGCCAAGTCGGTCGAGCTGATCGAACAGTTCACGGGCCGCAGGCCGAAGGGGTATGTCGCGCCCTGGTGGGAGATGTCGGAGTCGACGGCCGCGCTGCTGCACAAGTACGGCTTCTCGTACGACCATTCGCAGAACTACCGCGACTTCACTCCCTTCTACGCCCGGGTCGGCGACTCCTGGACGAAGATCGACTACACGGCGGAGGCCAAGGACTGGATGAAGCCCCTCGTCCACGGCCACGAGGTCGACCTCGTGGAGTTCTGCGGCAACTGGTACGTCGACGACCTGCCGCCCATGATGTTCAACAAGCACAGCCACAACAGCCACGGCTATGTCTCACCGCGCGCCCTGGAGCAGGACTGGAAGGACCAGTTCGACTGGGTGCACCGGGAGCTGGACTACGCCGTCGTCCCGGTCACCCTGCACCCCGACGTCTCCGGCCGCCCGCAGGTGCTGCTGATGCTGGAGCGCTTCATCGAGTACGTGTCCGGGCACGAGGGCGTCTCCTTCGTGACGCTGGAGGACGCCGCGGACGACTTCCGCCACCGCTTCCCCTTCGAGGGCACCGAACGCCCGGCGGACATGCGCTGAGCACGCGGGGCCCGGCCCGCTACAGCCACCCGCGCTCGTCGGCCGTGCGCAGCGCCTCCATGCGGTTGCGGGTGCCCGTCTTGGCGATGACCGAGGACAGGTGGTTGCGCACGGTGCCCTCGGAGAGGAAGAGGGCCGCCGCGATGTCCGCCACCGAGCCGCCGGGGCGGGCCGCTTCCAGGACGTCCCGTTCGCGGGCCGTCAGGGGTGAGTCGCCCGCGGCGAGGGTCGCCGCGGCGAGGTCCGGGTCGACGACGCGTTCGCCACGCACGACCCGGCGGATCGCGTCGGCCAGCGCCTCCGGCGGGGCGTCCTTGACCACGAAGCCGACGGCGCCCGCCGTCATGGCCCGGCGCAGATATCCGGCCCGGCCGAACGTGGTGAGGATGACGACCCGGCACCCGGGCAGTTCCGCGGTGAGCCGCGCGGCCGCCGCGAGGCCGTCGAGGCCCGGCATCTCGATGTCGAGCAGCGCCACGTCGGGGCGGGCGGCACGGGCCGCGTCGAGGACCTTGTCGCCCCGGTCGACGGAGGCGACGACCTCGAAGTCGCTCTCCAGGTCGAGCAGCGCGGACAGGGCGCTGCGGATGAGGTCCTGGTCGTCGGCGAGCAGCAGCCTGATCACGGGGTGTCCCTCCGGGGGCGGCGTTCCGGGCCTCATGCCGCACCGTCCTCGTCCGCCGCTGGAACCGTCACCTTGAGCCGCCAGCCGCCGCTCTCGCGCGGCCCCGCCTCCACCCGGCCCCCGGCGGCGGCCACCCGCTCCCGCAGCCCGGTCAGCCCGTTGCCGGGGGCGGCCGGGGCGCCGGTGCCGTCGTCGGCGATCTCGGCGGACGTCGGCGACAGCGTCACCGTGCAGCGGGCCGCGCGGGCGTGGCGGACGACGTTGGTCAGGCCCTCGCGCACGGCCCAGCCGAAGAGTTCCTGGCGGTCCGGGGGCACCGACTCCGTCGAGGCGGGCAGCTCGGGGGTGATCCCGGCCGCCCGCAACAGCTCGCGGCCGCAGGCGAGTTCACCGGCGAGGGTCACCTCGCGGTAGCCGGTGACCGCGGCCCGTACGTCCGCGAGGGCCTGCCGGGACAGCTGCTCGACCTCGGCGATCTCGTCGACGGCGCGCGGCGATCCGGCGGTGGCCAGCTTGCGGGCGAGGCCGCTCTTGACGGTGATGACGGTGAGCGACTGGCCGAGCAGGTCGTGCAGGTCGCGGGCGATCCGGTCCCGCTCGGTGAGCTGCGCGAGCCGGGCGACCTCGGCGCGGGCCTCGACCAGCGCCCGGTTGGAGTCGGCGATCTCCGCGAACGCGGACACGGTCAGCGCGGTGAAGACGAGCGCGACCGCCTCCAGCCAGCCGGGCCCGCTGTGCCAGGGCCGCACCAGCCACGGCACGACGACGGCGGCGAGCGCCCCGCCGCCGATCAGCGCCGCCGCGTACCGCCGCCAGTGCAGCGCGGCGAACGAGATGATCACGGTGCACAGGAAGAACGCGTATTCGTGGGCGAACGGCAGGGCGGCCAGGAACAGGACGGTCAGCGGCACGAAGGCCAGTGACCGGGTCCGCTCGTTCCCGCGCGCGACGCTGATCGTCGCCAGTACGTAGGCGACACAGAACACGGCCACGACCGCGTCTCCCGCGACCCGGGCCGCTCCCGAGGAATACTGGGCGATGCCGACGGCGGTGACCGCGGGGTAGGCGAGCATGCCGGTGGCGAGCACCGTCCGCCGCCAGCCCTGGGACCAGCGCTGCGGATCGTCGCTCGCCTCCGGTGTGCCCCGCGCCTCCATGGCGGGCACGCTAACACCGTGCGCGGCCGGGCTCCGCGTCACGACGAACGGAACAGCGCGCGGGTCTCGCGGCCGTTGACCGAGACCACGACGGCGAGCAGCAGCAGCCCGCACACGCTCTGCTCCACGCGCAGCCAGACGGGGAACAGGCCGGGCAGCGCCACGATGACGGCGATGGCCACCGTCATGGCGGCGGTGACGACGCGCAGCCGGCGGAAGGCGCCGCGTGAGCCTCTGGCGGCCCGGGTGACGAAGAGCAGGGTGAGCAGGGCGCTGGCGACGACGATGACGCTGCGGGTCCACACCGCGTCGTCGACGACGCCGTGGTGGTGGCGGAGCAGGAAGACGGCGCCGAGGGTCGCGACGCTGACAGTCAGATAGCAGCCGACGAGCAGCCGGGCCGGACGGAGAACGGTGCGGTGCGCCTCGTGGGGCGGGTTCGTGGAAGTCATACCGTGATGGTCGGACCGGCGGCCCCCCGGCAGACAGTGAGCCGGTCCACGATCCACCCGTGACAATTGTCAGGGATCTCGCCGGTGCCGTGGTCAGAGGTGGTCCCCGAACTCGCTCAACACCCCCGGCGGGGCGAGGGCGTTGACGTAGTGGCCGGGCCCGTGGTCCTCGAAGGAGTACTTGAAGGGCAGGGACCGGGTCAGCGCGAGCCGGGCGGCGAGGAAAGCGAGCGGCGCCACCACCGCGAGCCCGGCGAGGCTGTCCATCTGGGCGTAGGGCGGTGCCGGGGCGCGGCACTCCACCCAGCCGTGTCCCGCGGCCCGCTCCGGCACCGTCGCGATGCGCCTCAGGCGGCGCAGCGGGTCGGCGCCGGTGAGCAGGTCACCGGGGAGCGCGACGGCCTCGACGGCGGCGTCGGCGGTGGCCGTGAACACCGCGTCGAGTCCCTGCCGGGCCCGGCGGAAGTGGAACTCCCGGCCGAAGGGGGCGTAGGGGCCGACGGGGCGGGGCGGCAGCGCGGGCACCACGTCACGGTCGTAGATGTAGCGCAGGAGCCGGTCGCGCAGCGGGTGGCCGCCGTGGCCGTCGGTGGCGCTCTCGCAGGCGGCGGCGAGCGCGGGCCCGCCGAGCATCGGCTGGCCGAAGGTGTAGACGGCGCGCAGGCAGCGGGCGACGGGGGCGTAGGCCGGTTCGTGCAGGAGGGTGACTGCCATCAGCGCGGCCATCGCGGCGCCCAGGCTGTGCCCGGTGATGTACAGCGCCTCGAGTCCGTCGCCGCGCGTGCCGTGTTCGGCGGGGTCGATGGACTCGCCGCGCACGGCTCGTTCGAGGGAGTCCAGGACGGCGTAGCGGGTGGCACGCATATTGCGGTAGAACCCGGCGTGCACCGGGTACGGACCGTGGCCGTCGCCGAGGTCGACGCGGAGCGTGTCGGGGCGTACGTCGGCGTCGGTGAGGATGCTGATGATGTCCTCGGGCTGGGTCCCCCGGTAGCAGAGGACGACGGTCCTGCGGTCGGCGTCCTGCACGAGGTACGCCGCGGACGCGATGTAGAGGGCGTCGACGCGCTGTTCGAAGGCGCGGCAGCGGTTCTTCTCCAGGCCGAGCCGGGTCGCCATGGTGGCCACCGTCGTGGCGTCGCTCTGCTGGCCGAAGCCCGCGTAGGCGTAGGCCGAGAGGGTCGCCATCACGTGCGGCAGGACGCCGCCCGGATCGGGGTGCTCCTTGTCGTCGGTCAGCCGGTGCGGCAGGTCGGGGTAGACGGGGAAACCGCCGCCGTCCGCCGCGACGAGGACCGGCTCCTTGAGGGGGCGCAGCTCCGCGAAGCCGGGGCCGTGCACGGTCGTGACCCGCATGGGACACCTCCCGGGGCGGGCTGCCGAGCACACCACCGCCGTCCCACGCCGTCAAGGTGTCGCCGACCGGCCATCGGCGGGGCCCTCGGGTGGGGCGGACGGGGGCCGGGCGGCGCACGGGGGGCCGCGCCGGTCCCGGCCGTCGGGCGGCCACCCGGGCGGCCGCTCCTGACGAGCCCGGATCCGCGGGCGCGGACGCGGGTCCAGCCTGTCGGCCGTCTTCGTCACATGGCGGGAACGGGCGCTGCGGGGCGCGCGAGGGCGCCGCTAGCGTCGCTGACCCCTCCCCGTGCGCGTACGGGAACCCGCGCAGGACGTCCGCACCTTACGACAGGGACGGCAACCGATGGCCGAGACCGAACGGTACGCACAGTACGAGCGGTACGAGGGCGGCAGCCCCGAGGCCGAGCGCCTCGTCTTCCAGCGCCTGGCCCGCGAGATCATGCGGGTCCAGGTGGCGAACCGGGAGGCGAGCGGCGCCCCGGGCCACGAGCGCGCCTTCCACGCGAAGGCGGCGCTCGGTGTGGAGAACGCCCGCCTGCGGTTCAACGACGATCTGCCGGCCGCGCTCACCGCCGGCTTCGCCCGCCCCGGCGCCGACTACCCGGCGACGGTGCGGCTTTCGAACGCCAGTGGCATGCGCGGCCCGGACAGCGCCCCCGATCTGCACGGAGTCGCCGTGCGCGTCCAGGTCACCGGCGAGGAGAGCCATGACCTGCTGGCGACGAGCTTCCCCGTGTCGCACGCCCGCGACGCCCGTGAGTTCGTGGCGTTCGCCAAGGCGATGGCCGGGGCCCGCACCCCGCTGCGCAAGGCGTACGGGCTGTTCGTGAAGCTGCCGCTCGCCGTGGGGCTCGGCACGGCCGCGCGGATGCGGCGCAATGTGCAGGCGGCGACCCGGCACACCGTCAACAGCCTGGCCCGCGAGACGTAC
Source organism: Streptomyces sp. HUAS MG91 (assembly GCF_040529335.1). Classification (GTDB taxonomy): domain Bacteria; phylum Actinomycetota; class Actinomycetes; order Streptomycetales; family Streptomycetaceae; genus Streptomyces; species Streptomyces tabacisoli. The sequence goes on along the minus strand of NZ_CP159534.1, from coordinate 7,193,292 downwards.
TGGAGCCGCGGCGCGATCCTGTGGAGCGAGGCGGGGCCGGTCCGCTATCTGCTGCGCCCCTCCGTCGGCGGCGCCACCGAACCGCGCCCCGACCGCACGGACCCGGACTTCCTGCACAAGGAGCTGGCGCGGCGGCTGGAGCGCGACGACGTCTCCTTCGACCTGTGCGTGCAACGGTACGTCGACGAGCGCAGGACCCCGGTCGAGGACGGGTCGGTGGAGTGGAAGGAGGCCGTGTCGCCGCCGGTTCCGGTGGCGCGGCTGACGATCCCGCGGCAGGACGTCACGACGGCCGAGGCGCGGTCGGCGGCCCGCCGGATCGAGGAGCTGGCCTTCAACCCCTGGTTCACCACCGAGGAGTTCCGGCCGCTCGGCAATCTGAACCGGGCCCGCAAGGTCGCCTACGAGGCGAGCGCGGCGCAGCGCGGCGGCACCCGCTTCACGACCGAGGAACCGCTGCGCAACCAGGTGCTCGACGTGCCCGTCGGGCTCGCCTTCCGGATCCTGAACCGCGTCGTGCCGTGGCACAAACTCCCGCTGGACGCGGGCCTGTTGAACCTGGTGTTCCTGCGCAAGACGCTGCGCCGGTTCAACCTCATCGACACCGATGTGCAGGAGGCCCCGCCGAAGGCGGCGGCGGTGCCGGTCCCGGTCGACGAGCGGCTGCGGACGGCACGCTCGTACGACGGGACGTACAACGATCTCTCGGCGCCGGCGATGGGCGCGGTCGGCGCGGCGTTCGGCCGCAATCTGAAGCCCGTGTACCGGCCCGACCTCTTCGACACCCCGAACCCGGTGACGGTGAGCCGCCGGCTGCTCGCCCGGGAGAGCTTCGTCCCGGCGACGAGCCTCAACATCCTGGCGGCGGCCTGGATCCAGTTCCAGGTGCACGACTGGGTGAACCACCGGCGGTACAAGGAGGGCGGCAGGACCGTCGAGGTACCGCTGCCCCCGGGCGGCGGCACCTGGGCCAACCAGCCGAACGGGCCCGAGGAGAACGTGATGCGGTTCGCCGAGAACGAGGGCATCGAGCTGCCGGGCGACCGGCCGCCGGTCCTCTTCGGCAACACCGCCTCGCACTGGTGGGACGGCTCCGAGGTGTACGGCGGCGACGAGCGCACGGCCCGCTCGCTGCGCGAACCCGACGGCGGGGCACGGCTGTTGCTCGAAGGAGGTCACATCCCGATCGACCGTACGGGCATCCCGCTCGCCGGGTTCAAGGACAACTGGTGGATGGGGCTCAGCGCGATGCACACGCTGTTCGCGCGCGAGCACAACACGGTGTGCGACGCGCTGCGCGCCGAGTACCCGTCGATGAGCGAGGAGCGGATCTACCACACGGCACGGCTCGTGGTGTCCGCGCTCATCGCGAAGATCCATACGGTGGAGTGGACGCCGGCGATCCTCGCGACGAAGACCATCGACATCGGCCTGCACACGAACTGGCAGGGCCCGCCGCGCAACTGGCTCAACCAGCTCGGCCTGTGGCTGCTCGAGGCGCACGCGCTGACCGGCATCCCGAAGACGATGCCGGACCACCACGGGGCGCCGTACTCGCTCACCGAGGACTTCGTCACGGTCTACCGGATGCACCCGCTGATCCCGGACGACTACGAACTGCGCGAGTACCACTTCGGGCAGCGCCTGGAGACGGTCGGCTTCCACGACATCCAGGGGGCGGCGGCCGAGAGCCAGATCCGCAAGACGGGCCTGGCGAACACGCTGTACTCGTTCGGCATCGCGAATCCGGGCGCGATCACGCTGCACAACTACCCGGACGCGCTGCGGCACTTCCAGCGCGACGGGGAGATCATCGACCTGTCGGTGGTCGACCTGGTGCGCACCCGGCGCCGTGGCGTGCCGCGCTACAACGACTTCCGCGCGGGGCTGCACAAGGAGCGCGTGCGCCGCTTCGAGGACCTGACGCGGGACCCGGAGACGCTGTCCCGCCTCAAGGACGTGTACCGCGACGTCGACGAGATCGACACGGTCGTCGGCCTGTTCGCGGAGAACCCGCCGACCGGTTTCGGCTTCTCCGACACCGCCTTCCGGGTCTTCATCCTGATGGCGACGCGGCGGCTGCAGAGCGACCGCTTCCTCACCGTGGACTACCGCCCGGAGATCTACACGCCGCTGGGCATCGACTGGGTGGAGAAGAGCGGCATGAAGTCGGTCGTGCTGCGGCACTGCCCGGAGCTGGCGGGCCTGCTGCCGCGCGAGGCGAGCGCGTTCGCTCCCTGGCGGCCGGTGCCGCCGGTCGAGAACGGGGCTGCGCATGAGGGCGGCTGACGGTCCGTCGGCGGGCCACCGGGGTCTCGACGACCTGCTCGCCCGCCCGTTCCTGGAGACGGTCTGGCGGCGCCGCACGCACCGTGTCCCGCGCGGTGCTTCGGTGCCGGCCGGTTCGATGAGCTACCGCTCGGCGCACGTGCCGGAGCCGCTGAGCGAGCTGGAGGAGGCGGTGCTGATCGCGGTCACCGGCTCCACGGGGCTGACGATGCCGGACCGTCCCTTCGAGGACCCGCGCGACGGCAAGCCCCTCATGGCCAAGCCCAATCTGACGATGACGGGCCGCACCGCCGGCAGCCCCGACAACGCGCAGGGCACGTACTTCTTCCTCATCAACGACAGCGGTACGTACTTCCTGCGCAGGCTGCCGCCGGCGCCGCACGAGCCGTTCGACGCCGCGACGCTCCTCGCCCGTGCCCGGCGGACGAAGGTGAAGCTCCTCGACCACCGGCTCGACGTCGCCGAGGGACTGCGCGACTTCCCGGCCTATCTGGACTCCAACCGCTTCCTGTCCAACCTGCCCGGGACGACGGTCCTCTTCCCGGTGGTCGACCTGTCCCACCAGTACATCAACGCCCTGATGTACCTGCTCACCCAGCCCGACGGGGCCCGCCCGGTCCTCGTCGACGACCGGAATCTGTACCGTCCGGCAGGGGTGAGGAAATGGATCGGCAACGGCTTCCTGAACAAGGACCTGAAGCTGCCGCTCGGCGCGCTCGGCCCGATGCGCACCCAGATCGAGGCGGACCTGCTGCTGCAGACGGTCATGCTGACGGCCGAGGCGATGGGCCTGGGCGCCTGGATCCACGCCTCGCTCAACCCGCAGATCGCACTCGGCGACCCGAAGTTCCGCAAGGTGTACGGGCGGATGCTCGGGTTCACCTTCGTGACCCCGCGCTGGCGGCTCGCCGATCTGTGGCGCTGGCACGTACCGCTGCCGAAGTACCAGAACCTGCGCTCGCACCCGGTGGGCCTGACGGACCCCGCGACGGGCGCACCGCTGATCGCCGCGGCCTGCCCGCCCACCCACGCCTCCATGGCGGAGGCGGTGGACGCGGTCGTCGCGGCGAAGTTCGGCGCCGGCGGCACCTACGCGGACAAGGACGTCTTCACCCGGATCTACAAGGACGACTACGGGCAGCGCTATCTCGCCGAGGCCAGTGAGTACGACGAGCGTGTCGTCGACTGTGCCCGGGACATCTGTACGTACATCCTGGCCACGCACCGCCGCTTCCCGGCGCACACGGACGCCGTCCACGTGCCCGGGATCTGGCTTCAGGCGCACCATGTGGAGGGCGAGTACTACGAGCGGTTCTTCACCCACGGTCTGACCGATGCGCACCGCGCCCACGACACGCTGTGGGACGGCGAGCCCGACCGATGAGTCGAGGGCGCTTTCGGGGTCACTCTTGTCGTCCGTACATTTCCGGGAAGGGTGACTGACGATGAGCGACACCAGTGGGCTGGCGGGCGTACTCGCACCGCATGTCGGGACGGGCCCGGTGCCGGGCGCCGTGGGCCTGGTGGCCCGGGGCGGCGAGGTCGAGGTGGCGGTCGTCGGCCACGCGGACGCCGAGGGCACCGCCCCGCTCGCGCGGGACTCGATCTTCCGGATCGCCTCGATCACCAAGCCGATCGTGGCGGCCGCCGTCATGACCCTGGTCGAGGACGGGCGGCTCGCGCTGGACTCGCCGGTCGCGCACTGGCTGCCGGAGCTGGCCTCGCCGAACGTGGTCCTCGACCCGGCGGGGCCGGTCGAGGACGTGGTGCCCGCAGCCCGCCCGGTGACCGTCGAGGACCTGCTGACGTTCCGCGCGGGGTGGGGCTTCGCGTCGGACTTCTCGCTGCCCGTGATGCAGCTCCTGTTCCCGCTCATGGATCCCCACCAGCCGCAGCGGCTGCCCGAGCCGGACACCTGGCTGGCGGCGCTGGCCCGGGTGCCGCTGCTGCACCAGCCGGGCGAGGCCTGGCTCTACAACACGTGCTCGGACATCCAGGGCGTCCTGATCGCGCGGGTCACCGGCACCTCGCTGCCCGACTATCTGGCCGAGCGGATCTTCACGCCGCTCGGCATGAAGGACACCGGCTTCGAGGTGCCGGCCGCCGCGCGCGCCCGCTTCACGAGCCAGTACGTCCCCACGCCCGACGGCGGCCGCGAACTGGTCGACACGCCGGACGGCCAGTGGAGCGGCCTGCCCGCGTTCCCCTCCGGCGCGGGCGGGCTCGTCTCCACGGCCGACGACTGGTGGGCGTTCGCCCGGATGCTGCTCTCCGGCGGCGGTCCGGTGCTCTCCGCCGAGTCGGTGCGGCTGATGACGACGAACCATCTGACGGACGGGCAGCGCGCGGCGAGCGAGCTGTTCACCGAGGGGCAGGGCTGGGGCTTCGGGGGCTCGGTGGACGTGGAGCCGCGCGAGAAGTGGCAGGTGCCGGGGCGGTACGGGTGGGTGGGCGGTACCGGTACCGCCGCGCATCTGACTCCGTCGACCGGGGCGGTGACGGTTCTGCTGACCCAGCTGGCGATGAGCGGGCCGACGCCGCCGCAGATCATGCGGGACTTCTGGGCCTACGCCGCGTAGGGCTTGCCGCCCGGTCCTCTCGGCTGACGGCCGGTGGGGGCTGGTCGCGCAGTTCCCCGCGCCCCCCTGGGCGAGCGGAGCTCGCTTCAGGGGCGCGGGGAACTGCGCGACCAGCCACGACGAGAGGTGCGCTCGGTCAGTCCACGCGTTCCGACTCGTGCCATCCCGAGTGCAGCGCCCGATACTCCTCGGGCGTCGCCTTCGGCACATAGGTACCGGGCCCGTACATCGCCCGGGCAAGACGAGCCCGCACCCGCTGCCGCACGGTGAACCGCCGCGCCACTCCGTTGTCGTCGACGCGTGGCCCCAACTCGTAGGCGGCGGGCTGCTCATGCGCGTTCAGCGTGTACAGCTCGGCCCGGGTCAGCGGCTCGTGGACCTCGATGTACTCGCCGTGCGGCAGCCGCTTGATGATGCCGGACTCGCGGCCGTGCAGCGCCTTCTCGCGGTCGCGGCGCTGGAGCCCGTTGCAGATCCGCCTGGTGACGACGAAGGCGAGGACGGGCGCGACGAAGAAGCCGATCCGGACCGTCCAGGTGATGGCGTTGATGGACAGCCGCAGATGGGTCGCCACGATGTCGTTGCCGCCGCCGATCAGCAGCACCGCGTACAGCACCAGCCAGGCCACGCCGAGGCCGGTCCTGACCGGATGGTTCCGCGGCCGCTGGCTGACGTGGTGCTCGCGCCGGTCGCCGGTGACCCAGGCCTCCAGGAACGGGTACACGGCGATCAGCATCATGATCAGCGGGAACAGCGAGAACGGGATGAACACGCCGAGGGCGAGGGTGTGGCCCCAGGCGTTGATCTCCCATCCCGGCATCACCCGGATCAGTCCCTCGGAGAAGCCCAGGTACCAGTCGGGCTGGGCGCCGGTGGTGACGAGGTCCGTACGGTACGGCCCGAAGGCCCACACCGGGTTGATGGTGGCGACGGCGCCCATGAGCGCGAGGACGCCGAAGACCACGAAGAAGAAGCCGCCCGCCTTCGCCATGTAGATCGGCATGAAGGGGGCGCCGACGACGTTCTTCTCGCTGCGTCCGGGGCCCGCGAACTGGGTGTGCTTGTGGTAGAAGACCAGGATCAGATGGGCCGCGACCAGGCCCAGCATGATGCCCGGCAGCAGCAGGATGTGGACGGGGTAGAGCCGGGCGATGAAGTCGTCGCCGGGGAAGTCGCCGCCGAACAGGAAGTACGCCAGGTACGTTCCCACGACCGGCACCGACAGGATCGCGCCGTGCGCGAACTTCAGACCGGTTCCGGAGAGCAGGTCGTCGGGCAGCGAGTAGCCGGTGAGGCCGGTGACGATGCCGAGCATCAGCAGGGTCCAGCCGAACAGCCAGTTGACCTCGCGCGGCTTGCGGAACGCGCCGGTGAAGAACACGCGCATCATGTGCGCGAGCATCGCGGCGACGAAGACGAGCGCGGCCCAGTGGTGGATCTGCCGGATCAGCAGGCCGCCGCGCACTTCCATGCTGATGTGCAGGGTCGAGTCGTACGCCTTGGAGACGAGGATGCCCTTGAGTGGTTCGTAGCTGCCGTTGTAGACGACTTCGGCGGCGGTGGGTTTGAAGAAGAACGTCAGGTACGTGCCGGTGAGTATGAGGATGATGAAGCTGTACAGGCAGATCTCACCGAACATGTACGACCAGTGGTCGGGAAAGACCTTCCGCATCTGGGACTTGGCCAGCTGGTAGATGCCGAGCCGGCCGTCCGCCCAGTCCGCGAGGCGTTCACCGCTCTTCGGCGGTGGTTCCCGTCGCGCGCTGCTCTCGCTCATGCGACCCCCCTCAAGACCGTTGAGGCACAGCCAGAGTAGAGCCGGGCACGAGGCGTTCGACAGTGGTCGGCGCGGGGTCGCGCTACAGCATCTCGCCCGGCCCGGGCCTCACTCCCCCTCCCGCTCCCCCATCCGCTCCATGGCCGCCTCCACGGTCTGGGTGTGGGCCCAGGCGGCCTTGGTCGCCGCGTCGGGGTCGCGGCGGGCGATGGCGTCGGCGAGGTCCTCGTGGGCGCAGGCGCCGGGGAGCTCCGGTGCCCAGCTCGGGCGCAGCGAGGCGATGCTGTCGCGTACGGCCTCGGCGAGGGACTCGTACAGCTCGGCCATGAGGGGGTTGCCGCTCGCGGCGACGATGGCGCGGTGGAACTCCAGGTCCGCGTCGACGTAGGCGGCCGCGTCGCCGCTCTCCTGGGCGCGGCGCCGGGCGAGGAGGGCGGACAGGATGCGGGCCAGGTCGTCCTCGCCGCGGTGGACGGCGGCGGCCGGTGCCGCCTCGCGCTCGATGGCCAGGCGCACCTGGAGGACGTGCTTCAGCTCGGCCCGGCGCAGGCGGCGCTGGAGAGCGGCGTTGAGGTCGCTGGCCGCGCGGACGTACGTACCGTCGCCGCGCCGCGCCTCGAGGAGGCCGGTGTGGCACAGCGCGCGCACCGCCTCGCGCACGGTGTTGCGCCCCACGCCGAGCGCCTCGACGAGGCGGCCCTCCGCCGGGATGCGGTCGCCCACGGCCCATTCGCCGCTCTCGATGGCGCGCTCGATGCGTCCGATGGTCCGCTGGACCAGGGTCGGCTGTACTGGTTCGGACAAGGTGGCGGCCTCTCTCGCTCTTTCCCGTGGACGCAGGTTCTCACCTCACGCACCTCCGTTAAATATCCCATATCTGGGTCACGAATCTTGGTCACTTTGTCCTGTTATTGCGCATTCGTCGATCCCCAGCCTCGAAACATGGGATGTTACGTTGGTGCGCATGCCGCAGACTGCCGATCAATCAAGCGCCACCGCATCCGCGACCCAGATCCCCGACAGCACCAGGAGCACCGAGAGCCCCGCGACGCCCGTCGCCGGGCTGCTCGCCGCGGGCATCCTGCTGATCGCCATGAATCTGCGGCCCGGCGTCGTCTCGGTGTCCCCCGAGCTGAACGCGATACGCGACTCCACGGGCCTGAGCGGATCCATGGCGGGCCTGCTCACCACACTGCCGATCCTGTGCTTCGGGATCCTCGCCCCGTTCGCCGCGAAGCTGTCCCGCCGGATCGGCATGACACGGGCGCTCGGCGCGATGATGCTGCTGCTCACGGCGGGCATCGCGCTGCGGCTCGCGCCCGGGCTGCCCGCCCTGTTCGCCGGCACGGTCCTGATCGGCGCGGCGATCTCGCTCTCGAACGTCCTGGTGCCGAGCATCATCAAGCGCCACTTCCACCGGCACACCGGCCTGATGATGGGCCTCTACTCGGTGGCCCTGTTCTGCGGCGCCGCGCTCGCCGCCGGGGTCACGGTGCCGCTGGGCGACGCGCTCGGGCTCGGCTGGCGCGGCGCGATCGGCGTCTGGGCCGTCCTCTCGGCCCTCGCCCTGCTGCTGTGGGTGCCGCAACTGCGCCGCCCCGACGTCCCGCCCGCGACGGCGACGACGGCGACCACCGCCCGTACGCCTCTGCGACGTTCACCGCTGGCCTGGCAGGTCACCCTCACCATGGGGCTGCAGTCGCTCCAGTACTACGCGTGTGCCGCCTGGATCCCGGCGATGCTCACCAGCGAGGGCATGTCCAGCACGGAGGCGGGCTGGATGCTGTCCGTCATGAGCCTCGTCGGCATCGCCGGTTCGCTCGCCTTCACCGCGCTCGTGGGCCGGCTGCGCAATCAGATCCCGTTCGCCGTCATCGGCACGCTCCTCTTCCTGGGTTCCCTCATCGGCCTGATCGTGGCGCCGGTCGGCGGCGCGTACGCCTGGATGCTGATGCAGGGCTTCGGCTCCGGCCTGCTGATCAGCACGGCGCTCGCGGTGATCGTGCTGCGCTCGCCCGACGCCGCGCGCGCCGCGGAGATGTCCGGAATGGCGCAGGGAGTCGGCTATCTGCTCGCCGCCGCCGGGCCGTTCCTGCTGGGCGCGCTGCACGACGCGACGGGCGGCTGGACGGTGCCGCTGACGCTGCTCGCGGTGCTGTGCGTGCCGATGGGCATCGCCGGTGTGGGCGCGGGCCGGGTCCGCCACCTCGACGCCTGACCGCCCCGGGCGGCGCGGCTCCGCACGTGAGGGGGGCTTTGCCAATGCGATCACCCGGCGGGGGATAGGATTTGCGGCCAGTGTTCCGCAGGGGCCGTGCACGAGCAGGTGTGGCCGGTGAGGCTCGATTTCGGGGGTGCGCCGATGGAGTTCGACGTGAGGTCCGGTCCGTGGGGCATGGGTCCGGTGCCGCGGTGACGCCCGTGGAGGAGCCCGCGTCCGGCAGTGCCCCGGCCGCGGCCAAGGCCCCGCTCCCGATCCGTTATCCGGACGCCTCGCGCCCGAACCCGGGCCGCCGTCGGCCCGCTTCGGCCGCACGCCCGAAGTCCGCCGAGGCTCCGGCGGCCCCCGCGCAGGCATCCGTACGGGTACCGGCACCGGCTCCCGCGCCGGAGACCGGCGACCCGGAAGCCAGCCCGTTCGACCCGGCACCGGCCCCCGAGCCGGCCAGCCCCTTCGACGCCCGGCCGGAGCCCGCACCGGCTGATGCCGCGTCAGCACCCGCACCGGCAGGCTCGGACACGGCGACGATCACGTTCTCCGCGCCGACGGACACCGCTTCGCCGCCGGAACCGGCACCGACATCCGCGCCCGCGCCCGTGAGTGCGGAAACACCGGCACCACCCGCCCCGCCGGAACCGTCGGACGGCGTACCCGTCCCCGTACCCGCCGTTCCTTCCGTTCCTCCCGCTCCCCCCGAACAGCCCCCGACACCACCCGGCTCCGTCCCGCGGAGCGCGGTGCCCGCGGTGCGCCCGCGCACGGCCGCCCCCGCGATCCCCTTCCCGGCTCCCGAATCCGTGCCCACCGTCGATCCGCGGCTGGCACAGGCCGTCGGGCGGCCCGTGCACGGGGACTCCGTGGCGCGGCGGACCGGCCAGTCGATCCGGCGGCTCGCGGCGCCCAAGGCGCAGCCGGGCGGCGCGGAGGCGCAGCTGGCACGGGAGTTGCAGGTGCCGGTCCCGGCGGGGCGGATCGTCGCCGTGACCTCGATCCGCGGCGGTGTCGGCAAGACGACGGCGGCCGCGCTGGTCGCCAGGACGCTGCAGCGCGCACGGCAGGACCCCGTGCTCGCCCTGGAGGCGGACGCCGCGCTCGGCACGCTGGCCGTGCGGCTCGGCGCGCCGACGGTGCGCTGGTCCATCACGGAGCTGGCACAGATCCTGACTCCGGAGATGCACCTGCTCGACATCACCGGGTATCTGGTGCCGCTGCCGGACGGCGGCTGGCTGCTGCCCGCGAGCCAGGGCCGGGTCGGGCCGCCGCTGGACATCCCCACGTACCGCACCGTCACGCTGGGCCTGCGCCGCCACTTCGCCGTGACCGTCGCGGACTGCGAGACGCTGCCCGGCGAGGTCGCGCGGACCGCGATGGACACCGCGCACGCCCGTGTCGTCGTCGCGCCGATGACCGTCGAGGGCGTCGGCGGCACCCGGGTGGTGCTCGACTGGCTGTCCGGACTGCCGCATTCCGCGCTGTCGTCGACGGTCGTGGCGCTCACCTCGGGCACCCCCGACCAGAACCTCGATCTGAGCACCGCCATCGGCCACCTGCGGGAGACCGGCGTCGGAGTCGTCCATCTGCCCTACGACCGGCATCTCGCGGCGGGCGGTCCGATCCGCGAGGAACTGCTCTCCTCGGCGACCCGCCGGGCGGCCGCGCAGCTCGCCGCCGAGGCGCTCCAGCGGGCGGCACGGGCACGGTGACCGCCGCCGGGTCCGCGCCCGGTCCCGGAACAGCCCGGCCGGCGGCGACCGGCACCGGACTCCCTGCGGCGACCGCCGACACCAGCACGCCCGGCACCGGACCGTCCGCCCCCACCAGGAACCCCATATGGTGGGCGGCATCGTCTACTTCATGCAGGGCACCGGCGAGGTCGATGCCGTGGACGCGCTCGCGGGCGGCCGTGTGTGGTCGCGCTCCGGCGGCCCGGAGAGCCTGCGGCCGCCGCAGCGCCGGTGCTGAACGCGCGGCGCGACGAGGTGTACTTCCTCTCCGCCGAGGACCGGGTGACCGCCGTCGAACCGGCCTCCGGTCCCGTCAAGTGGCGCGGCCCGGCGCCTGCGGAGGCCGGGGGCATGCGCGCGGCACCGTCCCTCTCCCTGGCGGACGGCGACGCCGCACACCAACCCGCTGTGAGTCTCACGCCTCGGCCCGCGCCAGCAGCCGGGCACCCGTGTGCGCGAAGGCCCGGACGGTGCGCGGGCGCAGCCGGCCGAGGCCGGGGAAGCCCGGGTCCACGAAGGCCGGGTCGAACGGCACTTGTATCAACTGGTGCCTGGACACGCCGAGTTGATGGGCGGTGACACCGAGGTCCAGGTCCGAGAGGGCGGTCGCCGAGCCGATGACGAGCACCAGCGCCTCCTCGACCAGTGCCTCGTGGCCGCGCGCCCGCAGCTCGGCCATGAGCTGCCCGCTCCACTCGGACACGGCCACCGGGTACATGCAGCACATGACGAGGGTGTCGGTCAGTTCGAGGACCGGTTCGACCCACTCCCCCAGGCGGCGCGCGCCCCAGTCGGTGAGCACCGCGGAGTAGTGCGGCGCGGCGGCGCCGACGAGCCGCGCGTACTCCTGCGCGTGCGTGGGGCTCGGGGTGAAGTGCCCGACCCGGTGGGCGACCACCTCCAGGCCGCTCGGCAGCCGGGTGGTGAGGGCGCGGACCGCGTCGTACGAGGCGCCCGGGGGCAGCGATCCGGCGTCCCGGAAGGTCGCGGGGTTGCGACCGCCGGGCAAGTAGGCGGCGAGGGCGCCGGCCTCCGGGGCGCCGTCGAGGGCGAGCACCGGGCGGCGGCGCACCGCCGCGATCAGGGAGCCGAGCGTGAGGGTGGCCGTGGAGCGGCCGCTGTACGGATGCGCGCCGATGAGGGTGATCCGGGGGCCGTGGCCGAGCGGGATGCGCAGGGACGCGATGAGTTCCTCGTCCTTCGCCTTGCCGAAGCCGCGCCACATGTTGCGCAGCCCCGGGCCGCGCGGCTGGTGGTCGTCGCTGCCCGGCTCGGGGGCCGCGCCGGGCTCCGGCTCCTCCAGCGGTACGCGCACCAGCGGCAGGTCGGCGTGGACGACTCCGCTGCTGTCGCTGAGGGCGAGGTAGCGGGCCAGCAGGTCGGCGACGTCGCCCGCGCTGGGCCTGGCCTCGGGATTGTCGTCGAGGCAGCGCCCGATGACGCGGCGCAGCGACTCCCAGGTGTCGCCCTGCCACAGCTCCATGGCGGTGGACAGGCCGGGGCGGTTCAGGCGCGGGCGGCTGCCGATGAGCTGGAGCAGTTCGCCGAGCGCGCGGACGTTGTCGGCCCGGACGGGCGGGCGGCCGTGGCCGTGGTGCTCGCCGTCGACGACGGAGTCCGACAGGTCCCACAGGATCACCGATCTGCGGCGCACCAGGACGCTCTCGGCGGTCAGCCGCTCGGGGACCAGCCCGTTGAGGTGGCAGATGCTGAGCGCGCCGGCCAGCTGGTGGCTGACGGCGAGGCCCTGGAGGAGGTCGAAAGCGGGGCGGCCGTTCTCCAGGGCGCGGGCGAACACCTCGCTGAGCCGGGGCGGCTGGGCGCTGGGCGCGTCGTCGTCGGCGAGCAGTTCCATGGCGAGCCACGGCGGCTGCGCGCCGAGTCCGGTGGCGAGCAGCCGTGGCGCGTGCCGTCCGGCGAGCCGGCGCAGCGCCTCCGCCTCGACGTGCAGCAGGCGGTCGGCGTCCGGCGGCGCGTCGGGGCGCGGGGTGCGCACGACGAGGTGTCCGCCCTCGTCGTCCCGGGCGAGGTAGGCGATGGTGCGGCGGCCCCGGCGGCGGCCGAGGAGTTCGTACGGGCCGATCCGTCCGGGGTCGTCGCCGGTCAGCGCGGACCAGTCGTCGGTGGGGTCGGTGCCGCCCTGGGCCAGGGCGCCGGCGCCGGCTTCGGCGAGTCTGCGGGCGCCCACGCCGAACCGGCGCAGCAGCCGCTGTTCCACGGTGCTGAACGCGCGGTGCGCGACGGGGATCACGGCGATGCCGTCGGGCTGGGCGAGCCAGGCGGGGAAGTCGGCGTTGCGGCCCGCGAGTTGTTCGAGCTGGCTGCCGATGCGGCGGCCGGTCCGCAGGAGTTCGGCGTGCGGCACGGAGTCCAGGAGGACCTGCCGGGCCTCCTCGGTGAACTCGAAGACGCGGTGCTTGGGCAGCGGGTCGGACACGGGCGCGGGGTGCGGCCGCACCAGGCCGCCGAGGAACACCTCGGCCAGGTGGGAGGTTCTCGCGTGCCACGGCACGGCCTGCTGTACGAGGTGCATGACGGGGACGGAGACGGGGGCGACCGCCGCGAGGTGGGCGGCGAGCCGGTAGGCCTCGGGGGTCGCCGAGTCACGGAAGTGCTGGACGCTCCCCCGGTCCTGCGCGCCGGGGTGTGCGTCGCCGCCCGCCGGTGACAGCAGCGGCAGTTCGACGGTCGTGCCGGGCGAGGCGAGCAGCGCCGCCCAGTCGGACAGGGAGTCGGCGAGGGGTTCGAGGACCGGCACGGGGACGCCGTCGAACGGGGCCAGGTCGCGCGGCAGGATCCGGTCGGTGACGATCCAGGAGGTGTTGGCGCCGCCGATCCGCCGGGTGGTGGCCTGCCAGCGCTCGGCGCGGATCCCTGACGACTCCCACAGGGGCGGCGGCAGCGTGTGCAGCAGGGCGACGGGGCCGCGCCGGGCCCAGGTGGCGAGGGTGCGGTGCAGGGCGCCGCTGCGCCAGGCGGCGCCCATCCCGTCGCTGACGGCGAGGACGAGGGTGCGTCCCGACAGGTCGAGCAGGGAGGCGGGCGACACGGTGGGGCTGCGCCGGGCGAACGGCCTGGTGTGCAGCCGGGGCGCGGTGGCGGACCTGCTGTCGAGGCCGAGGACGCGCACGGAGGCGAAGGCGCCGAGGCGCAGCATCAGGGTCTTCAGCTCGGCGGTGATCTTGTGCCAGAGCAGCATGGAGACGCCGTCGTCGACGACGAGGACGAGACTGAGCCAGCGCTCGCGCGCGGGCCGCAGCACGACGTCGGGCAGCAGGGTCTCGGCGAGCGCGGCGGCGGTGCGGGCCTCGTCGATCTCCATGCGGTGCAGGCTCGGGTGGCGGCGGCGCAGCGGGCGCAGGGCGCGGCCCACCGCGAGTTCGTCGAGGAACGCGCCGCTCTCCGGGATGCGCAGCGGGCGGGCCCTGCGTTGTTCCCCGGTCCGTCCGCCGAAGGTGCGGCTGCGGCGGGGCGGCAGCAGGTCCGGGGTGGGCAACGGCCGTGCGGCGGCGAACAGTTCGCGCTCCGCCTGCGGGGCGGGCGCGGTGGCCGGTGCGCCGCTCTCGGGCACACTCGGCGCGGCCGGCACCTGCGGGGCGGCCTGCGGGGCCGGCTCCTCGGCGGCCGGGGGTGCCACGTGGCGGCGCAGCGGGGCGTGTTCGGCCGGCAGGCGTCCGGCGAGCCAGAGCACGTCGAGCGCCTGCTGCACGTCGAGGTCGACACCGGCGCCGGACAGCACGCGCAGTGCCGTCGTCAGCCGGTCGCCCGGTACCCGGTTCTCAGTCACCGCGCCACACCGTCACACCGTCCCCGTCAGCTGGTGGAGCACGGCGTCGAGCAGCCCGCGGGCGTCGATGTCGACGCCGCCGCCGCGCAGGAACACCGCGTTCAGGAGCTGGTCGGTGGCGAGTTCGTGGGCGGCACGCCGGTCGAGGAACTGGCGCAGGATCTCCTCGGCGGAGTCGAGCGCGCCGGGGCCGAGGTGCGCCTCGACGATGGCGCGCAGCCGGTCCTCGTCGGGGACGGGCAGGTCCAGGCGGATGCAGCGGCGCAGGAAGGCGGGCGGGAAGTCGCGTTCGCCGTTGCTGGTGATGACGACGACGGGGAACTCCGAGCACTGCACCTGTCCATGACGGACCGTCACGGTCTCGCGGTGGTCGGCGGTGTGCACCTCGACGTCCTCGATGTCCTCGGGCAGCCGGACCAGTTCGGGGATCTCGAAGACGCCGTCCTCGAAGACGGTCAGCAGGTCGTTGGGCAGGTCGACGTCGCCCTTGTCCATCTCGTCGATGAGCAGGGCGCGCGGCCGCGGCCCCGGCACCAGCGCCGTGCCGAGCGGGCCGAGCCTGATGAACGTACCGATGGAGGGTTCCGCCTCGCCGCGGTCGCGGCTGAGCGTCGTCTCGCGCAGCCGGCCGATGGCGTCGTACTGGTAGAGCGCGTCCTGGACGGACGAACGGCTGTTGACGGGCCAGCGCAGCAGTTCGCCCAGGCCGAGCTCGGCGGCGACGGCGTAGGCGAGGGACGACTTCCCGGTGCCCGCGGGGCCGGTGACGAGCAGCGGTCTGCGCAGGTGCAGTGCCGCGTTCACCACGTCGGCGTGTTCCTTGCTGATCAGGTACGGCAGGGGTGCGGCGCCCGCCGGTTCGCGGCTCTCGGGGGTGAAGCGGCGCCACGGCGGGGCGGGCGGCAGAGCCACGGCGCGCTGTGAGCCGTCGCCGCGGAACAGCCGCCAGTCCGCCTCGGGTTGCGTGCTCATCGGTGGGTGATCCTCTCGCGGTGACGGACGGACGCGCCGGGACACGGACACAGACGTACGAGGGCGGACAAAGGTTGACCCCGGGCTCCCCCGGCTCGGCGGGGCTCCCCGCTTCCCCGCATTTCTTCCCTTCCTCGACGTGGTCTCACCCCGGCCCCTCGACCGGTTCGGACAGATGCAGCCGCGGCACCGTGCGGTCGGCGTCGGCCCAGGCCAGGACCGGGCGGCCGGGGTGGTCGGCGGGGGTGCTGACGGTCTTGGCGCGATAGGCGCGCACACCGTCGGGCAGGTCGCGGGTCTCGACGCAGTCGATCTGTTCCAGGGCGTGCGAGCCGTGCCCGGGCCCGCGGTCCCACACCACGACCGGCACGCCGACGGCGAGACAGACCTGGACGATCTCGTCGCGGACCGTGCCGGGGACGTCGACACAGACCCGTACGGCGTCGGTCTCGTCCATCAGCCGGCCGTAGATCTTGCGCTTGTCCAGGCCGGCGCCGCTGAACCTCAGGGTGGTGCCCTGGTCGAGGCGCTGCCAGCGGCGGCGCCACTCGGGCAGGAACCGCTCGTGCTTGCGCAGCAGTTCGGGGCAGTGCACGACGAGCGGGAACTCCGCGCCGAGCACGCCGGGCACCAGGTCGTCGGGGCCGCTGCCCTCCCATTCGTCGACCGGCAGATTGAGCCCGGCCCGGTCCACGAGCGCCTCGACCATGGGGCGCCGGCCGTCGGTGCGGGACCGGGCCAGGGACTCCAGGACGTGCAGCAGCTCGCGGGCCGCCTCGGCCCCGCTGTACGTGGCCGTGGAGTCGGTGGACAGCTGGCGCGGGCCCGCGCCTTCGTCGCACCAGGTGCGCAGCCCGAACCGCTCGCGTCCGGCCCGGGTGATCTCCACGAGGAGCCGCACCCGGTCGGAGCGGCTGCGCAGTTCCGCGGCCCATTCCTCGGCGTCGGCGCGCCGTTCCAGCAGCGCCGCGCGGGGGATGCCGAGGCGGGTCGCGACGCCGCCGGTCCACAGCCGCAGGCCGACCTGTTCGGTGGGGCTGTAGGTGGCCGCCAGGTATTCGACGACCCGGAGCAGGCCGGGCACGCGCGGCTCGCCCTCGGCGGAGCGGCTGTCGCCGTCGAGCGGTTCGAGCTGGTCGACGAGGGCGTCGAGGGTGCCCGCGTCGAGCCGTCCGGCCGCCCGGGGCAGGGCGCCGCGCACCACTTCGCCGAGCCGGCCGACCACCTGGGGGCCGAGGGTCAGGAGGTGGCGGTGCAGGTGGGTGTGCTCGCGCTCGGACAGCAGCCGGGGCCCCGGGGCCATCCGGCCCGCGTCGAGGGCGTCGTCGGCGGCGCGTGGGTCGCGTCGGCGCAGGGTGTGGCTGAAGGCGGCGAGCGCGCGCGGGGAGGTGAGCAGGAAGGTGACGAACTCCGCGACGGTGGGTGCCGTGATGGTGCTGCGGGGGACCATGCCGCAGGTGCGGGCGAGGTCGACGGCGGCCCCGAGCCGGGTCTCGGGCGAGGGGAAGGTGCTGTTCAGCGCGTCGGTGAGCAGGATGAACGCGGTGTCGTGCGGATCCGGTTCCGCCTCGGGCCGGACGTCGACGGCGCCCACGGCCCGCAGTTCGCTCTCGATCCGCTGCCAGGGGATCGCCCAGCTGCGCCGGCTGTCCGAGTGCAGGAAGGCGGCGGCCACCAGCCCGGTCCAGACGGTGTGCTCCTCCGCCCAGAGCGGGCCGCCGCTGTAGGCGGGGCCGATGGCCATGCCGGTGGGTGCGCCGTCGACGTACCCGAACTGGCCGTCGTAGGAGGTCACGCATCCGTCGGCGAAGGTGGCGCCGTGCGCGCCGCCGTGCCAGGCGCGGACGGTCTGGCCCTGTGCCATCGCCCTGCGGCGCGGCGGTCTCGGCAGCGGCCGGCCGTCGGCGTCGAGGCGGAGCACGGCGAGGTCGCCGAGCCAGTTGGGGTCCACGCCGGCGCGTACCGGGCCGCCGTCCTCCGTGCGGCGCGGCGGGATCCAGTAGGCGACGTGCGCCTCGTGGGTCTGCCAGGAGCCGGTGAGCACCTCGATCCTGACCGGGCGGTGGCCCGGGGACGAGATCTCGAACTGGGGGCGCTCCAAGGCGTCGTTGACCACGTGGGCGCAGGTGAGCACGAGGTGCGGGGCGAGCAGCACTCCCGCGCCGACCGCCTTGTCGCCCTGGGCAGACTTGACCGCGACCCTGGCCTGGTGGGCGCCCTTGAGCGCCGCTCTCTCGTCCGGCAGGAACCAGCTCATGGGTCAGCCCGACGACGGTCTGGGCGCCCAGGTCGCCGTCACGTTCAGATGGGCCTGTCCGGTGGCTCCGACGATGCCCAGCTTGAGGTCGCCGCCGATCTGGATGCCGAAGCTGACGCTGATCTCCGACGGCGGCACGGGGGTGCCGGTGACGACGCCGTGCACCTCTTCGATGAGGGTGCCGAGCGGGCGCAGCGTCTGGTGGAGGGCGCCGGTGGCCAGCGCGGCCACGGCCTGCCCGCCCCGCGAGACGGCGACCGCCGCGCCCATGCCGTCGGGCAGGTCGGGGGCGTCCGGATCCGGCGCCGGGCCGCCGACCGCGACGACGGCCGGTTCGGAGAGCAGGAACCGGACCGGTGTGCCGTCCTCAAGTTCCAGGTGCGGCGATTCCGTTGAGGGAGCCATGTGTTGCATTGTGCCGACACGGGGCGGCGCCCGGGAGCGGAAGTGACGGCACGGTTACGGGATCGATGCGATTGCCTCCGGCGCGTGCCGGGGGCTCAACACCCCTGCGCGGTGGGCTCGATGGTCACCTTCGACCGCTGGTCGGCGATGCGCACGTCGCTGTACTCGGTGTGCGGCACCCGGAACCAGACGTTGTCCTTTCCGGCCGTGACCTGTGCGCCGGACACGTCGTCGAGCCGCACGCACCAGCGCTCGCGGCGCACGACGCGGGTGTGCTTCTCGGTGCCGCGGCGCACCTTGTGGCAGTCGCGGTCGGTCTCGGTGGTGTACCAGGTCCTGGTGCGGCCCTTGCTGCGCTTGGTGTGCTTGACCCGGTGGGTGTCGGTGTCGCACTTCTTGACGTAGTGCGGCCGGGTGGAGGTGGCGGTCTTCCGGGTGACGTGGCGTTCGATGTCGCGGACGCCGGTGACCTTGGTGCTCCTCGCCTTGCGGGGCGTCTCCTGGTCGACCGTGACGCTGCCCGTCTTCCCGCTGCCGGTGGACGAGGACGCCTGGCCCTTGTCGCCGCCTCCGCAGGCCGTGAGCGTGACGACGAGCGCCAGGGTGAGTCCGGCCAGTGCGGGGCGCCGCTTCACGGACATAGCTCCTCTTGCTGTACATGTCAGGTCCGCGGAAGCGTATCCGATCATGGGCGGCGGCCCCGCACCAGGTCCGTCAGGCGTACGTCTCGAACTCGGCGACCCTCGGGGTCCCGGTGGCGCCGGTGATCTCGAAGGTGAGCTTCTTCAGGGAGGCGGCCGGGAAGGAGACGGTGCCCGCGCCGCTGCCGGACTTCAGGACCGCTCCGGTGTCGGCGTTCAGCAGCCGCCAGAACCCGATGGCGCCGGTGGCGCCGGCCGCCTCGCGGATGCGGACGGAGGAGACGGTGGTGGCCGCGCCCCACTTGACGGAGACCGCGCCGGTCGTGCCGGACGGCGACCAGTAGGTGCTCAGGTCCCCGTCCCGTACGTTGCCGTAGCTGGTGCCCGAGGCCTTGCCGGTGCCGTCGGCGCCCGCGGCGAGGCTGAGATTGGTACCGGCGGGCGCGGTCGGCTCCGCCGTGGTCGGGCTCGCCGTCGGGGTGGTGGTCGGGTCCGGGCTCTGCGGCGAGCAGCTGCCGTCCGACACCTTGAGGCCGGTGTGGGCGCCCGCCGTCCGCCGCACCACGTCCGGCACGCAGCTCGCGGCGTCGAGGGCGTAGGAGTACGGGATGGAGACCGTGGTGTTGGAGACCGGGTCGGGCCCGGCCGGGTTGGTGTCCTCACCGGGCGCGGACCAGGTCACGTTGTCGAAGATGTTGCCGCTGACCTGCCAGTATCCGGGGAGGTCGGTGTAGAAGGTGCCGAGGACGTCCTTGGAGTCCTCGAAGTAGTTGTTGTCGACCTTGGCCTTGGCGCCGACGCGGGAGTTGATGCCCGACTCGTTCAGGCTCACGTAGTGGTTGTTGTACATGTGGGCCGTGCCGCCGCGCAGGAGGGGCGCGCGCGAGTCGATGTTCTCGTACAGGTTGTGGTGGAAGGTGATGAAGCTGCTGTCGATGGCGCTGTCACTGGAGTTGATCAGGCCGCCGCGGCCCGAGTTGCGCAGGGTGCTGTACGACAGGGTGACGTAGCGGGTGTTGGCCTTCAGGTCGAAGAGCCCGTCGTAGCCGTCCGACTCGCCGCCGGAGGCGAGGAGGTCGACGTGGTCGACCCAGACGTTGTGGACGTCGCTCTCCATGCCGATGGCGTCGCCGCCGTTGGAGGTGGGGCTGCCGGACTTCTTGACGTTCCGGACGGTCACGTTCTGGATGATGATGTTGCTGGACTCCCTTACGTGGATGCCCAGTTGGTCGAAGACGGCGCCGCTGCCGACGCCGACGAGGGTGACGTTGCTGATCTGCTTGAGCTCGATCACCCCGGCGGCGGTGTTGCAGCTGTCGCCGGACACCTTGGCGGTGTTGGCGTGGTTGATGGTGCCTTCGACCTCGATGGTGATCGGGGTGTCGCTCGCGGCCCGGCCGCACAGGGCCTCGTGGATCTGGGTGCCGGTGGTGGCCCTGACGGTCGTCCCGCCGGCGCCGCCGGTGGTGCCGCCGTTCTGGGTGGCGTAGCCGGAGGCGCTGCCGGTCGCGGCCGCCGATGCCGAGGGCATCGACAGGATCGCCCCGGTGGCCGCGGCCACGCCCATGGCCGTCGCCGCTGCGTAGATTCTCCGTGCGACTCGTCGTCTCATGCTGGTGTCCCTGTTCATGCTCGGATTCCGGATGATGCTCCGTGCGTGCCGGGTCGGCAGCGCGGGTGTGGAGCAGCTGTGCCGGATCCGGAAGCGGTCGACCGCTTCCACGGGACGGATCGTCACAGAAACAGAAGCGCGGGAAAGCGCTTTCTGGCGGCGAGAATAGGGGCCCTTCGCGGCGCCCGCAAGAGGCCCGCCGTGCGGCGCCGGAATCCCAACTCGCTTGATCTACAGACTGGTTGACGGCCCGAACTCGGCCATCGCCGCTGCCACCACGGTTTCCAGGCGGTCGTGGTGGGCGCCGCGCCAGTACACCCGCGCGCACCGGTCGCACTGCGCGAAGACGTCGTAGCCGGCCCGGGTGCCGCCCTGGAGCCGGTCGGCGACGTCCTCCTTGCGGGCCTCGGACAGGGTGCCGTTGCAGGCGGCGCAGCGCGTCCAGGGCCGGAGTTCGGGCGCGAACCTGCCGAGGACGTCACGGAGTTGGTCGTCGGGCCGGTCGCTGTAGACGTAGCCGCCCGCCCACAGCTCGCGGCGGCGCAGCAGGCCCCGGTCCCGGCTGAGCAGGACCCGCCGTTCGGCGGCGGAGCGGGCGGCGAGGGCCGGGTCGCCGATGTCGACGGCCTCGTACGCGGTGTCGACGCCGAGCAGCCGCATGCGGCGGGCGAGGGTGCCGAGGTGGACGTCGAGGAGGAAGCGGAGCGGCGCGCCGGGCACCTCCTGCGGCCGGGTCACGGCACGCACCTCGACCCGCTCCCCCGCCGCCGGGATGTGCGCGGCGGCGGCTTCGGCGCCGTCCACGAGGAGCGCGCCGACCTCGGTGAGCGGCACTCCGAGCGACTCGACGACGTGGCCGAGCGTGGAGACTCCGTCGACGGCGAGCGGCGCCCATGCGCCGTCGCGGAAGGACCGGGGCACGAAAAGTCCCAGTTCGGGGGCGACGTGGACGTGGATCTCCGGACCGTTCATCGGCACAGAATGTCACGGAGACCGATGGTGTCGCGGACCCGTCCGCCGAGGGCGCTCCCGGTACGGCGGCGGTCCCGCGCGCCCGGTGAGAGGATGCGGGGCCGAGGGAGAGGAGCCGGGCCGATGGGGCGCGCGGAGCGGGAGGTGGTCGCGGGTGGCGTCCGGCTGCACGAGGCAGCGCGGTCGCTGCTGGACGATCACGAGCGGGCGGTGCGGGCCGCACGCGAGGCGCTGGCGCCGCTCCTCGACGACGAGGTGACGCAGACCCTCGACGCGATGCCGGTCTCCCGGCTCCAGGAGGCGACCGAGGGCAGGCTGCGGCTCGACCCGGTCGAACGGAGCGGGCTGCGCACGGTGCGGCAGGTGCTCGACGCCGGGCCGGGGCGGCTCCAGCAGATCCCCGGCGTCGGACAGGTGACGTCGACCCATCTCCTGGGCGCGGCGCGGCGCCTCGCGGACGCCGTGCGCGAGAGCACCGCCGTGCACATCGACGTGGACCGGCCCGAGCCGCGCACGACGGCGCTGGTCGCCGCCCTGCGCGTCCTGGTGGCGGCGGGCCCGGACGGGCGGCGGGCCGTGACCGCGGCCGGCACCCTCGCCCGACGGCTCGGCCCGCTCCTGGAGACGGCCCGGCCCGTCGCCGGGCGGCTGCGGATGCTGGTCGCGGGACGGGACGGGCGGACCCGGGCGCTGGCGGCCGTGGCCGAGGTGCGCGGGATCGCCGAGGAGGCGGCCCGGGCGGGTACCGGCGAGCTGCTGGCCCAGGCGTCCGTGGACCTGCTGCGCGGGCCCGCGTCCGAGGCCGCCGCCTGGGTCGACTTCGAACTGCGCGCCGCCGAGTACTACGGGGTGCTCGGGGAGATCGCCGGGCAGGCCCCGGACACGGCCGCCGCCGAGGGGTTCCTGCCCGCCGGGATCGCCGACGCGGTGCGCGCGCAGCAGCTCACCGACACCGGCCTGCGGGTGTCGCTGCGCGGCTACCAGACGTTCGGCGCGCGCTTCGCGCTCGCCCGGCGCCGGGTGGTCCTCGGCGACGAGATGGGCCTGGGCAAGACCGTCCAGGCGCTCGCCGTGCTCACCCACCTCGCCGCCGAGGGGCAGAGCCACTTCATGGTCGTGTGCCCGGCCGGGGTCCTCGTCAACTGGACGCGGGAGATCGAGACCCGCAGCCGGCTGCGGGCCGTCCCGCTGCACGGGCCGGGGCGGCAGGACGCGTTCGCCGACTGGAAGGGGCGCGGCGGTGTCGCCGTCACCACCTTCGACGCGCTGCGCGGCTTCCCCGCGCCCGGCGGCGGCGAGCTCGGCATGCTGGTCGTCGACGAGGCGCACGCCGTGAAGAACCCGCGGACCCTGCGCGCGCAGGCGGTCGCCGAGTGGGCGGCACGCTGCGAGCGGGTCCTGCTGATGACGGGCACCCCGATGGAGAACCGGGTCACGGAGTTCCGCAGCCTGGTGCGGATGCTGGACCCCGGTCTCGCGGACCGGCTCGACACCGAGGCCGGGCTCGCCGGATCGGTGGCCTTCCGTACCGCGGTCGCGCCCGTCTATCTGCGCCGCAACCAGGACGACGTACTGACCGAGCTGCCCAGTCTCCAGCACACCGACGAGTGGGAGGAGCTGAGCGCGTCGGACGAGCGGGCCTACCGCGAGGCGGTGGCCGCGGGGAACTTCATGGCGATGCGCCGCGCCGCCTACGCCCACCCGGAGGGGTCCGCCAAGCTCCAGCGGCTGCGCGACCTCGTGCGGGAGGCGGGCGAGAACGGCTCGAAGGTGGTGGTGTTCTCCTACTTCCGCGATGTCCTGGACGCGGTGCACGACGCCTTGGACTCGAAGGGCCCCGAACCCCGCGGCGGCGGGCCGGTGTTCGGCCCGCTCACCGGCGGCGTGCCGCCCGCCCGGCGGCAGGCGCTCGTCGACGCGTTCTCGGCCGCGCAGGGGCCAGCCGTGCTGGTGGCGCAGATCCAGGCGGCGGGCATCGGGCTCAACATCCAGGCCGCGTCCGTGGTGATCCTGTGCGAGCCGCAGATCAAGCCGACCCTGGAGCACCAGGCCGTGGCCCGGGCGCACCGGATCGGCCAGGTCCGCTCGGTCCGGGTGCACCGGCTGCTCGCGCCGGGCGGTGTCGACGAGCGCATGGTGCGGATCCTCACCACGAAGGACCGGCTGTTCGACGCGTACGCCCGGCGCAGCGCCACGGCGGAGGCGAGCCCGGACGCGTTCGACGTGTCGGACGCCGAACTGGCCCGCCGGATCGTCGCGGAGGAGCGGGCCCGCCTCGGCGTCCGCGACGAGACCTAGCCTCGGCTCACACTCACACTCACGCTCCGCTGTCGCTTGCGGGGCGCGACGCGCTCCGGCGCACAACAGCCCGCGGCCGACGGCCCAGTTCACGCCCCGTTCCCCGAACGGCCACGCCTCCGGCACCTCTTACGAGTGATAACTGCCCGTGATGATGAACCGGGACGCCGCCGGTCCGCATCATCACCCATGTCCGCATCCGCACCACCTGCCCGTACGGCAGCGCTGACGAGGGGGAGCAGAATGGCATCCGACCGAGGGCACGGGATCACGCACCGTGACGACGTGCGTGCCGCGCAGCTGAGCGGTCTGTTGACGCGCCGGAGACAGACCCTGGGCCTGACGGTGGAGCAGGCGGCGCGCGCCACGGGCCTGGCGGAGCACCGGTACAGCGCGCTGGAGGAGGGCGCGGGGCACGGCATCGACCTCGGCGCTCTCAAGCGCGTGGCGGGCGGTCTCGGCCTGACCGGGCAGCCGCGGGAGACCTTCCTGCTGCTCGCGTCGGAGCCGGACGTCACCCCGTACGACCTCGTGGAGCGGCGCCGGCCCAGCATCGAGGAGCTGGCCCACATCGACCTGATGGAGCCCAACCCGGCACTGATCACGGACCACGCGTGGAACCTGCTGGCGGCGAACGCGTCGGTGGCGCGGCTCTTCACCGACCCCGCCAAGGCGCCGGACGGGGAGCGCAATCTGGTGCTGTGGCTGCTCACCGAGCGCGCGGAGCGGCGGTTCGCCGACATCGACGACGTGCGCGCGGACGCCGTCGCCCGGGTGCGCGGTGCCCTCGCCCAGATCCCGGCCGACGCGCCGCTGCAGGCGCTCGCCGGACGGATCGCCGCCGATCCGCTGGGGGCCCGGCTGTGGCGTTCGCGTTCGCCCCGGCTGCCGGCCGAGGCGTCGGCGCGGCGGCTGCGGCATCCGTCGTACGGTGAGGCGTCGGTTCTGGTGACGACGTCGCGGCTGCCCGGGGGGTTGCAGTTGATCGTGCATCACGCGGCGCATCTCATCCAGAGCCCGGCGCCCCGTTGATCGGGGATTTCCGGTGTGTCGTTCGCCCGAGGGCCGGTGGCCGCTTCTCGCGCAGTTCCCCGCGCCCCTGAAGCGAGCTCAGCTCGCCCAGGGGAAGCCGCGCGAAGCCCAGCCTCAGGGGTACCGGTGCTACTTGACGCGTATCTCGCACCGCATCCGACGGTCGTGCCCCACCTCGCGCACGGGCCCCGTCAGGGTGAGCGGCACGGTGTGGTGGACCTGCTCCGCGGAGGCGGAAACGCGTAGTTCGAGGGCCCCGGGTTCGACGGTGCGGCGGCCGTCGGCGCCGGTGTACGCGGCGAGGTCGGCCGGGAAGGTGGCCTGTACCTCGGCGCTCGCCCCGGCGTCCAGCGGCACCCGGGCGTAGCCGACGAGCCGGACCTCGGGGCGGGCGACGGTGCCGACGGGGTCGTGCAGATAGAGCTGGACGACCTCGGTGCCGGGCCGGTCGCCGGTGTTGCGGACGGTGAGGCGGAGCGTCGTCTCGCCGTCGGTGGCCAGTTCGGGGCTGTCGCAGTGCGGGGCGTCCCAGCTGAACGTCGTGTAGGACAGGCCGTGGCCGAAGGGGTGGAGCGGCGTGGGATCGACGGTGCTGGGGTCGCCGTGCCGGCCGAGGGGCGGTGCCAGATACGGGGCGGGCTGCCCGCCGGGATGGCGCGGTACGCCGACGGGGAGCCGCCCGGAGGGCTCGACGCGGCCGCTCAGGACGCCGGCGACGGCGGCGCCGCCCTCCTGGCCGGGGAAGAACGCCTGGACGACGGCGGCGGCCCGGCCCGCCCAGCGGCCGAGCGCGTAGGGACGGCCGCTGAGCACGACGAGGACCGTGGGCGTCCCGGAGGCGAGGGCCCCGTCGACGATGTCCCCCTGTCCGTAGGGCAGTTCGAGGTCGGCCGCGTCGCAGCCCTCCCCCGACGAGCCGCGCCCGAACAGGCCCGAGCGGTCGCCGACCACGGCGAGGCAGATGTCCGCGTCCGCGGGGTCGGTGACGAACACGGCGCCGGGCAGCTCCGCGCGCAGCGCCTCGGCGAGGGTCGGCACGTCGACGCCCGGGGGGAGTTCGGGGTGGTGGACGCCGACGTGCCGGGGGAACGTGTAGCAGCCGAGCATCGCCGCCTGCTCACCGGCGAGCGGGCCGACGAGGGCGAGGCGCGGGGCGGCGGGCAGCGGCAGGACGCCCGCGTCGTTGGCGAGCAGCACCACCGACTCCTCGGCGAGGCGCCGGGCCAGGTCCCGCATGTGCGGCGGGTTCAGGTCGACGGGGGTGTCGCCGGTGACCGGTTCCCAGTCCGGGTCGAGGAGGCCGAGTTCGCACTTCTGGGTCAGGACGCGCAGGGCGGCCCGGTCGAGGAGCGCGTCGGCGGGCCGGTCGGTGACGTCGACGCAGCGTGCGGCGGGCAGTTCCACGTCCACCCCTGCCGCGAGGCCGAGCCGGGCGGCGTCGGTCGCGGACTCCGCGATCCGGTGGGCGGACTCCAGGAACGACAGGCCGAAGTAGTCGGAGACGACCGTGCCGGTGAACTGCCAGGTCTCGCGCAGGAGTCGGGTGAGCAGTTCGGTGTTGGCGTGTCCCGGGACGCCGTCGATGTCGTTGTAGGCGGGCATCACGGACCGGGCGCCGCCGTCGCGGACCGCCATCTCGAACGGCGGCAGCAGCACATCGGCGAGTTCGCGGGGCCCGACCGAGGCGGGCGCGTGGTTGCGGGCGGCGCGGGAGGCCGAGTAGGCGGCGAAGTGCTTGAGGGTGGCGACGATGCCGGCGGCCTCCAGACCGCGGACGTAGGCGGTGCCGATGGTGCCGACGAGGTAGGGGTCCTCGCCGATGGACTCCTCGGTGCGGCCCCAGCGTGGATCCCGTACGACGTCGAGGACGGGGGCGAGGCCCTGGTGGATGCCGACATGGCGCATCGACGTACCGATCGCCTGCGCCATGTCGGTGACCAGGGCCGGGTCGAAGGTGGCGCCCCAGGCCAGCGGGGTCGGGAAGACGGTGGCCTGCCAGGCGGTGAATCCGGTGAGGCACTCCTCGTGGGCGAGGGCGGGGAGGGCGAAGCGGTTGCCGGCGCGGATCGTACGCTGGAGCGCGGCGAGGCGGGCGGCGCCCTCGGCCGGTTCGACGGGCACGGTGCCGAAGGGGCGGGTCAGGTGCCCGAGCCCGTACGGCAGCAGTCGGTCGAGGACGGCACTGCGGTCGGCGTAGGCGTGCTGTCCGGGCGCGACCTCGACGGCGCCGCCGTCCGGTTCGGTGCCGAGCCACACGCTGGACAGCTGGGCGGCCTTCTCCTCGGGGGTCATCCGGGCGAGCAGGTCCGCCGCCCGGACGTGGGCGGGCAGTGCGGTGTCCTGCCAGGGCTCGGCCATGGAACTCCTCAGGTACGGGGGGTGCGGAAGACAGCGGTCGACGGCGGGGTCAGCCCTTGGTCGCGCCCAGTGTGATGCCGCCGATCAACTGCCGTTCGGCGACGGCGTAGAAGGCGAGCGCGGGCACCATGGACAGGACGAGGTACGCGAAGACGCGGGCGGTGTCGGCCGAGTACTGGCCCTGGAACTGCTGGACGCCGACGGGGATCGTCCACCAGGTGGGTTCGCTGAACACCAGCAGCGGCAGCAGGAAGTTGTTCCAGCTGGTCACGACGGCCAGGACGGAGACGGTGCCGAGCGCGGGCCGGGCCATCGGCAGCAGGATCCGCCAGAAGAAGCCGAACGCCGAGCAGCCGTCGAGGGTGGCCGCCTCCTCCAGTTCGCCGGGGATCTCCCGGAAGAAGTTGCGGAGGATGACGATGGTCATGGGCAGGCCGAACGCGGCCTGCGGCAGGATCACGCCCCACGGGTTGTCGAGCAGGCCGAAGGTGCGCAGCAGCACGAACAGCGGCAGGATCGCGACGGCGAACGGGAACATCAGGCCGACGGTGAACAGGGTGAAGAGGAACTCGCGTCCCCGGAAGGCGAACCGGGCGAGGGCGAACGCGGCGAGGGCCGCCACGGCGACCGTCAGGGCGGTGGTGCCCACGGCGATCAGCGTCGACGAGCCGAGCGCGCGCCAGAACGCGCTGTCCTGGAGGATCGACGTGTAGTTGTGGACCACCCACGGCGAGGGCAGGCCGAAGGTGTTCGCGGAGAGCTGGTCGGTGGACTTGAAGCCGGAGACGAGCGCGTAGAGCAGCGGCGTGATCATGGCGATGCCGATCACCCATACGGTCACGTACAGCGGGAGCGAGCGCAGTCTGCGCCGGCGTGCGGCGGCCCGCGCCGTGATGATCGTCGTCCCGGGTGCCGTGGGGGCCGTCATCGGGCGCCTCGCATGGTGGTGAGGGCGCCCTCGGTGTCGCGGCGCAGCACATAGCGCTGGTAGAAGAGCGCGAAGACGAGGCTGATGAGGAACATGACGAGGGAGATCGCGCTGGCGTATCCCATCTGGTAGCGCTTGAAGCCGAACTGGAACATGGTGACCGCCATCGTCTCGGAGTGGTGGTCGGGCCCGCCCTGGGTGGCCACCCAGACCAGGTCGAAGAGCTGGATCGCGCCGATCACGGAGAGGAAGACGCTCATCCTGAGCGTGGGGCCGAGCAGCGGCAGGGTGACGTGCCGGAAGCGCTGCCAGGCGTTCGCGCCGTCGATGCGGGCTGCCTCGGTGAGTTCGGGCGGGACGCCTTGCAGGCCCGCCAGGTAGAGCATCATGTGGAAGCCGAAGTACTTCCAGGTCATGACCAGGAAGAGGGTGGCCATGACGGTGTTCTGGCCGGAGAACCACAGGCCGCCCGCCCCGTCGAGGCCGACCGAGCCGAGCACCTTGTCGGCGAGCCCGCTGTCCGGCGCGAAGATCATGCTGAACAGGACGCCGGTGATGACCTCGGAGAGCACGTACGGGGCGAAGAACAGCATCCGGTAGACGGCGCGGCCGCGCAGTTTCTGGTTGAGGAGCACGGCCATGGCGAGCGCGAACGGCAGTTGCAGGCCGAGCGAGAGCAGGACCAGGAGCAGTCCGCGCCACAGGTCGCCGAGGAAGACCGGGTCCTGGAAGAGGCGGCTGAAGTTGTCCAGGCCCACGAAGTCCGAGGGCGAACCGAATCCGCCCCAGTTGAACAGGGAGACGTATCCCGCGTACAGGATCGGGACGATCACGAAGACGGCGAAGAGCAGCAGGCCGGGGACGGTGAAGAGGAAGGCGGTCAGCCAGTCGCGCGCCCGGCGTGCCAGGGGCCGCCGGTTCCCCTCCTGGCCGCCCGGCGGCTCCGTGCGCACGGCGGGGCGCGGGTCGTCGGTCCGGAGCGAGGAAGTCATGGTCATCTACTGGCTCTTGGCGACCTGGGTGATGGAACGGGTCACCTGTTCCGGGGACTTGGAGCCCGCGATGAGGGCGGCCACCGAGTCGTTGACCTCCTGGCCGACGGCCGGCGGGTAGGCCTGGTCGAGGTAGAGCTGGAAGCCGGTCGACTTGTTGAGCAGGTCGAGTACGGCCTTGAGGTTGGGGTCGTCGAGCGCGTCCTGGGCGGCCTTGTTCACGGGGAGCACCCCGCCCTCGACCTCCTTGCGGTTGGCCTCGGCGCCGACGAAGAACTTGAGGAACTCGACGGCCTCCTTGGGCCCGCCCTTGCGCACCGCGTAGCCGCCGCCTCCGCCGAACACGTCGGTGGACTTGCCCGGGCCGCCGTCGACGGCGGGGAACGGGAAGAAGCCGAGGTCGTCGCCGAGGCCCTTGCCCTGGGCTGCCTCCTCGCGGGGCGCCCACTGGCCCATCAGCTCCATCGCCGCCTTGGCGTTGCCCATGGTGGCGGCCTGTCCGGTGGGCCCGGAGTACGCGGCGCCGAGGAAGCCCTTCTGGAACGGGCCGAGGTCGACGAGCTCCTTGAGGTGCTCGCCCGCCTTGACGAACGCGGCGCCGGTGAAGTCCTTGGCGTCGGCGGCCTTCTGCATGCCGTCGATGCCCGCGAGCCGGATCGCCAGATACGCCCAGTAGTACATCCCGGGCCACTTCTCCTTGCCGCCGAGGGCGATCGGCGTGATCCCGGCGGCCTTGAGCTTCTCGACCGCGTCGAGAAGCTCGGACCAAGTGGCGGGCGGAGCCTGGATCTTCACTCTCTTGAAGAGCGCCTTGTTGTACCAGAAGCCGACGGCGCCGATGTCGTTCGGAACGGCGTAGGTCCGGCCGTCGAACTCGTAGGCCTTGCGGGACGCGGGGACCAGCTCGTCGATCCAGCCCTTGACCTGCTCTGTTATGTCCTCGACAAGGCCGGCGTCCACCTGCTGCTTCAGCACGCCGCCGCCCCAGGTGTTGTACAGATCGGGCAGTTTGCCCGACCCCGTCAGCGCGGTCACCTTCGACTTGAACGCGTCGTTCTCCAGCGCCACGATCTTGACCCGGATGTCCGGGTGCGCCTTCTCGAACGCCTTGGCCTGCTCGGCCCACAGGCTCTTGCCGGGTTCGCTCGTCTGGATGTGCCACCACTCGAAGACGGTCCTGCCCTTGCTGTCCGTGCTCCCGGAGTCGGATCCGCCGCAGGCCGTGAGCACGGCGGTGCCGAGTCCGGCGACGGAGACCGCGCCGAGGAAGCGGCGGCGGGAGAAACGGGAAACATCCGAGGCTGACATGGCACACCTTCCGGAAGTGATCCGAAAATTATCGGGACATGGCCACGGAAGTTACGGGCATGCGTCGGGGGTGTCAACGCCCTTAACAAAACGGGTTGTTGACACCCCCGGTGGTGGAAACCGCGACTCAGACCGTGCGCGGCGCCGCCGTACTGGCCCTGACCACGAGTTCCGTCGCCAGCTCCACGCGCGGCGAGGCGGGTTCGACGGAGCGCGCCAGGTCGAGGACGGCGCGGGCCGCCAACTTGCCCATGTCGGACAGGGGTTGG
Organism: Streptomyces sp. HUAS MG91; assembly: GCF_040529335.1. GTDB lineage: Bacteria > Actinomycetota > Actinomycetes > Streptomycetales > Streptomycetaceae > Streptomyces > Streptomyces tabacisoli. The sequence goes on along the minus strand of NZ_CP159534.1, from coordinate 7,162,871 downwards.
CGGACGGTGGTGAGCGGCGGTGACGACCAGCGGACCTCCGGCAGGTCGTCGAAGCCGACGACGCTCATGTCCTCCGGCACGCGCAGACCGCGCCGGCGCAGCGCCTCGATCGCGCCGAGCGCCATCTGGTCGCTGGACGCGAAGACCGCGGTGGGCGGTTCGGCCAGATCGAGCAGGTGGTCGGCGCCGGTGAACCCGGACTCGTGGTAGAAGTCGCCGGGCACGATCAGCCCGTCGTCCACCGGGACGCCGGCCGCGTCGAGCGCGGCGCGGTAGCCGTCGAGCCGGGCCCGTGAGCACAGCAGCCGCGGCGGGCCCGCGATGAACCCGATCCGGCGGTGTCCGAGCGCCAGCAGATGCTCGGTCGCGGCCATGCCGCCCGCCCAGTTGGTCGCGCCGATCGTCGGCATCTCCGAGGTGGGCGACCCGGCCGGATCGATCACCACCAACGGCACGCCCAGGCGCCGCAGTTCGTCGTGCAGCCCCGGCGCGAGCACGGACGTCACGAGGATCACGCCGTCCGAGGCGCGGGCCCGCAGATTGGTCATCCATTGACGCGCGTCGCCCGCCCGGTCGTGGATCGCGGAGACGACCGTGCCCACGCCCTGCTCGTGCGCGACCTCCTCGACGCCCCGGATGATCTCGACCGCCCACGGGCTGTCCAGGTCGTTGAAGACCAGGTCGAGCAGGGCGGCGCGGTCGCCGGGAGCGGGCGGGCGGCGCCGGTAGCCGTGCCGGTGCAGCAGGTCCTCGACGCGGGCCCGGGTGGCGGGCGAGACGTCGGAGCGTCCGTTCACGACACGGGAGACGGTGGGCACCGACACCCCGGCCTCCCGTGCGATATCGGTGATCGTCACCTTGGCCGGCCCGTCCGGGCGCTGCGTGGCTGTCCTGCGCTGGGCGCCTTCCCCGGCCACGTTCCCCACCTCCGTCGACAACTCCGCCCGGAAGATCTCCGGGCCCCTTGCGGAAACCGTAGGACACGCCACCGGCGAGCGGTTCGGGTCGCGGCGACGCTACCGGAAGAATTCCGAAACTTCTCGGCTGCGACGACGCGCCACCGTGCGGTGCTCACGGGGGCACCGGAACGCACCGGCCCGCCCTCCGGCGCCGGAATGTCCGGCTTCCGGATAGCGTTGCCCGATATCAGAGAATCCCGCGGTGGAAGGCGGCCCACAGTGCACGGCGAGTACAAGATCCCCGGCGGCAAGCTGGTCGTGGTCGATGTGGAGGTGGCCGACGGCGTCCTGAGCGACGTGCGGGTCGCCGGTGACTTCTTCCTGGAGCCCGACGAGGCGCTGCCCGCGATCGACGCCGCGCTGGAGGGCGCCCCGGCCGACGCGGACACGGCGGCGCTGGCCGCCCGGATCGACGCGGCGCTGCCCGCGGGGACGGTCATGCTCGGCCTGACCACGGAGGGCGTCGCCACCGCCGTGCGCCGCGCGCTCGCCCGCGCCACGGACTGGCGGGACTTCGACTGGCAGCTGATCCACGACGCCCCGCAGTCCCCAGTGCTGCACATGGCCCTGGACGAGGTGATGGTCGAGCAGGTCGCGCTCGGGCACCGCCCGCCGACGCTGCGGGTGTGGGAGTGGGACCGCCCGGCGGTGATCATCGGCAGCTTCCAGTCGCTGCGCAACGAGGTGGACCAGGAGGGCGTGGCACGGCACGGGGTCGAGGTCGTGCGCCGGATCTCGGGCGGCGGCGCGATGTTCGCCGAGCCGAAGTCCACGATCACGTACTCGCTGGCCGTGCCCGAGTCGCTGGTCTCCGGGCTGTCCTTCCAGGACAGTTACGCCTATCTCGACGACTGGGTGCTCGGCGCGCTCGCGGACATGGGCATCAAGGCCTGGTACCAGCCGCTGAACGACATCGCGACGGACGTCGGCAAGGTCGCGGGCGCCGCCCAGAAGCGCGTCGCCGCCGGCCGGGGCGCGGTGCTGCACCACGTGACCATGTCCTACGACATCGACGCGGACAAGATGGTCGAGGTGCTGCGCATCGGCCGCGAGAAGCTCTCCGACAAGGGCACGAAGAGCGCGAAGAAGCGGGTCGACCCCCTGCGCCGGCAGACGGGACTGCCGCGCGAGGAGGTCATCGCCCGCATGATCGACTCCTTCCGGGGCCGGTACGGGCTGACCGACGGCGAGGTCACCGGGGCCGAGCTGGCGCGGGCCGAGGAACTGGTCCGCACCAAGTTCGGCACCCCGGAGTGGACGGCGCGGGTGCCCTAGGGCGTGTGTCGAAAGTCCTCACACGCCCCAGGACCGCGCCGGGGCTACGTCGAGGCCTGGTCGCTGTCGCGGAACGTCCCCCACCCGTGCCACCGCTCGATCTCCATGACCGCGGTGACCCGGCTGCGCACCCGGTCCGGGTAGGGGCCGCCCGTGTAGTGCCGGGCGATCCGGTCGATGTCCGCCAGGCCCTCGTCGGGGCGCAGCTCCACCGCCCGCCCGATGAGGCTGACGTGCGTGTACCAGTCGTCCTTGTCGAGGACGGTGAGGGTGAGCCGCGGGTCCCGGCGCAGATGGTTCAGCCGCACCCGGCCCTCGTCCATGTTGAGCAGGACCCTGCCGTCCTCCCACAGGTACCAGGTCGCGGTGGAGACGGGCGCGCCGTCGGAGCGCAACGTGGTGACGGTGCAGGGGTTGGGCCGGGTCAGCATGGTGACGGCGTCGGCGGGCAGCGGGGGCTTGGACACGGTCTCTCCTGTCCTGCGAGTTGATCGACGTGCACCTCGACCGTAAACCTCCGACCCACTACTTGCAGCCCACCGGCTCCTTCCTCCCCGGCCAGCGCTCCACGGCACCGTCGGCGTCGCGCACGTAGGCGTGCGACCTGTCCCGCGCCAGCCACAGTTCCCGGCCGGCCCGGCGGTAGCCGGTGTCGACGGCGTCGGCGGGCAGCGGCACGTCCTTCGCGTACGTCGACGAGAGCCCGTCGAGGTCGGCCAGCACGCCCTCGGGGTCGCGCAGGTACTGCCGCCCGCGCCACTGTCCGTCGTCGCCGCGGTCGAGGGTCACGAACTCCACCGACTGCCAGTCGCAGTGCTCGGCGCCCATCCAGCCGACGGCCTTCGCGGTGGACACGGCCCTCCCCCGCGTGTCCTGCCACATCAGGATCGACAGCCGGTCCCGCTCACGGGCCCGGAACTCCGACGGGTCGCACCCCGCGTACGTCTCCGCGAACCAGCCGCGCCGGTCCTCGGCCACGATCACGGCCGCCCGGGTGCGGCCAGCGACGTCGTACGAGTACAGGACACGGTGCCCGGTACGGGCCTCCACGCGGTAGCCGCGGTCGGGCATCTCCTCGGATCCGTCCGCCGCCTGCCGGGCCAGCGCCTCGGCCGCCGACCCCGCTCCCTCGTCCCCCGGCCCCTCGTCGGCGACCGATCCCGCGTCGTGCGGCCGGCCCGCGCACTCCAGCGTCAGCAGGGCCGCGCCGCCGCCCTCCAACGGGCCGTCCCCGGCGAACCGTTCGGGTGTTCTCGCCTTCAGCGGCCCGCTGTACGCGGTCGCGGGCGCCGCCGACGGCTTCGTCACGATCAGCCCGTCGGGCACCTCGGTGCCGCACGCCGTGAGCGCCAGCAGCCCGACGGCGGCCGGGACCGCCCGGCGCAGAGTGTTGCGCATCCTCGTACCACCCTCCCGCACGGCGCCCGGTGCGCCGTCCCGCCCTGGGACGCGGGAGCGAGCGGGAACGTTCGGCCCGTCACGGGCGGACCTGGATCACGGCGTGCGTCCCGGCCGTGCGCCAGGCGCAGTCCGGGGCCGACGCGTCGAGCGCATGTTCCGTACGTGCGTCGAGGCCGACGATCACCTGCGACTTCAGGGTGCGCAGCGCGGCCACCGGGCCGGGGAAGTACGCGGTGCGCGCGGCGAACGGCGTGGTCGCGGGCCAGAGCCGGTCGCCCACCAGACGGCGGTAGTTCAGGTCGCCCTTGAGGAGGGTGACCGTGGCGCGGGAGAAGTCCGCGCGCAGGTCGTCGGGCATGTCCGCGTAGGGCAGCGGCGCGCAGGAGAACGGGTGGGCGCGCACCTCCAGGACTCCGTCGCCCAGCGCCGTCCACAGCCGGGTGCCCGCCGCGTGCGCGGCACGGTGCGCGGTGGACGCGGTCAGATGGCGCAGCGCGTCGAGCACGTCGGCGGTCGTGGCGTCGGATACGTAGTACGGGTGCGGCTTGACGTGCAGGACGACGCGGGCGGCGCGGCCGTGGCGCAGCAGGTGGTCGGCGAGCAGCAGATCGGGGACGAGTTCGCGGCCGGCGTTGTCGGCGACCAGGTACACCGTGCTGGGCGCCCCTGCGGGCAGCAGCCGCCACAGGGCGTCGGAGTCGTCCACGATCACGGGCGAGCCGGTCCTGCCGTCCGCGGGCTGCCCGGCTCCCATGCGGAAGCCGAGGTCGGCGCGGTTGCCCCACAGGGAGCCGTGCAGCAGCGCCGCCGCCTGTTCGTCGACGGGACGCGTGGCGAGCCGGTCCAGGGCGGCGCGCTCCTCGTCGGCCTCGGTGGTGTCCAGGTCGGCCAGTTTGAAGGGGCGGAACGGGTCGACGCCCTGCCACGGTCCCGGGCCGAACCAGCCGACGGCGTCGAGGAGTCTGCGGTAGAAGAAGCTCTCGGCCCACAGGAACGGCGCCTGGAGCCAGGACCGGCCGACGTGCTCCGGCAGGCCCCAGGCGTCCCACCGCTCCCGTCCGGGCGCGTCGGCGGCGAGGGGCGCGATCACTCCCCCGGTGCTCTCGCGCAGCAGCGCGGCCAGGGCGTCCCGTTGCTCGGGCGGGTACGGGAAGGCGTCGAGCATCCGGCGGATCAGCGCCGGGTGCCGGTCGAGAAACACGCCGCGCGGAAACGAGCCGGGCTCGTCGCTCACGATGACGGGGGCGTCGGGGGCAGGGTCGGACAGCATGCGGCCTCGTCGTACGTCGTCCTGCTGGGCGGTGGAACGCCGATGCTACGTGCGGTGCCCCGCGCGGGCCCGGAGCGGGCCCGCGACGGACGTCCCGGGTCGCGTCGAGTACCGTCCTGGGAGAGAACGCGCAGGTGAGTGAGTTGCGCTGGACAGCCCGGGGGGGCCATGAACAGGGAAAGTGCCCGTGACACGCAGGCGGCCGTGCCGTCGGCCGCGCACGGAGTGGAGGGGCAGCCGGACTGCTGGACGCGCGCCGCGGAACTGGCCGAGAGGCACCGGGCGGTGCTGCCCCGGCGCGGCGAGCGGGTCGCGGTCGTCGGATCCGGGGCGTCGTACGCGATGGCGCAGGCGTACGCGGCGCTGCGCGAGGCGGAGGGGCACGGCGAGACGGACGCGTTCAGCGCGTCGGCGTTCCTGTACGGCCGCGAGTACGACCGGATCGTGGCGCTCACCCGCACCGGCACGGCGCCGGTGATGCAGCGGCTGCTCGGCAAGGTGCACGACAGCGTGCCCAGCGTCGCCATCACCGCGTCGGCGGACGCGCCCGGCATCGCCGATCACACGCTGCGCCTGGACTTCGCGGACGAGCCGCGGGAGGCGGTCGCCACCCTCTTCCCCACGACGGTGCTCGCGCTGCTGCGCGCGCATCTGGGCGAGAACCTGGACGACGCCACCGACGACGCCTACGAGGCGATCGAGGAGTCGCTGCCCCAAGTGCTGCTCGGGGCGCAGCAGTTCACGTTCCTCGGCTCCGGCTGGACCTACGGCATAGCGGAGGCGGCGGCCCAGCTGATGCGGGACAACGCGGGCACCTGGGCGCAGGCCTACCAGGAGCCGGAGTACCGTCCGCGGCCCGCCGAGCCGGGACAGCGGCAGGCGGAGGTGACCTGGGTGTTCGGCGACGTGCCCGAGCGGCTCGCCCAGGCGGTGCGCGAGGCGGGCGGCACGCTGGTGTCGTCCGCCCGCGACCCGCTGGCCGAACTGGTACGGGTGCAGCGGCTCGCGGTCGCCGGGGTGGCGCGGCCCGCGACATGAGCCGGCGGCGTCAGCTCATCGGGTAGCCCACGATGCTGTGGGTGACGGCCGGGACGTCCTGCGTCGAGTAGAAGTGGGCGACGCGCGCGTCGAAGCGGGCGCTGTCCCCGGCCACCAGTTGATAACGCACGTCGTCGACCACCAGGTCCACCCGGCCGGACACCACCATCACGTACTCCACGGAACCGGCGCCGTGCGTGCTGAGCTGGCTCTGCGAGTGCGGGTGGAGGCGGGAGCGGTAGATCTCGGTGCGGCCGTGGCCGGGGGTGGCGAACAGGAGGTTCACGCTCGTCTCGCCGTCCGGCTCGTCGAGTTCGTCCGCCCGCACGATGTGCGGGGGCAGCAGGGAGCGGCGCAGCAGTTCCGCCGGATCGGTGCCCAGCGCGGAGGCGACGCGGTGCAGCACGTCCAGGGTCGGATTGGCCTCGGCGCGCTCGATCTGGGAGAGCAGGCCCTTGCTGACGCCGGTCGCGGCCGACAGCTCGCGCAGGCTCCAACCTCCGGCGAGGCGGCGCCTGTTGAGGTTCACCGACAGGGCGTCCCGCGCTCCGTCGGGCGCGGCGGCCGACGGGGTGCCCGCCGCCTGGGCGGGGACGGCGGGCGTCGTGGGAACCGTGGGCACCGTTTCTCCTCGGCAACTGGCCTGCACGCCGGGGCTGTACAGGGGACATGCGCTGGTCAGCGCAAGTCTAGGGGGTCGGCAGGGCGCCGGTCCCGGCGGCGGCGAGCATCCTGCGGGTCCAGTCGTGGCGGGGCCGGTCGAGGACCTCGGCGGCCGGTCCCTGCTCGACGAGCTCCCCGCGGTACATCACGGCGACGTCGTCGGCGATCTGCCGGACCACGCCGAGGTCGTGGGTGATGAACAGCACCGCGAACCCTTCCGTGCGGCGCAGGTCGGCCAGCAGGTTGAGGAGTTGGGCCTGCACCGACACATCCAGCGCGGCGACCGCCTCGTCGCAGATCAGCAGCTCCGGCCGGACGGCCAACGCCCGTGCGACGGCGACGCGTTGGCGTTCGCCGCCGGAGAGCACGCCCGGTCTGCGGTCGGCGTAGTGGGCGGGCAGGCCGACCTGGGTGAGGAGTTCGGCGACCAGGGCGGCGGCCTGCTCGGCGCGGGCGCGGCGGCCGGGCGCGTCGAGGCGGCCCGCGGCGGACAGTGCCTCGCGCAGGGTGGCGCCGACGGTGCGCAGCGGGTTGAGGGAGGAGTACGGGTCCTGGAAGACGATCTGCGTCCGGGCGGCGAGCGCGGCCCGTTCCGCGCCCGCCGGGCGGCGGCCGGGGGTGAGCGGGACGCCCGCGACCTCGACGCCGCCCTCGGAGAAGGTCTCCAGGCCGACGGCGATCCTGGCCAGGGTGGTCTTGCCCGATCCGGACTCGCCGACCAGGGCGGTGACCCGGCCGCGCGGCACGCTCAGCGACACGTCGCGTACGGCGGTGTGCCGTTGTGCTCCGGAGCCGAAGACGCGGTGCACGCCCTGGAGCCGCAGGGCCGGGGTGGCGTCGTCGGGTGTGCCGGCGCTCTCCTGCGGGCGGGCCGCGGCGGGCGGGCGGGGTGCGCCGAGCCGGTCGCCGAGTTCGGCGGCGCGGACACAGGCGGTCTGCCGGCTGCCCGGCTCCTCGGGCCGCAGCCGCGCCGGGGTGGTCCGGCAGACGTCGGCCGCGTGGGCGCAGCGGTCGGCGAAGGGGCAGCCGGGGCCGCGGCCGCCGGGGGCGGGCACGGAGCCCGGGATGACGGGCAGCCGGTCGTGGCGCTCCCGCACGGACGGCTCGGCGAGCAGCAGGCCCTGGGTGTACGGGTGCCGGGGGTTCGCGCCGAGTTCGGCGGAGCGGCCCTGCTCCAGGACGGCGCCCGCGTACAGGACGTAGACCCGGTCGCAGGAGGAGAAGGCGACCCGCAGGTCGTGGGTGATGAGGACCAGGCCCATGCCCCGGTCGCGCTGGAGGCCGCGCAGCAGGTCGAGGACGGCCTGCTGGTTGGCGGCGTCGAGGGCGGTGGTGGGTTCGTCGGCGATGAGCAGTTCGGGGTCGCCGGCCAGGGCGGCCGCGGCGGCGACGCGCTGGCGCATGCCGCCGGACAGTTCGTGCGGGTAGCGGTCGGCGGTCTCGGGGCCGAGGCCCACCTCGGCCAGGCGCGCGGCGACCTCGGCGCGCCGGGCCGCGCGCCGGGCCCGGCGGCCGCCGGCTCCGGCGAGGGCGGGCAGGTCGGGGCGGAGCCCGTCGGTGATCTGCCGGCCGCAGGTCAGCTGCGGGTGCAGCATCGTGAACGGGTCCTGCATGAGGAGGGTGACGCGGCGGCCGCGCAGCGCGTGCCGGGCCCGCTCGGGAAGGTGCAGGACCTCCTCGCCGCCCAGCCGTACGCCGCCGCCCGCGACGGTGGTGCCCTCGGGGAGCAGGCCGACCACGGCGCGGGTGGTGAGGGACTTGCCGCTGCCGGACTCGCCGACGACGGCGACGCTCTCGCCGGGCCCGACGCGCAGGTCGATCCCGTCGAGGAGGGTGACGGGGTCGCCGGATCCGGCGGTGGCGACCACGCGCAGGCCGGTGACGTCGAGCAACGCGCCGTCGGCGGTCGCGGGCCGGTCGAGGCCCGTCGCCTCGGACAGCTGAGACATCAGGACCTCCGGTCGGAGAAGATTTCGAAGAGCCGGTCGCCGAGCAGGTTGAGCACGACGGCGGAGACGACGATCGCGAGCGCGGGGGCGAGCGCGGCGGACGGGTTGTCGTAGAGCAGCGTGCGGTTCTCGGCGAGCATCCGGCCCCAGTCGGGGGCGCCGGGCGGCACGCCGAGGCCGAGGAAGGACAGGGACGACAGGGCGACGATGGCGCCGGCGAAGTTCAGCATGGTGTTGGCGACGACCACCGGCAGCACGTTGGGCCAGATGTGCCGGACCATCACGGTGACGCGGGACAGTCCGAGCGTCTCGGCGGCCTCCACGTACGCGCGGTGGCGCTGTTCGAGGACCGCCGACCGTACGAGGCGGACGTCGCCCGGCGAGGTGAGCACGACCAGGACGCCGACGGCCAGCCCGTAGCCTCCGCCGCCGATGCCCGCCACGACCAGGGTGACCAGCAGGGCGGGCAGGGCGAGGAGCAGGTCGGCCCAGCGGCGTACGAGGACGTCGGTGAGGCCGCCGAGATATCCGGCGGTCAGGCCGAGGACATTGCCGATGAGCATGGATCCGAGGGCGACGAGGGCGGCCCCGGCGAGCGTGGAGCGGGCGCCCGCGACGACCATCTGGGCGATGTCGCGGCCGAGTTCGTCGGTGCCGAGCAGGTGCCCGCCGCCCGGCATGGCGGCACCGGTCAGCAGGTCCTGCGCCGCGTAGTTGGGGAAGATCCACTGGCCGGCGATCGCGGCGACGGCGAGCAGCAGGGCGACGGCCGTGCACACGAGGGTGAGCGGCGCGAACCGGCGGCGGCCGGGGGTGCGGGGGGCTTCGGTGAGCGTGTCGGTGGTCATGCCTGCCTCTTCGCGCGGCGGGGCGCCGTCTGTGCGGGGCGCAGCCGCGGGTCGGCCAACGGGTGGAGGAGATCGGTCGCGAGGTTGGCCAGACAGATCAGCGCGGCGATCAGCAGCGCCTCGGCCTGGACGACCGGCACGTCCCGGAACGTCACCGAGGACACGAGCAGTTGTCCGAGGCCCGGCAGGGCGTAGACCTGCTCGACCATGACGGTGCCCGCCAGCAGATAGGCGAGGACCAGGCCGATGCCGGTGGTGACGGGCACGACGGTGCCGCGCAGGACGTAGCGGGTGAGCACGGTGCGGGTGGGGACGCCGCGGGCGCGCGCGAAGGTCACGTGTTCCCGGGCGAGTTCGCGGATCACCGCGGCGCGGGTCAGTTTGAGCAGCACGCCGGTCACGGCGAGGCCCAGGGTGACGGCGGGCAGGACGAGGTGGAGCAGCCGGTCGCCCGCGCCGCCGTCGCCGGTGCCGTAGGCGGGGAACCAGCCAAGCAGCAGCGAGAACACGTAGATGAGGACCAGTCCCCCGGCGAACGCGGGGGTGGACAGCGCCACCACCCCGAGGCTCTGCGCCACCCGGTCGCTCGTGCGGCGGGCGCGCAGACCGGCGAGCACCCCGAGGGGAAGTCCGACCAGGAGCGCCACCGCGAAGCCCAGCAGGACGAGTTCGACGGTGAGCGCGAGCCGGTCGCCGAGCACCGCGGTGACGTCCGCGCCGGTGCGGATGGAGACCCCGAGGTCACCGCGGACGGCGTCGAGCAGCCAGTGTCCGTACTGCGCGGCCAGCGGTTCGTCGAGGCGGTACCTGGCGCGTACGGCGGCCAGCGCGTCCGGGGTGGCGCCGCGGGCGCCGAGCAGGGTGCGGGCCGGGTCGCCGGGCGCGAGCCGCACCAGGGCGAAGACGGCCACGGACAGCACGGCGAGCAGCGCCGCGGTCCCGGCGAGCCGCCGTGTCACGTAGCGCCAGGGCAGCGCCGTGCCGAGCCGGTCGCGCAGCCGGGGCGCGGGCACGGGCGTGCCGTCGAACGGCGCGCCGGTGGCGGGGAGTTCTGCGGTCACGGGGTCCGGTCCTTCGGGGGGTGTGCGGCGTCCTCGCCGACGACGTGGCGGGCGAGCCAGGCCTCGGCGCGGGCCGCCGCGTCGAGGAGGTGCGCGGGGTCGGTGAACTCGTGGCCCTCGCCGGGGTAGACGTGCAGTTCCACCGGGGCCGTGCCGTCCCGGCTCCAGGACCGGTACAGCTCGTGGGCCTGGGAGACGGGGGTGACCCGGTCGCGTTCGCCGTGCAGCACCAGGACGGGGATGTCGGGGGCCGGGCGGAAGACGGGTGAGTTCGCGACGAGCGCGGCGCGGCCCTCGGGCGTCCGGGCGTCGCCGACGCCGTAGGTGTGCTCGTAGCCGCCGCCGATGTTCGAGGTGTGGGCGAAGCTGAGCCAGTCGGTCGGGGCGGAGACCACGACGGCGGCGCGGAAGACGTCGCTGTGGGCGGCCGCCACGGCGGTGAGGAAACCGCCGTAGCTGTGGCCGAGCACGGCGGCCCGGCCGGGTGCGGCCTCACCCCGCCCGACGACGGCGGCGACGCCGGTGAGCAGGTCGTCGAGGTCACCGCGGCCGAAGTCGCCGAAGACGCCGAGGGCGTGGTCGAGTCCGTAGCCGCTGCTGCCGCGCACGTTGGGCAGCAGCACCAGCCAGCCCGCGGCGGCGAGCGCGGGGGCGAGGCCGAGGACGTCGCCGGGCGCGTGTCCGGCGGACCACTGCCAGGACGGGCCGCCGTGCACCAGGACGGCCAGGGGGCGAAGTCCGGACCGGTCGCCGCCGGGGGCCGGGGCGTCGGGCGCGTCGAGCAGCAGGCCGTGCACGGGGCGGCCGTCGGCCGAGGTCCAGAAGGTCTCGCGGGTGCGGACCGGGGCGAGTGCGGCGCGGGCGGCGGCGTCCGGGTTGAGCGCGGTGACGGGGCGCCAGGACCAGGCGTCGGGACCGGCGGTGGGCGCCACGACGGCCTGGGGCGGCCGGCCGGGGGCGTCGAGGACGGCCGCGGCGAGCGAGCCGTCGGCGCTGAGGGCCAGCGCGGGCTGGAAGGCGGGCCCGCCGAGCACCGCTTGGTCCTGCCACACGGTCGTGACCTCGGCGCCGCCGTCGGCGCCGGGATCGAGGCGGACGCGCGCGATCCGGCTGCCGGTGCCCGCCCAGCCCGCGAGCAGCAGCCGGTCCGGGGCGTCCGGGTCGGGCAACAGCCAGGTGGCATCCTCGGCGGCGGTGGCGCGGGTGACGGTGCCGTCGCCGATGTCCACGAGGACGGGCCGGCCGGCGACGATGGAGATGCCCTCGACGACGAGGGCGCGCCGGCCGTCCGGGGTCAGGGCGGGCGCGGCCAACTGTCCCTGGGGGGTGTAGAGGGTGCGGGCGCTGCCGTCGGTGAGGTCCAGGTGGACGAGCCGGGCCCGGTAGTAGCCGCTCGGCAGGTTCTCCCGGGAGGCGGTCGCGACCGCGTGGGTGCCGCCGCGCCAGGCGACGTTCCACACGGTGAGGCCGGTCGGGCCCGCTTCGCGGAGCACGACGGTCTCCGGGTGTGCGGGCAGCGTGCCGTGCAGCAGGCGGCGGCGCCCGGCGTCGGGCCGGAAGGACTCGGGGGCGGGGTCCGGGCCAAGCCGCACCGGCAGCCCGAGGTGCATGCCGTCGCGCTCGGCGCCGTCGTCGGCGACCAGCAGCAGCACCTCGCTACCGTCGTCGGCGACGAGCAGGTCCTCGGTCTCGCCGGGGATCGAAGTGAGCGTCTTCGTACGGCCGTCGACGGTGTCCCAGAGGATCAGCGCGGGCAGGGCGGCGGTGCCGGGCTCCGGTTCGGTGACGAGCAGCAGGGTGCGGGAGTCGGGCAGCCAGCGCGGCAGTTGTCCGGCGCGGCTGCCGCCCGCCGCGCGGCCGTCGGTGTCCACGAGGTGCACGTGCGTTCCCCCGGGTCCGCCGACGGTCACGGCCACCCGCCGCCCGTCGGGGCTCGGCCGCGCCTCCAGCGGATGGTCGAGGCCGAGCACCGCTTCCAGGACGCGCCGCACCGTGGCTGCCGCGGGCCGTTCGGGGGCGGGAGAGGGGGCGGGGCGGTGCATGCTCGTTCCGTTCGTGGTGCCGGGCGGGGCGCGTGTGCCGGGTGCCGGAGGGGTGAGGGGGTGCGGCACCCGGCACACGCAGTCGGGGGGACGGTCGACGGTCCCGTCGGTCAGGCGGTCTTCTTGACGCGGGCCGCCCAGGGGCCGACGAGGGCGAACGCCCCGGGCTCCTCCAGGACGTACTCCTTCGCGAGCGCCGTGGCGGTCTGCGCCCACCACAGCGGCAGGTACGGCAGGTCGGCCGCCGCGTCCTGGAGCGCGCCGAGCAGCAGGCGGCCGCGCTCGGCCTTGTCGGTCTCGGTCTTGGCGCGGGCCAGCGCGTCGTCGACGTCGGCGTTCTTGTAGTGCGGCAGGTTCGTGGCCGAGGCCGCGCTCGCGAGGTAGGAGTCCGTCAGCTCGGCCGGGTCGCCGGTCACCGGGAAGTACCACAGGAACTGGAGCGGCTTCTTGCCCGGCACGAGGTCGGCGATCCACTGCTCCAGGGTGACCTCCTTGACCTTGAGCGTGATGCCCAGTTCCCCCAGCGCGTCGGCGAGGGCGAGGGCCGCCTTGCCGAGCTGCGGGCCGCTGTTGGGGTACGAGAGGTCGAGACTGAAGCCGTCCTTGTGCCGGGACTTCGCCAGCTCCGCCTTGGCGGCCTTGATGCTGTGGTCGAAGGCGGGCAGTGCCGCGTAGCCGCGCTTGACCTTGCCCTCGTCGAGCAGGTCGCCCCACATCTGCGGGGACACGAGCGTCGAGGCGACCTCGGCCTTGCCGTGCAGGATGCCGCGGACCATGCCGGAGCGGTCGGCGGCGTACGCGAACGCGCGGCGCACGTGGACGTCGTCGAAGGGCGCCTTGGCCGTGTCGAAGGCCAGCGCGACGACGGAACGGTCACCGGTGTACGTGACCTCAGCCGTGGACTCCCAGCTGCGGGCCTCGTCGGAGGGCAGGTTCAGGGCGCCGTCGACGGAGCCGGACTTCATGGCCACGAGGCGGGTGCCCGCGTCGGGGACGAACGACAGTTTCAGCGACCGCGCCGACGGGGCGCTGCCCCACCAGGCGTCGTTGCGCTCCAGCTGTACGTGGTCGTCGGGCACGAACGACGTCACCTTGAAGGCGCCGGTGCCCAGGAGCAGGGTCTTGGCGGTGCCGACCTTGCCCTTGTTCTTCGCGAGGAACGCCTTGCTGCTGATGAGCAGGGTGCCGGGCGTCGGGGTCCAGGCGAACGCGGCGTCCGCGGACTTCAGCCCGATCGTGATCTCGCGGTCGCCGGTGGCCTTCACGGAGGCCACGTTCGCCCAGGCGTAGGCGAGGGCGCTGCCCTCGGCGCGGGCGGCCTCGATGGAGGCGATGACGTCGTCGGTGGTGACCTCGGCGCCGTCGGAGAACGTGGCGCCGGTCCGCAGCGTGTACACGTACGTCTTGGCATCGGGCTGCTTCCAGGACTCGGCGAGCGCAGGCTCCAGTTCGCCGGTGGGGCTCACCGCGAGCAGGGACTCCTGGACGAGCGCGGCCACCAGGTAGTTGAGGATGCCGGCCTCACGGCTGATGTCGAGGCTGGACAGCGACGAGGGCAGCGCCAGGGTGAGCGTCTCGATCGGCTTGTCGGTGCCCCGGGCGGCCGTCCCGCCGGCGCCACCGTCCTTGCGCTGCGGCGAACACGCGGAGATGACCATGGACGCGGCGAGCACACCGGCGCCCGCTCCCGTCATCCGCAGCACACCACGCCTGCTGAACCGCCCGCCAGCCTCGGAGTTCACCGTATCCACCTATCGCCACCGACCCGCGCGTCCACTGCGCAAGCCCATCTGGGCGTGGACGGTATACGCAGGGCTTGGAGGATGTCAAAGATCGGCTTATCGGCCCACAAGGGGCGAGCGGACAGCAAAAAGGCCCCGGCCGGGATCACTCCCGGCCGGGGCCTTTTTGAACTACTGAGTACTACTGATGCTGCTGCTGGTGTCCGAGGGGGGACTTGAACCCCCACGCCCGATAAAGGGCACTAGCACCTCAAGCTAGCGCGTCTGCCATTCCGCCACCCGGACAAGGTGTCTGCGCTCGCGGGGCCTTGCCCGCGGCGACATGGAGAACGATACCAAGACTTCGGAGCACCTCTCACCTGCGTAAACACCCTCCGGCGAGAGGCCGGCGCAAACGCCGAAGTGCCGACCGGAATCTCTTCCGATCGGCACTCCCGACCACTTCCGTGGTCCCTGTGTGTCCGAGGGGGGACTTGAACCCCCACGCCCGATAAAGGGCACTAGCACCTCAAGCTAGCGCGTCTGCCATTCCGCCACCCGGACAAGGTGTCGGCGCTCGCGAGGCGTTGCCCGCGGCGACATGGACAACAATACCAAGACTTCGGGGTGGCCTTCACCTGCGTATCCGCCCACCTGAACCCCACTCGCCGCCCCTTCACCGTGTGTGACGGCGCGGACGCGCCGACGTACGGAAAGGGGCTTCGACCTCGGGTTTCTTCGTCGGTGGGCGGATCTGCCGCTAGGCGCAGGCCCGAGTGGTCACGGCATCAGGTGGTAGTCGGGGAAGTTCCCGGGCAGCCGCTCCCCCTCCGGTCCCTGTGTGACGGCGCGCACCAGTAGCTCGCCGCCGACGAAGGCGCCGCGCCAGGACGCCCCGAAACCGCCGAACAGCTCGTCCCGGTCGCCGCGTGAGCGGGGTTTGCCGTGGCCGACCTTGAAGGCGCGGATCTGCGGGGCGAGCCGCTCGTAGGTCTCCTCGTCGTCGGTGGAGAGGGTCGCAACCAGGGCGCCGTTCGACGCGTTCATGGCAGCGAGCAGCTCCGCCTCGGTGTCGACCAGGACGATGGTGTCGACCGGGCCGAAGGGTTCGGCGTGGTGCAGCGGTGAGGACGGGGGCGGGGCGAGGAGCGTGACCGGGTGGACGTAGGCGCTGGTGTCCTGGCCGGGCAGGAAGCGGTCCGGGTCGGCGACGGCGCGGTGCAGGGGAACGGCGCCGCGGCCGATCGCCTCACCGACCTGATCGGTGAGCTCCTTGGCCTTGGCCGCGTTGATGAGCGGGCCGAAGTCGAGCTGCGGGTAGGGGTCCCCGGCGTCCTCGACGGCGAGCGGGTGTCCGACGCGCAGGGTGCGCACCGCGGGCAGGTACGCGGCGAGGAACGCGTCGAAGGCGTCGCGCTGCACGACGAAGCGCGGGTAGGCGGTGCAGCGTTGCTTGCCGTAGTCGAAGAGCTTGGGGATCGCGGCGGTCAGCCCGTCCCAGTCCGTGTGGTTCCAGATGCCCCAGGTGTTGAGTCCTTCCTGTTCGAGGATGTGCCGCTTGCCGAGGTCGGCGACGGCCGTGGCCACGGCGGCGCCGGTGTCGCGCCCGCCGACGAAGGACACGCAGCCGATCTCGGGCGCCCGCACCAGCGCCTGGGAGAGCTGCCCGCCGCTGCCGCTGACGAGGGTGACGGGGATGCCCTCGCGGGCGGCGAGGGCGCAGGCCAGGGTCAGACAGGAGACGCCGCCGTCGGTCGGGGTCTTGGCGATGACCGCGTTCCCTGCCAGTGCCTGCACCAGCATGGCGTGAACGAGCACGCTCATCGGATAGTTCCAACTGGCGATGTTGGAGACCGGTCCGGCCAACGGCGTACGGTCGCCGAGGAGTTCGTCGATGCCGTCGACGTACCAGCGCACGCCGTCGATGGCCCGGTCCACGTCGGCCCGGGCGAGCCGCCACGGCTTGCCGATCTCCCAGACGAGGAGCAGGGCGAGCAGATCGCGGTGCTGGGTGAGGGCGTCGAGGGTGGCGGCGACGCGGGCCCGGCGTTCGGGCAGCGGGACGTGCCGCCAGGCGCGGTGCTGGTCGAGGGAGGCGCGTACGGCCTGGTGGGCGGTGTCGGCGTCGAGGCGGGGCGGTCCTGCGATGGGGCTGCCGTCGACGGGGGTGGTGGCGGGCAGCGTACGGCCGTCGGCCTGCCAGTCGCCGTTCCAGAGGTTGAGGACGCGGTCGTCGCGGAAGGCCTCGGGGGCCGCGCCGAGGCAGCGCTGCCAGGCGTCGTTCCAGGACGTTCCTGCTTTGAGGGTGGTTGCCATTGCGTTCGGTCTCCGCTCACGGTGCACAGTCGGGGCGGGCGTCTTGCTGGCTGTTGGTGCTGTGGACGGGAGGTGCCCGCTGGGCACCTCCCGTATGCCAAGGACCGTACGGGGGACGGCGGCCGGGGCGTATGAATCGCGTCACTCGCGGCGGGCGAGGCGTTCCGTCACGAGCCGCGCCGTCTCGGTGGGGGTCGAACCGACGCGCACGCCGACCGCTTCCAGGGCCTCCTTCTTGGCCCGGGCGGTGCCGGAGGAGCCGGAGACGATGGCTCCGGCGTGCCCCATGGTCCTGCCCTCGGGGGCGGTGAACCCGGCGATGTAGGCGACGACGGGTTTGGTGACGTGGTCGCGGATGTACGCCGCGGCCCGCTCCTCCGCGTCGCCGCCGATCTCCCCGATGAGGACGATGAGATCGGTCTCCGGGTCGTCCTGGAACGCGCCGAGGCAGTCGATGTGGCTGGTGCCGACGACGGGGTCGCCGCCGATGCCGACGCAGGTCGAGAAGCCGATGTCCCGGAGTTCGTACATGAGTTGGTAGGTGAGGGTGCCGGACTTGGAGACGAGTCCGATACGGCCGGGTTTGGTGATGTCGGCGGGAATGATGCCCGCGTTGGACTCCCCCGGTGTGATCAGGCCCGGGCAGTTGGGGCCGATGACGCGGGTGCCCCTGCGCCGGGCGTACGCGTGGAAGGCGACGGAGTCGTGCACCGGGATGCCCTCGGTGATGACGACGGCGAGGGGGATGCCCGCGTCGGCCGCCTCGACGACGGCGGCCTTGACGAAGGCGGGCGGGACGAACAGGACGGTGACGTCGGCGCCGGTGCGGGCCCTGCCGTCCGCGACGCTGCCGAAGACGGGGACGGCCCGGTCGTCGAAGTCGACGGTGCGGCCGGCCTTGCGGGGGTTGACGCCGCCGACCACGTTCGTGCCCGCGGCGAGCATGCGGCGGGTGTGCTTCATGCCCTCGGCACCCGTCATGCCCTGGACGAGGACCTTGCTCTCCTTGGTGAGATAGATCGCCATGTCCCGGCTCCTCAGGTGGCGTTGGTCGCGAGTTCGGCGGCGCGGCGCGCGGCGCCGTCCATGGTGGGTACCTGCTGGATCAGCGGGTGGGCGCGCGCGTCGAGGACGGCGCGGCCGCGGGCGGCGTTGTTGCCGTCGAGCCGGACGACGAGCGGCTTGGTCAGCCGGACGCTGTCCAGGGCGCTGACGATGCCGTCGGCGACGGCGTCGCAGGCCGTGATGCCGCCGAAGACGTTCACGAAGACGGACCGCACGGACGGGTCGGAGAGGATGACGTTCAGTCCGTCGGCCATCGTGCGGGCGGAGGCGCCGCCTCCGATGTCGAGGAAGTTGGCGGGGCGGGCGCCGCATCCGGCGACGACGTCGAGGGTGGACATGACCAGTCCGGCGCCGTTGCCGATGATGCCGACCTCGCCTTCCAGCTTCACGTAGTTGAGGCCCTTGGCGGCTGCCTCCGCCTCCAGGGGGTCGTCGTGCGTGGCCTCCTGGGCGCCCCACCGCTCGCGTCGGAAGCGGGCGTTGTCGTCGAGGGTGACCTTGCCGTCGAGGGCGAGGATCCGCCCCTGCGCGGTGCGCACGAGGGGGTTCACCTCGACGAGGACGGCGTCCTCGCGGGTGAGGACGTTCCAGAGGCGTACGAGGACGTCGACGGTCTGTGGCGGCAGGCCGGCGGCCGCGGCGATCCGTGCGGCTGTGGCCGTGGTGACGCCCTCCGCCGGGTCGACCGGGATCCGGGCGACGGCCTCGGGCCGTGCGGCGGCGACCTCCTCGATCTCCGTGCCGCCCTCGGCGGACGCGATGGCGAGGAAGGTGCCTGCGGCGCGGTCGAGCACGTAGGAGACGTAGAACTCGGCCTCTATGTCGACGGGTTGGGCCAGCATGACCGTGCCGACGGTGTGGCCCTTGATGTCCATGCCGAGGATCTGACGTGCCGTGAGCTCCGCCGCGGCCGGGTCGGCGGCCACCCTGACACCGCCCGCCTTGCCCCGCCCGCCGGACTTGACCTGCGCCTTGACGACGACACGCCCGCCGAGCCGACGGGCGATCTCGCGCGCTTCCTTCGAGGAGTCGGTGATCTCCGCACGTGGCACCAAGATGCCGTGTTCCGCGAAGAGTTCCCTTGCCTGGTGTTCGTACAGGTCCATTTCGGCTCCTGATCTGAAAGTGCCGTACGCCCCCTGGACACCACCCACCGGATGCGGGATAACAAGGTTCATACAGTATTCGTCGACTGTATGCAATGTACGAGCGACGCACGAGAGCCGTACCCCAGCCGTGCTGAACCTCGGCCGAAACGGCTCGCCAATCCCCTACGAAGGGACGGGACTTCGCCATGCCCCAGTCGTCCACCGCGGACAACGGCCAGGAGCAGATCTCCGGAGGCCATCTGGTCGCCAAGGCACTGAAGGCCGAGGGGGTGGAGGTCATCTACACCCTGTGCGGCGGCCACATCATCGACATCTATGACGGTTGCGTCGACGAGGGCATCGAGGTCGTCGACGTACGCCATGAACAGGTCGCCGCCCACGCGGCGGACGGATACGCCCGGATCACCGGCAAGCCGGGATGCGCCGTGGTCACGGCCGGCCCCGGCACCACGGACGCCGTCACCGGTGTCGCGAACGCCTTCCGCGCGGAGTCACCGATGCTGCTCATCGGCGGCCAGGGAGCGCACACGCAGCACAAGATGGGCTCATTGCAGGACCTGCCGCACGTCGACATGATGACGCCCATCACCAAGTTCGCCGCGACGGTGCCGGACACCGCGCGCGCGGCCGACATGGTGTCCATGGCATTCCGCGAGTGCTATCACGGGGCGCCCGGGCCGTCCTTCCTGGAGATACCCCGGGACGTGCTCGACGCGAAGGTGGCGGTGGACACGGCACGCGTGCCGAAGGCGGGCCACTACCGCGCCTCCACCCGGTCGGCCGGCGACCCGGAGGCGGTCGAGAAGCTCGCCGACCTCCTGGTGCACGCCGAGAAGCCGGCGATCCTGCTCGGCAGCCAGGTGTGGACGACGCGCGGCACGGAGGCCGCCGTCGAGCTGGTGCGCGCGCTGAACGTGCCCGCCTACATGAACGGCGCGGGCCGCGGCACCCTGCCGCCCGGCGACCCGCACCACTTCCAGCTGTCGCGCCGCTACGCGTTCTCCAACGCCGACCTCATCGTCATCGTCGGCACGCCCTTCGACTTCCGCATGGGCTACGGCAAGCGGCTGTCTCCCGACGCGACCGTCGTCCAGATCGACCTCGACTACCGCACGGTCGGCAAGAACCGCGACATCGACCTCGGGATCGTCGGTGACGCGGGCCTGGTCCTGAAGTCCGTCACCGAGGCCGCCTCGGGACGGATCAACGGAGGCGCCACCCGGCGCAAGGAATGGCTCGACGAGCTGCGCGCCGCCGAGCAGACGGCCATCGAGAAGCGGCTGCCGAACCTGCGCTCCGACGCCTCCCCCATCCATCCGTACCGGCTGGTCAGCGAGATCAACGACTTCCTCACCGAGGACTCGATCTACATCGGTGACGGCGGCGACATCGTCACCTTCTCCGGTCAGGTCGTCCAGCCCAAGTCGCCCGGCCACTGGATGGATCCGGGGCCGCTCGGCACCCTCGGCGTCGGCGTCCCGTTCGTCCTCGCCGCCAAGCAGGCACGGCCCGACAAGGAGGTCGTGGCGCTCTTCGGCGACGGCGCGTTCTCCCTCACGGGCTGGGACTTCGAGACGCTCGTGCGCTACGACCTGCCCTTCGTCGGGATCGTCGGCAACAACTCCTCGATGAACCAGATCCGGTACGGCCAGAAGGCCAAGTACGGCGACGCGCGCGAGCGGGTCGGCAACACCCTCGGCGACGTCCACTACGACAAGTTCGCCCAGATGCTCGGCGGTTACGGCGAGGAGGTCCGCGACCCGGCCGACATCGGTCCCGCGCTGCAACGCGCGCGCGAGTCGGGCAAGCCGTCCCTGATCAACGTATGGGTCGATCCGGACGCCTACGCGCCCGGAACCATGAACCAGACGATGTACAAGTGAGGTGAGTCCCTCGTGACCAAGGCCCTCGAAGGCATCCGCGTCCTCGACATGACCCACGTCCAGTCGGGCCCCTCCGCCACCCAGCTCCTCGCGTGGCTCGGCGCCGACGTCATCAAGCTGGAGGCGCCGACCGGGGACATCACGCGCAAGCAGTTGCGCGACATCCCGGACGTCGACTCCCTGTACTTCACCATGCTCAACTGCAACAAGCGGAGCATCACCCTCAACACCAAGTCCGAGCGCGGCAAGGAGCTGCTGACCGAGCTGATCCGGCGCTCGGACGTCATGGTCGAGAACTTCGGCCCGGGCGCCGTGGACCGCATGGGCTTCACCTGGGACCGCATCCAGGAGATCAACCCGCGGATCGTCTACGCCTCCATCAAGGGCTTCGGCGAGGGCCCGTACACCAACTTCAAGGCGTACGAGGTCGTCGCCCAGGCCATGGGCGGGTCGATGTCCACCACCGGCTTCGAGGACGGACCGCCGCTCGCCACCGGCGCGCAGATCGGCGACTCGGGCACGGGCGTCCACGCCGTGGCCGGCATCCTGGCCGCCCTGTTCCAGCGGGAGAACACCGGGCGCGGGCAGCGGGTGAACGTGGCCATGCAGCACGCGGTCCTCAACCTGTGCCGGGTCAAGCTGCGCGACCAGCAGCGGCTCACGCACGGGCCGCTCGCCGAGTACCCGAACGAGGACTTCGGCGACGAGGTGCCGCGCTCCGGCAACGCGTCGGGCGGCGGGCAGCCCGGCTGGGCCGTGAAGTGCGCTCCGGGCGGGCCCAACGACTACGTGTACGTCATCGTGCAGCCGGTCGGCTGGGCACCGCTCACACAGCTCATCGGGCGGCCCGAGCTCGCCGAGGATCCCGAGTGGGCGACTCCGGAGGCGCGGCTGCCGCAGCTCACCAAGATGTTCCAGCTGATCGAGGAGTGGTCCTCGACGCTGCCCAAGTGGGACGTGCTGGAGCAGCTCAACGCCCACAACATCCCGTGCGGGCCGATCCTGTCCACCAAGGAGATCATCGAGGACGCCTCGCTGGTGGCCAACGAGATGGTCGTCGAGGTGCCGCATCCGCAGCGCGGGACCTTCACCACCGTCGGCTCCCCGCTCAAGCTCTCCGACTCCCCCGTGGACGTCAGCAGCTCGCCCCTGCTCGGTGAGCACAACGAAGAGGTCTTCATCGGCGAACTCGGTCTCGGTGACGAGGAGCTGCGCCTGCTCAAGTCGAACGGGGTGATCTGATTGATGGCCGAGGACCGGACGCTCACGGTGCGGGCGCTGCTCGACACCGTGCGGGCCGAGGGACGCACGGCGCTCACCGCGCCCGAGGGCAAGGTGATCGCCGACGCGTACGGGATCGCCGTCCCCGGCGAGGAACTGGCGACCGATGTCGACGAGGCGGTGGCCGCCGCGGCCCGCTTCGGCAAGCCGGTGGTGCTGAAGATCGTCTCCCCCGACATCCTGCACAAG
Source organism: Streptomyces sp. HUAS MG91 (assembly GCF_040529335.1). GTDB lineage: Bacteria > Actinomycetota > Actinomycetes > Streptomycetales > Streptomycetaceae > Streptomyces > Streptomyces tabacisoli. Next base: position 7,140,801 of record NZ_CP159534.1, on the reverse strand, counting down.
ACCGACGCCGGCGGCGTCGTGGTGGGGGTGGAGGGCGCGGCCGACATCCGGGCCGCGTTCCACCGGATCATCGACAACGCGCGCGCGTACGCGCCGGATGCCCGGATCGAGGGCATCCAGGTGCAGGAGATGCTGCCGACCGGCGGCGACGCGCAGGAGGTCATCGTCGGGGCGGTCACCGACCCGACGTTCGGCAAGGTCGTCGCCTTCGGGCTCGGCGGTGTGCTCGTCGAGGTCCTCAAGGACGTCACGTTCCGGCTCGCGCCCGTCGACGCCGACGAGGCCGTCGGGATGCTCGACTCCATCCGGGCGGCCGAGGTGCTGCGCGGGGTGCGCGGTGCCCGGGGCGTCGACCGGTGGGCGCTCGCCGAGCAGATCCGCCGGGTCTCCCGGCTGGTCGACGACTTCCCGGAGATCGCCGAGGTCGACCTCAATCCGGTGATCGCGACGCCCGAGGGCGCGGTCGCGGCGGACATCCGGGTGATCCTCGCCGAGGGCACGGCCGCGGCGCGGCGCACCTACACGCGCGAGCAGATCCTGACCAGCATGCGGCGCCTCATGCAGCCGCGGTCGGTGGCCGTGATCGGGGCCTCCAACGAGCAGGGCAAGATCGGCAATTCGGTGATGCGCAACCTCGTCGACGGCGGCTTCTCCGGGGAGATCCATCCGGTGAACCCCAAGGCCGATGACATCCTGGGGCGCAAGGCGTACAAGAGTGTCACGGACGTCCCCGGTGAGGTGGATGTGGCGGTCTTCGCGATCCCCGCCAAGTTCGTGGCAGCGGCCTTGGAGGAGGTGGGGCGCAAGGGCATCCCGAACGCGGTGCTGATCCCCTCCGGCTTCGCGGAGACCGGTGAACAGGCGCTCCAGGACGAGATCGTGGCGATCGCGGAGCGGCACGGCGTGCGGCTCCTCGGCCCGAACATCTACGGCTACTACTCGACGTGGCAGGACCTGTGCGCCACCTTCTGCACCCCGTACGACGTGAAGGGCGGGGTCGCGCTGACTTCGCAGTCCGGGGGCATCGGGATGGCGATCCTGGGCTTCGCGCGCACCACCAAGACCGGTGTGTCGGCGATCGTGGGCCTCGGCAACAAGTCGGACCTGGACGAGGACGACCTCCTCACCTGGTTCGGCGAGGACCCGCACACCCAGTGCATCGCGATGCATCTGGAGGACCTGAAGGACGGGCGCGCCTTCGTGGAGGCCGCTCGGGCGACGGTGCCGAAGAAGCCCGTCGTCGTCCTGAAGGCGGGCCGTACGGCGGCCGGTGCGAAGGCCGCCGGGTCGCACACGGGCGCACTCGCGGGCGACGACGCCGTGTACGACGACATCCTCCGGCAGGCCGGCGTCATCCGGGCCCCGGGCCTGAACGACATGCTGGAGTACGCGCGGGCCCTGCCCGTGCTGCCCACGCCGCAGGGCGACAACGTCGTGATCATCACCGGCGCGGGCGGCTCCGGCGTCCTGCTCTCGGACGCGGTGACCGACAACGGGCTGCGCCTCATGGAGATCCCGGACGATCTGGACGCCGCCTTCCGCGCGTTCATCCCGCCCTTCGGCGCCGCCGGGAATCCCGTCGACATCACGGGCGGCGAGCCCCCGTCGACGTACGAGGCGACGATCCGGCTCGGTCTGGAGGATCCGCGCATTCACGCGCTCGTGCTGGGCTACTGGCACACCATCGTCACCCCTCCCATGGTCTTTGCGGAGGTAACGGCCCGGGTGGTCTCGGAGTTCCGGGAGCGCGGCATCGAGAAGCCGGTGGTCGCGTCGCTGGCCGGGGACGTCGAGGTCGAGGAGGCGTGCCAGTACCTGTTCGAGCGGGGCGTGGTCGCGTACCCGTACACGACCGAGAAGCCGGTCGCGGTGCTCGGGGCCAAGTACCGGTGGGCCCGCGCGGCGGGGTTGATGGGGGGCGGTCGATGAGGTGACCCGCGGCGGGTCCGGTCGGCGGTGCGCGTCGGCCGGGCCCAGGTCCCGTGCGCGCACGAAAGCAATGTGGACAGGGGGCGCTGGCCAGATCTTTCGACGCAAGGGGTGCGACCGTCATGACGACCACCGACCTGTCCTCGTCCGGTCCCGTCAGGGAGGTGAGGGACGAGAACGGCCGCCTCTACCGGATCGGGCGGACCGACCGGGACCTCATGGGGCGACCACGATGGACCATGGTGCTCTTTCCCTGGATGGGCATGCTGGGCATCAGCTCCTCGGAGTACGCGTTCACGTCGGCCGAGGACACTCTGCACGAGGCCCACCTGTGGGACAGCGGGCACATCTTCTGGCTGATGGGTGTCTGGATCTTCTTCCAGGCGGCCGTGGCCTTCCCCGCCGGGCAGTTGCGCGAGAGCGGGAGGCTGCCGGCCCGGTACGCGATGATGCTGGGCGCCGGCGGCACGCTGTGCGGCTATCTGTCCCTGGCCTACGCACCGCACGTGACCGTCGCCTATCTCGGCTTCGGTGTGTTCAGCGGTATCGGGGCCGGTCTGGTCTACGCGACCAGCGTCAACATGGTCGGCAAGTGGTACCCGGAGCGCAAGGGCGGCAAGACCGGCCTGGTCAACGGCGGGTTCGCCTACGGCTCCGTGCCCTTCGTGTTCGTCTTCACGTCCTTCATGGACCTGTCGAACTACCAGGGCTTCCTGGTCATGGTCGGCGTGATCTGCTGCGCCGTGGTGGCCTTCGCCGGCTGGTTCCTGAAGGACCCGCCCAAGTACTGGTGGCCCGCGCACGTGGACCCGCTGAAGGTGACGGACGACCCGCGTGTGCGGCGTGCGCTGAGCAAGAACCCGCCCGCCGTGCACCAGTACACCCCGCGTGAGGCGGCCCGTCAGCCCGTGCTGTGGATGATGTGGTTCTGCCTGCTGTGCACGGCCGGGATCAACATCTACGGCATCGCCATGCAGGTTCCGTTCGGCAAGGAGATGGGGTTCGCCGGCGGCATCGTGGCCACCGCCATGTCGCTCAAGGCCATCGTGAACGGCACCGGCCGCGGCGTGATCGGCTGGATCTCGGACCGCGCCGGACGCCGCAACACACTGATCATCGTCTGTCTCGTCCTGGGGACGGCGCAGTTCGGTGTGTTCGTCTCCGGAAACATGGGCTCGATGCCGTTCTTCCTGTTCTGCTCGATGGTCTCCGGATTCGGCGGCGGAGCGATCTTCCCCTTGTTCGCGGCCATGACCGCCGATTTCTTCGGCGAGAACAACAATGCCTCCAATTACGGCATGGTCTACAGCTCGAAGCTGGTCTCCGGCCTGGTGGGCGCCGGCGGCGGGGCCTTCCTCGTCGACGCCTGGGGATACGGAGGCGCATTCGTGTTCGCCGGTTCGATCGGACTCGGCTCGGCCGTGCTCGCACTCTTCCTCAAGGCGCCCGGCAAGCCCAGACCCCAGAGGCGACGCCGGATCGTACCCAACCCGCAACCGCTCGGTGAGGAGATGGCTTGATATGACGGCGGAGCCCATCGCCGCAGGAAATTCGAGATCGTCGACCGGCGCCAGGTACCAAGAGATTACCGATGAGAACGGCCGCGTCTACCGCATCGGAGAGACGGACCGCGACATCCTCGGCCATTCGCGGAAGTTCATGGTGTACCTGCCATGGGTCGCGATGATGGCCATCAGCGTTTCCGAGTACGCGTACGGCTCGGCGGAGGACACCCTGTCCGCCGCGCACGGCTGGACCCAGTCGAACACCTTCTGGATCCTGAGCGTCTGGGTGTTCTTCCAGGCGGGAATCGCCTTTCCGGCCGGGTGGCTGCGGGAGAAGAACATTCTCCCCGCCAAACGGGCCGTCATGCTGGGTGCGTTCCTGTGCATGGTCGGCTTTCTCGCCCTGTCGCACATGCACAATGTGTGGCTCGCGATCCTCGGATTCGGTGTCATCGGCGGGCTGGGCTCCGGCCTCGTCTATTCGACCTGCATCAACATGGTCGGCAAATGGTTCCCGGAGCGGAAGGGCGGAAAGACCGGATTCGTCAACGGCGGATTCGCCTACGGTTCGCTGCCGTTCATCTTCATCTTCAACTACGCCTTCGACACCTCCAACTACCACCGGGTGCTGGACATGATCGGCGCGTATGTCCTGGTGGTCGTGCTGGTCTGTGCGTTCTTCTTCCGTGATCCGCCGAAGAACTGGTGGCCCCACGACGTCGATCCGCTCGACACGTCCGGGACGAGCAAGCGCGCGAGGTCGCTGGCCAAGAATCCGCCGGCGGTGCGTCAGTTCACGCCGATGGAAGCCGTCAGGACCGGAATGCTGCCGATCATGTGGGTGAGTCTGGTGCTCACCGCGGGCGTGTCCATCTTCGGCATCTCGTTCCAGGTCGACTTCGCCAAGGAGGTCGGATTCGGACCGCTCGTCGCGGCCTCCTCGATGGGTGTCATGGCGGTCATCAACGGCGTCGGCCGGGCCGTCGTCGGCTGGCTGTCGGACATCTGGGGCCGCAAGAGGAGCCTGGTCTTCGTGATCGTCGTGCTGGGTCTCGCCCAGTTCGGCGTCATCTGGGCCGGCGACATCAAGAGCGAGTGGCTGTTCCTGGTCTTCGCGTTCCTCTCCGGCTTCGGCGGCGGCGCGTTCTACCCGATGTTCGCGGCCCTGACCCCGGACTACTTCGGCGAGAACTACAACGCGACCAACTACGGGCTCGTCTACAGCGGCAAGCTGATCAGCGGCTTGTTCGGCGGCGGGCTCGGCTCGATGGTGGTCGCCGCGTGGGGGTACAACGGGGCGTACGCGCTGGCCGGCGGGATATCCATGGTGGCGGCCGCCTTCGCGCTGCTGCTGCGCCAGCCGGGGCGCAAGGAGGTGAAGCAGGCCGTGACCCACGCCTGAGTCACGCACCGCGCACAGGAGGGCCCGGCCGGTCGGCCGGGCCCTCCTGTGTGCCTCACGCGCGTGGTGCCGCGATCACTTCTTGCGCAGGGCCGCCAGGTTGGTGTAGCCGATCTTGGCGTGCTTCAGGGACTGGCCGAGATCCGTGGAGGAGGGCGCGTTGTCCTGCTCGACCATGGGGTTGTGGTAGTTCTTCGCGCCGACCCGGCTGAAGAAGGTCTTGTAGTCGATGACTCCGGTGCCGAAGGGCACCATGTCGTAGCCCTCGCCGCTGGTGTCGTTGCGCGTGCCGTCCTTGGCGTGGAACAGGGGGTAGCGCTTGGTGTGGCCTCGGACCAGCGCCGCCGGGTCGAAGACGTTCTTCCGCTGGGAGCCGTCGTGGTTCGTGTAGGTGTGGAACTTGTACTGGGCGACGTGCGCCCAGTAGATGTCCATCTCCAGCCAGACGGTCTTCGGGTCGGTGACCTTGAGGAAGTACTCCAGCTTGCGGGTGCCGGAGCTCCGCGTCGGGCGGCCCTGCGCGTCCAGCGGCCCGCCGTCCAGGAGGAAGCCGTAGGCCGCGTCGTGGTTGTGGGTGTAGAGCTTGATCCCGGCGCGGCGGGCGATCTCGCCGAGGGCGTTCCACTTGTCGGCGGCGACGTCCCAGTCCGCCTTGTACGCGCTGCCGGTGGGGTCGCCACCGGTGCCCATGTGGTCCATGCCGAGGATGTTCGCGATCTCCAGGTGCTTCTTGAACGTGTCGAGGTCGGGCTGGGTGAACGGCCACGACGACGGGATGAAGCCGTGGTTGCCCTGGGCGCGCAGTCCGTACTCGTCGAGCCATGAGCGCAGCAGTTTGGCGCCCGCGACCGATTCCAGGTTGGCGCCGCCGGGGGCGTTCGCGTGCTGGCCGTAGCCCGCGAACTCGACCTGGCGGTAGCCGTAGCGGGCCAGCTCCTTGAACACCTCGCGGAACCCGGAGGGCAGGTCGGTGGCGAGCGGGTCGCGGCCGGTGGCGTCGCGCACGGTGTAGAGGATGATGCCGCGCTTGTCGGCCGGCACCAGCTCGTGGCCGCGGCCGTGACCACGGCCGTGGTCGTCGTGCCGGGGCTGGGCGAAGGACGGGGCGGCGCCGAAGACGGGGGCGGCGATCGCGCCCGCGCCGACCGCCGTGCAGGTGCTGAGGAAGCGGCGGCGGTCGATGCCGAGACGCCGTCTGAGGGCGTCGTCGGTGGAGGAGGTGGCGGGGGCGTCGTGGGAGTCGGTCACGGGTGCCTCTTTCCGGTTCTCGTGCGGGATGCGTCGGACGCGGTGCGCTGACCGCTGGGCGCTGTTCGCTGTGCGGGTCGGACGCCACTGGCGTGTTGTCGGTGGCGTGTGCTTCACTCTCTGTAACTGCTCTTCTGCGGGCGGGGCTAGGGGCGGCTCATGCCTCAGCCCAGGCCCGCCAGCTCAAGGAGCAGGGACTTCACGGCGGTCGCGGGGACGCGGCCGGGGAACGCATGGGGGGTGGAGCTGATGAGGACTGGTCCGTCGTCACTGTCGGTGTCCGCGGGGAGGCGGCCGTGGCTGCCGCGAATAGGTGACGGGTCGAGCGGGACGACCGCCATCCGGTAGCGCAGGCCGAGTTTCTTGCGCGCGAGTGCGGTGGCGGCCTTGACCTTGACGTAGGGGTCGTGGGGGTCCATGAACAGTTCGACCGGGTCGTAGCCGGGTTTGCGGTGGATCTCGACGAGCTGCGCGAAGTCGGGCGCGCGGGCGTCGTCGAGCCAGTAGTAGTACGTGAACCAGGCGTCGGGTTCGGCGACGGCGACGAGTTCGCCGGAGCGCGGGTGGTCGAGGTGGTGGGCCTTCTTGCCCTCGTCGTCGAGGAGTTGGTCGATGCCGGGCAGACCGTCGAGGGCCGCGCGGGTGGCGTCGAGGTCTTCGGGGCGGCGCACGTAGATGTGGGCGATCTGGTGGTCGGCGACGGCGAAGGCGCGTGAGGCCATCGGGTCGAGGTACTCCATGCCGTCCTGTGTGTGGACCTCGAGCAGGCCGGCCCGGCGCAGGACGCGGTTGATGTCGACGGCTCGTTCGACGCGGGTGATGCCGTACTCGGACAGGGCGACGACGGTGCGGCCCTCGGTCTCGGCGTCGGCGAGCAGGGGGGCCAGGGCGGTGTCGAGTGCGGTGGCGGCCTGGTGGGAGCGGGGGTCGTCGGGGCCGAAGCGCTGGAGGTCGTAGTCGAGGTGCGGGAGGTAGCACAGGGTCAGGTCGGGGTGGCGGGTGGCCATGACGTGCCGGGTGGCGTCGATGATCCACTGGCTGGAGACGAGGTCGGCGCCCGGGCCCCAGAAGTGGAAGAGGGGGAAGGTGCCGAATTTCTCGGTGAGTTCGTCGTGCAGGGCCGGGGGCCGGGTGTAGCAGTCGGGTTCCTTGCGGCCGTCGGCGTAGTAGACGGGACGGGGGGTGATGGTGATGTCGGTGTCGGCGCCCATGGCGTACCACCAGCAGATGTTGGCGACCGTGTAGCCGGGGTGGGCGCGGCGGGCGGCGTCCCAGAGTTTGTCGCCGGCGACGAGGCCGTTGTGCTGGCGCCAGAGCAGGACGTCGCCGAGTTCACGGAAGTACCAGCCGTTGCCGACGATGCCGTGCTCGGAGGGCATGGTGCCGGTCAGGAACGTGGACTGGGCGGCGCAGGTCACCGCGGGCAGCACGGTGCCGAGGGACGCCCGGGTGCCGGACTGGCCGAGGGCCTTGATGTGCGGCATGTGCTCGAGCAGGCGCGGGGTGAGGCCGACGACGTCCAGGACGAGGAGGGGCGTCGGCCGGGCGGGCGTGTCCATCATGGCAGTTCCTTCAGGCCGAGGTCCGTCAGCAGGTCGCGGGCGAGGGTGAGTTCGGCGGCTATGCCGTCGGCGAGCTGCGGGCGGGCGCGGGGCCGCAGCTCGGGCGGGAGCGCCTGCCAGGTGTAGGTCTCGACCTCCAGGTGGCGGGTGAGCGGGTGCGGGCCGCCGACGAGGCGGGTCAGCGTGTCCTTGAGGACGTCGAGTGTGGAAGTGAGCGGGGCGGCGGGAGCCGCGTGCAGGGGGACGTGGAAGTGGGCGCGCCAGGGGGTGGCGTCCGGCAGCGCGGCGCCGTTCAGGGCGGGGCCGAGGTCGTCGGTGCCGCGCAGTCCCTGATCGGTGAGGGTGCGGGTCTGGTGCAGGAAGCGGGGCTCGTCGAAGGCGGCGAGTGCTTCGCGCACCGCGGGAGTACGGGGGTGTTCGGCGTGCAGGGCTGCGGAGAGCTGGGTTTTGACGACGGGGACGTGAGCGGCGGCGAGGCCGTCCAGTGCGGTCTCCGGGTCTTCGAAGGAGGTGGCGAGGTGGCATGTGTCGAGGCACAGGCCGATGCGGTCGAGCCGGTCGACGGCGGTGAGCGGGACGATGGCGTCGGCGGTGGTCTCGACGACGCAGCCCGGTTCGGGTTCGAGGCCGATCCGGATCGATCGGCCGGTGAGTTCTTCGAGGGCGTCGAGGCGTTCGGCGAGGGTGACGAGTGCGGTGCGGGCGGTGTCGGCGCGCGGGGTGTCGTAGGCCGTGCGCCAGGCCAGCGGCAGGGTGGAGATGGTGCCCTCGGTGATGTCGGCGGGCAGCAGTTGGGCGAGCAGGCGGGCCAGGTCGCTGGTGTGGGCGAGGCGTTCCGGGTCGGCCCAGTCGGGCCGGTACACGCGGTACTTGACCTCTTCGGCGCCGAACCCCTCGTAGGGGAAGCCGTTGAGGGTGACGACCTCGAGGCCGCGTCGTTCGAGTTCGGTGCGCAGTCCGCGCAGTGCGGCCGGGTCGGTGGTCAGGGAGCGGGCGGCGTCCTTGGCGAGCCACAGGCCGATGCCGAGCCGGTCGCGGCCGAGGCGGCGGCGGACGGGTTCGCAGTGGTCGCGGAGCTGGGCGAGGACGCCGTCGAGGGTCTCGGCGGGATGCACGTTCGTGCAGTAGGCGAGGTGGACGGTGGAGCCGTCGGGGTGGCGGAAGCGCATGGGTCACGCTCCGCCGCGGAGGATGGAGTTGCCCTCGTGCGTGGGCGAGGGTGGTGCGGTGGGTTCGAGTTGGAGCCGGCCGCTGAGCGCGTAGAAGGCGACCGGGTTGCGCCACAGGACGAGGTCGACGTCGTCGTCGTCGAAGCCGGCCTTCAGCATCGTCTCGCCGACCCGCCGGGTCTTGAGCGGGTCGCTCTTTCCCCAGTCGGCGGCGGAATTGACCAGGACCTTCTCGGTGCCGTAGGTACGCAGGATCTCGACCATGCGGTCCTCGTCCATCTTGGTGTCGGGATAGACGGAGAAGCCCAGCCAGCTCCCGGCGTCCTTGGCGTCCTTGACCGTGGTCTCGTTGAGGTGGTCGATCAGGACCCGGTCGACGGGCAGCGCGGACTCCCGGACGACGTCGAGGGTGCGGTGCAGGCCGGTGAGTTTGTCGCGGTGCGGGGTGTGCACCAGGGCGGGCAGGCCGTGGTCGGCGGCGAGTTGGAGCTGGGTGGCGAGGGCGGTGTCCTCGGCGGGGGTCATCGAGTCGTAGCCGATCTCGCCGACGGCGACGACGCCGTCCTTGACGAGGTAGCGCGGCAGGGCGTCGAGGACCGGGGTGCAGCGCGGGTCGTTGGCCTCTTTGGGGTTGAGGGCGATCGTGCAGTGGTGGGCGATGCCGTACTGCGCGGCCCGGAAGGGCTCCCAGCCGAGGAGCGCGTCGAAGTAGTCGAAGAAGGACGCGGGCGAGGTGCGGGGCTGGCCGAGCCAGAAGGCGGGTTCGACGAGGGCGCGCACGCCCGCCTCGTACATCGCCTCGTAGTCGTCGGTGGTGCGCGACGTCATGTGGATGTGGGGGTCGAAGATGCGCATCAGGACTCCTTCGCCGTGGGGGCTGCCGGGGAGGTCAGGGCGAGGACCCGGGTCAGGTCGGTGGGGACGGGACGGCCCGCCGCGGTGCGCTCCTGCGCGAAGTCCCCGAGCATGCGGGCGAGTTCGGCGTCGCCGTGGGCCCGATCCCCCAGTGCGGCGACGGTGTCGGTGGGCACCCCGGTGAACAGGCACTTGAGGACGGCGTGCCGCCACGGGTGGGCGGGCAGGTGCTCGGCGGCGTACGGGCCGACGGCGGCGGCGACCAGGCGGGTGTCGTTGGTACGCAGGGCGTCCTCGACGAGGGGCAGGCCCTCGGGGCCCGGGACGAGATGGGGCAGGGCGTGCAGGACGGCGCGGCGTTCGTCGGCGGTGCCCTGCGCGTACAGGCGGGTGAGGGTGGCGGTGTCGGCGCGGACGGCGTGCAGCAGCAGGACGCGGGCGGAGTCGGCGTGGTCCTGGCCGGTGCGCCGGCCGGCCTCGGCGAACCGTGTTTCCCAGAGCGAGGGCTGTGGGTCGTCGCCGGTCGGGCCGGTGGCCGCCGCTTCGGCGAGGGCCTGGTCGAGCCAGGCGCGGGCGGCGCCGGGCAGGGCGGTGTCGAGGTGGGCCCGGAGGGCGGCGATGGTGGTCGGTCCGCTCATGCGCTGCTGCCTCCTTGTGCCGCGGCCGCCCGGAGGAACGAGAGGGATGCGGCGGCGAGGTCCGGGCCCGCGTGGGAGTGGCGGGGCAGTTCGACGACCGTCAGGCCCTGGTAGCCGGTGGCCGCGAGGGCGTCGAGGAGGGGCGGGAAGTCGATCTCCCCCTCCCCGAAGGGCAGGTGTTCGTGGACGCCGCGGCGCATGTCCTCGATCTGGACGTGGCGCAGCCAGGGGGCCGCCGCACGCACGCAGTCGGCGGGCGGTTCGGGCTCCAGGCACTGGCAGTGGCCGAGGTCGAGGGTGAGGCCGAGCGCGTTGGGGCTGCCGAGGGCGCGGCGCAGGTGGTGGAAGTCGGCGAGCGTGGCCAGGAGATGGCCGGGCTCGGGCTCGATGGCGAGGGGGATCCCGGCGTCGTCGGCGGCGTTCAGGACGGGGTCGAGGGCGTCGGCGAGGCGCTTCCAAGCGGTGTCCCGGTCGGTGTTGTCCGGGGTGATGCCGCTGAAGCAGTGAACGGCGTGCGCGCCCAGGTCGGCGGCGACCTGGACCGCGCGGACGAGCAGGCGGGCCCGGGCCGCGCGGGCGTCCGGGTCGGGGTCGAGGAGGGAGGGGCCGTGTTTGCGGCGTGGATCGAGGACGTAGCGGGCGCCGGTCTCGACGGTGGCCGTGAGGTGGTGGCGGTGCAGGGTGCGGGCGACCCGGCGGGTGCGGGCCGCGAGGTCGGGGGCCAGGGGGTCGAGATGCATGTGGTCGAGGGTGAGGCCGACGCCGTCGTAGCCGAGGTCGGCCAGGAGGGCGAGGGCGTCGTCGAGGCGGAGGTCGGTGAGGCCGTTGGTGCCGTATCCCCAGCGCGGGGTGGCGAGCTGCGCGGTGCGGGTCATGTGACGCTCACCTTCTTCGCGAAGCGCCGGGCGAGCGGGGCGAGGGCGGCGGTGAGAAGGGCCGGCACCGGGGCTGCCGCGCGGGCCGTCAGGGCTGCCTGGAGCGGGATCATCGCGCGGATGCCGGCGCCCACGGCGCGCTGGGTCAGGGGTGGCGAGGGATTGAGCGCGGCGTGGAGCAGGGGGCGGGCGGCGGTCAGGGCGTACGCGGTGGGGCCCGGTAGGCCGAGGGGGGCTGCGGCGCCTCGGCCTACCGGGGTTCTGAGGAGGGCTCCGGCCAGGGTGGCGGTGGTGGCCAGGGCCGCTGCCGGTGCGAGGGCGTTGCCGCCCGTGGTCTCGTGGCGGGACACCGCGGTGACGGCCGTGGTGTGCGCGGTCATGGTGAGAGCGGCGCCGGTGGCCGAGCCCAGCGGTTTGGCTCCGCCGTCCTGGGCGGCGCCCGCTCCCAGCAGGACGTCGAGGCCGCGGGCCGCGCCCATGGCGACCGGACCGGCGGGGGTGCGTTTCAGGCCGAGGTCGTACGCCCAGACGGTGGCCGCCAGCGCTGCCGAGATCGCCGCGGGCACTCGCCCGGCCCGGGAGGCGAGGCCGACTCCGGCCGCGGTGAGGAGTCCGGCCGCCGCGAGGGCGCTGCCGGGGTGGATGCGGCCGGAGGGGATGGGCCGGTGGGGCCGGTCGATGGCGTCCTCGGCGCGGTCGGCCCAGTCGTTGAGGGCCATGCCCGCCTCGTACAGACACAGGGAGGAGCCGATGGCCAGGAAGGTGCCGCAGCCGGGGCGGGCGCCCACCGCGGCCGTGCCCACGAGTGCGTCGCCGGGGACGGTGAACAGGGCGGGGAGCCTGAGGAGTTCGGCCCAGGCCCGCAGGGTCGTCCGGGTCATCGGGCGCCTCGCAGGCGGTCCGCGAAGTCCACCAGGGCGGCGTACTGCTCGCCGAGTGCGGCGCCCGCTCCGGGGTCGGGGTCCTTGAAGTAGAAGCCCAGTTCGGGGCGCGGGCCGGTGAGTCCGGCGGTGTGCGCGCGCAGCAGGAGCCGGGCCAGGTCGAGGACGAGGGGCGCGGCGAGCGCGGAGTCGCAGCCCTGCCAGGTGGTCTGGAGGACCATGCGGGCGCCGAGGAAGCCGTCGAAGGCGATGTGGTCCCAGGCGGTCTTCCAGTCGCCGAGGGCGGGGACGTCGTCGATGTGGACCTCGCCCTGCGGGGCGGCGCCGAGGGTGTCGGTGAGGACGCGTTCCTTGCCCGCGTTCTTGGCGGCGGCCGCGGCCGGGTCGGCGAGGGCGGCTCCGTCGCCGCCGCCCAGGAGGTTGGTGCCGGACCAGGCGCGGACGGCGAGGGCGCGGTGCAGGAACATCGGGCCGAGCACGGAGCGCAGGAGGGTCTGTCCCGTCTTGCCGTCGCGGCCCGCGTAGGGGACGGAGGCTGTCGCGGCGTCGGCCGCGAGGGCGGGGTGGTGCAGGCCGGACGAGGGGGTGAAGTTGACGTAGGGGCAGCCGGCGCGGAGGGCGGCGGCCGCGTAGAGGGAGCTGGGCGGCAGGGTGTCGCCGGTGGGGACGGGTTCGGTGGAGGCGACGTTCACGACGACGGCGCCGGCGAGGTCCTGGTCCCGGACGAAGGCAACGATGTCGGCGGCGAACGCGTCGATCAGCTCGTCCTGCGAGCGGGGGTCGTCGTGGCCGGTCAGCGGGCCGCCGGGCTTGATCTGCCGGTCGGCTTCGGCGAGTTCGGCGTGGACGGCGGCGGGCAGGCCGTGGGGCAGGACGCCGCCTTCGGCGAGGTGCTCGGCGCGTTTGGGCAGTGGGCAGTCGACGGTGTCGTGGCCGCCGAAGACGAGGGAGGACAGCGGCGGCAGGCCGCAGGAGAGGAAGGGGGTGGTCTCGGTGACCATGCCGGTCGGCGGGTGGAGTCCGGCAGCGACGGCGGCGCTGCCGGCGATCGCGGTCGTGGCGACGGAGCCGCGTGCTCCGATCAGCCAGACACCGAAGCGGGGGGCGGGGTTGGGGAGGGACGGTTCGGCGGACATGGGCAGCCTCCTTGTCGTACGCGAACCGGGGGTGGCGCGAGGGCCGGTGGTGGTGCACCGGGCGGGAGCCGGCGGGGCCGGAGTGTGCCGGGTTCCACACCCGGCGGGGTGCCGGGCGGGACGGCGGGCGGAGGTCCGGCGTCCTCCGCCCGCCGCCGTTCGGGGTGCCCTACTGGGGCAGTTCCTTGAGCTGGATGTTGCGGTAGGAGACCTGGTCGTCGGCGCCGTGGTTCTGGATGCCGATGTAGCCGTCGGTCAGGCTCCGCTCGGGGTCCTTGTTGGTGAAGTCGTTGATCTTGACTCCGTTGAGGAACACCTGGAGGCGTTCGCCCTGGACCTTGATCTCGTAGGAGTTCCACTGGCCGGGCGGGCGCAGGACCGCGTCACGGGCCTTGATGTTCGCCGCCTTGAAGGTGTAGATCGACCCGGTGGTGCGGTCGGGGGCGTCGGTGGCGTCGATCTGGATCTCGTAGCCCTTGTTCACCGCCGACCAGGGGTCGTCGGAGGCGGGGAAGCCCACGAAGACGCCGGAGTTGTCGTCGCCCCGCATCTTCCAGTCCAGCTTGAGGGAGTACGACTTCAGCTCCTTGGCCTGGTACCAGAGCAGGCCCATGCCGCCCTCGGACTCCAGGGTGCCGTCCTTGACGTTGAACTTGCCGGGGCCGGCCTGCTTCCAGCCGTCCAGGGACTGGCCGTTGAAGATCGGCCGGTAGTCCTTGTTGGGCTTGCAGTCCGCCTTGGCCTGTCCGGTGGCGTACTTCAGACCGCCGAGCAGGTGGGTGCGGAAGGCGTCGTCGGCGTAGGACTCCTTGGTGTGGCCGAGGCCGGTGTAGAAGGAGCGGCCGCCGCCGTAGCTCTGGCACCAGGCGATCGGGTGGTCGCCCTTCATGTTGCCGCCCGTGTACGTGGTCTCGTCCAGGGTGGCCAGGACGTGGACCTTGTCGCGCGGGTTGGTGCGGTAGTTGTACAGCTCGTCGGTGCGCTCCCAGGCGTCGTCCAGGTGGGCGGTGGCCGGGTTGGTCTTGTCCTCGACGCGCACGGTGGCCTTCTGGATGGCCGGGTGGGAGTCGAAGTAGGCGCCGACGAGGCCGCCGTAGTACGACCAGTCGTACTCGGTGTCGGCGGCTGCGTGGATGCCCATGTAGCCGCCGCCCTTGGCGATGTACTCCTCGAACGCCTTCTGCTGGTCGTCGTTGAGGACGTCACCCGTGGTGGACATGAAGACCACCGCGTCGTAGCGGGCGAGGTTGTTGGTGGTGAACTGGGCGGCGGACTCGGTGGCGTCGACGGTGATGTCGCTGCTCTTGCCGAGTTCCTTCAGGGCGGCGATGCCCTCGGGGATGGCGTCGTGGCGGAAGCCGGCCGTCTTGGAGAAGACGAGGACCCGCTTGGCGCCCTTCACAGCGGCGTCGCTGGTGATCTCGAAGTCGTCGACGTCGTAGAGCGCGCCGTCACCGCCCTTGAAGACGAGGTACAGGTCGGTGGTCTTCTTCGGGACGTTCTTCAGCGGGACGTCGACGTTCTGGAAGGTGTCCCAGCTGCCGGTGACGGGGACCGTCGTGGAGCCCAGCAGGGTGCCGGTCGGCGAGCCGGTGCGCACCTCCAGGAAACCGCCCGATCCGGCGGACGAGACCCGGGCGGTGAGCTTGTTGGCCCCGGTGAGGTTGTAGGGGGTGAAGGAGATCCAGTCGCCGTCGTTGATGTCGCCGACGGTCTTGCCGCCGTTGGCCGAGGTCTTGCTCTGCTGTGTGGTGCCCTGCTGCTTGGTGTAGTGCTCGGCCTGGCGGTGGCGCGGCTGGAGCTGGACCTGGTCGTGCGTGGTCAGCGCGGCCTGGCCGCCTCCGCCGCCGTCGGTGTACTCGGCGTCGAGCACGCCGTAGATGTTGGCGTTCGGGTCGTGCTCGGAGTCGGCGGGCACGGTGATGGTGCCTTCGCAGCCCTTGACCGAGGTCAGCTCGTGGGCGTGGTTGTCATGGCCCAGGAGGTAGCGCACGGTGACCTTGGAGCAGTCGATCGTGCCGTCCTCGGGGTCGCTGACGGCGACCTTGAAGGGAATCTTGTCGCCGAACTTGAACAGCGAACCGTTCGCCGGGTTCTGGAACTTCACCGTCGGGGCCGTGTTGCCGACCGTGATGTGGACGCTGGCGTTTCCGGTGCGTCCGGTGCCGTCGTCACCGGTGACGGTCGCGACGTAGGTGCCGTCCTTGCGGTACGTGTGGCTCGGGTTGGCGCCGGTGCCCTTGGAGCCGTCGCCGAAGTCCCAGCTGTAGGTGATGGGGTCGTCGTCGGCGTCGGTGCCGGTCGCGGTGAACGTGGTGCGCAGCGGCGACTGCCCGGACGTCTTGGAGGCCTTGGCCTCGACGATCGGCGAGTGGCCGCCGGTGGCGTTCTCGATGCGGTACAGCGCCGAGTGCTCGTCGCCGCCGAACCAGGAGAGGCCGTAGTCGAGGACGTACAGGGCGCCGTCGGGGCCGAAGGCGCTGTCCATGACCTGGGTGCCGGTCCACGGGAAGTCGTTGATCTTCGAGACCTTGCCGTCGCCGTCCTGCTCGATCCGCTTGATCCACTGGCGTCCGAACTCGCCGGCGAAGAAGTCGCCGTCGTACTCCTCGGGGAACTTCACCGGGGAGTCGAGGTCGGCGTCGTAGCGGTAGACGGGTCCGGCCATGGGCGACTCGGAGCCGGAGCCGAACTCGGGGACGCTGCCGCCGTCGTACGGGATCCAGGCGGCCTGGGCCGGGGGCAGGTCGGTAATGCCGGTGTTGTTCGGCGAGGTGTTCTTCGGCGCGGCGCAGTCGAAGGTGGCGCCGGAGGCCTTGGTGGCGAAGTCGTAGTCGACGTAGGCGTCGTTGTCACCGGTGCAGTACGGCCAGCCGAAGTTGCCCGCCTTGGTGATCTTGGCGAACTCGACCTGGCCCGCGGGACCGCGCTTGGGGTCGGCGGCGCCGGCGTCGGGGCCGTAGTCGCCGACGTAGACGGTGCCGGTGGGCTTGTCGACGCTGATGCGGAACGGGTTGCGGAAGCCCATCGCGTAGATCTCGGGGCGGGTCTTCTCGGTGCCCGGCGCGAAGAGGTTGCCCTCGGGGATGTCGTAGGTGCCGTCCGCCTTCACCTTGATGCGGAGGACCTTGCCGCGCAGGTCGTTGGTGTTGCCGGAGCTGCGCTGCGCGTCGAAGGCGGGGTTGCGGTCGGCGCGCTCGTCGATCGGGGTGTAGCCGTCGGAGGCGAAGGGGTTGGTGTCGTCGCCGGTCGACAGGTACAGGTTGCCGTCGGCGTCGAAGTCGATGTCGCCGCCGACGTGGCAGCAGGTGCCGCGGGAGGTCTTGACCTCGATGACGTTCTTCTCGCTGGCCTTGTCGAGGGTGCCGTCCTCCTTGAGGACGAAGCGGGCCAGCCGGTTCACGCCGTCGAACTTGGCGAAGTCGGCGGCCGTGCCCGTCTCGGGGGCGTCTCCGCTCGGGGTGTCCAGCGGCGGGGCGTAGTAGAGGTAGATGAACCGGTTGTCCTTGAAGCCCGGGTCGACGCCGACGCCCTGGAGGCCCTCCTCGTCGTGGTTGTACACGTCGAGCTTGCCGGCGACGGAGGTGCTGCCGCCCTCGTCGGTCAGGCGCAGGGTGCCGTCGCGGGAGGTGTGCAGGACACTGCGGTCCGGGAGCACGGCGAGCGACATGGGCTCGCCGGTCTCGTCGGCGCCCTTGGCGAGGGTGACCTGCTGGAAGTCCGATGCGGCGGCGGGCTCGTCGGGGTGGTCCGGGTGGGCGCTGGCCGTGCCGGGCGCGGCGAGCGCCAGGGACGAGCCGATCAGTACCGAACCGGTGAGCAGGGCGAGGCTGGTGCGGAGCCTGGAGTGCCGTGCGGGCCCGTTTCGGGTTCTGCTGCGGGTTCTGTTTCTGCTGCTGTGCACGAAGGTCCCTCCGGGAACGGGGTGGGCCGTATGGGATGGGTGCGTAGACGTGCGGTGCGGGCGCCGGGGTGCGCCGTCACCCCGGAAGGTTCATCTAGGCCATGTACACGGCAGGAAGTTAGCCGCGTTTGTCTTGTGCCGATAGACCTTGTGCGCGGGTTCGTTTTTCTTTCTCCTGCGCGTGGACAAAGGAGGTTTTGGGCAGGGTTCAGCGACTGCACGACCGTTGTGGCTGGTCGCGCAGTTCCCCGCGCCCCTTACGGGGCGCTAGTTGCTGAACGCCGAATCGAAGGACGAGGTGGGCGGGTCGAAGTCGAAGGACTTCAGACGCGTCAGCGCCTCCGGAGCGCCCTGGAGGCGGTCCATGCCCGCGTCCTCCCACTCCACGGAGACCGGGCCCGCGTAGTCGATCGAGCGGAGCATGCGGAAGACGTCCTCCCAGGGCACGTCGCCGTGTCCGGCGGAGACGAAGTCCCAGCCGCGGCGGGGGTCGCCCCACGGCAGGTGGGAGCCGAGGCGGCCGTTGCGGCCGTCGAGCCGCCGGCGGGCCTCCTTGCAGTCGACGTGGTAGATGCGGTCGCGGAAGTCCCACAGGAAGCCGACCGGGTCGAGGTCCTGCCACACGAAGTGCGAGGGGTCGAAGTTGAGGCCGAAGGCAGGGCGGTGGTCGACGGCCTCCAGCGCCTTGTGCGTGGTCCAGTAGTCGTACGCGATCTCGCTGGGGTGGACCTCGTGGGCGAAGCGGACCCCTTCGGTGTCGAAGACGTCCAGGATCGGGTTCCAGCGCGTCGCGAAGTCCTCGTAGCCGCGCTCGATCATCGCCTCGGGCGCGGGCGGGAACATGGCGACCAGGTGCCAGATCGACGAGCCCGTGAAGCCGATGACCGTGTCGACGCCGAAGGCCGCCGCCGCGCGGGCGGTGTCCTTGATCTCGGCGGCGGCGCGCTGCCGGACACCCTCGGCGTCGCCGTCGCCCCAGATGCGGGCGGGCAGGATCGCCTCGTGGCGTTCGTCGATGATGGCGTCGCAGACGGCCTGGCCGACGAGGTGGTTGGAGATCGCCCAGCACTTGAGCCCGTACTTGTCGAGCAGCGCGTGACGGCTGTCGAGATAGCCGGGATCACTCAGCGCCTTGTCGACCTCGAAGTGGTCGCCCCAGCAGGCGAGTTCGAGGCCGTCGTAGCCGAAGTCGCGGGCCAGGCGGCAGACCTCCTCCAAGGGCAGGTCCGCCCACTGGCCGGTGAAGAGAGTGAACTGACGTGGCACGGGTGGGCCTCCTCAGACCGGTACGGGGGTGTAGACCGAGTTCTTCGCCGCGCTCTCCTCGACGGCCGCCAGCACGCGCTGCACCTGGAGTCCGTCGGCGAACGACGGGGCGGGCGCGGTGCCTTCGGCGATCGCCCGCACCAGGTCGTGGGCCTGGTGCGCGAAGGTGTGCTCGTAGCCGAGGCCGTGGCCCGGCGGCCACCACGCCTCCAGGTAGGGGTGGTCGGGTTCGGTGACGAGGATGCGGCGGAAGCCCGCGCTGACACCGGGCTCGGTGTGGTCGTGGAAGAAGAGTTCGTTCAGGCGCTCCAGGTCGAAGGCGAGCGAGCCGCGCTCGCCGTTGAGCTCGACCTTGAGGGCGTTCTTGCGGCCGGTCGCGAAGCGGGTCGCCTCGAAGGAGGCGAGGGCGCCGGAGGCGAAGCGGCCGGTGAAGAGTGCCGCGTCGTCGACGGTGACCTGGCCGAGGCCCGACTCCCCTCCCCCGGGGCCGCCGGCCGCCGACAGGCCGGAGGAGGCCCCGGCGAGCAGCGGGCGTTCGCGGACGAACGTCTCGGTGAGCGCCGACACCCCGGCCACCGGCTCGCCCGCGAGGAACTGCGCGAGGTCCACGGCGTGCGCGCCGAGGTCGCCGAGGGCGCCCGAGCCCGCGTACGGCTTCTGAAGTCGCCAGGTCAGCGGGAAGGAGGGGTCGACGAGCCAGTCCTGGAGATAGCTGACGCGCACGTGTCGCAGGGTGCCGAGGCGCCCCTCGGCGATCATGCGGCGGGCCAGGGCGATGGCCGGGACCCGCCGGTAGTTGAAGCCGGTCATCGCCACCTGGCCGCGCCGCTCGGCGCGTTCGGCGGCCTCCGTCATCGCCTGCGCCTCCTCGACGGAGTTGGCGAGCGGCTTCTCGCACAGCACGTGCTTGCCCGCTTCCAGCGCGGCGATGGCGATCTCGGCGTGGCTGTCGCCGGGTGTGCACACATCGACGAGGTCGACGTCGTCGCGGGCGATCAGCGCCCGCCAGTCCGTCTCCGCCGCGGCCCAGCCGAGCCGGTCGGCCGCGGCGCGCACGGCCTGTCCGTCGCGGCCGCAGACCGCGGCGAGGCGCGGGGTGAGCGGCAGGTCGAAGACCCGGCCCACGGTGCGCCACCCCTGGGAGTGGGCGGCGCCCATGAACGCGTAGCCGACCATGCCGACGCCGAGGACGGGCTTCGGTTCGCCGGGCGTCGCCGGCTTCACCTTCGTGTCGTCGTCACCGCCCGGTTCGCGGGCCGTCGTGCCGGTGCTGCTTCCTGCCATGCCGAAGTCCTCCTCGTCCACGCCGGGTTCGCCTGATGCGCCGTGCCCGCGGGCCGCATCACTTGAAGCCGGTGGACATGTACTTGTCGACGTTCGTCTCGTCGACGACGGCCGAGTACAGGGTCACGTGGGCCGGGATCTCGAACTCGGCCATACCACCGATCCCCTTGCCCTGGCCGAGGGCGCGGGCGAGGTCGATGGCGGACGCGGCCATCGTGGGCGGGTAGAGGACGGTGGCCTTCAGGACGCCGCGGCCGCTCTTGATCGCCTCGAACGCGGAGAGGGCGCCCGCGCCGCCGACCATCAGGAAGTCGTCGCGGCCGGCCTGCTCGATGGCGCGCAGGGCGCCGACGCCCTGGTCGTCGTCGTGGTTCCAGAGCGCGTCGAAGTTCTTCTGCGCCTGGAGCAGCTGGGACATCTTGGCCTGGCCCGACTCGACCGTGAAGTCGGCGGCCTGACGGGCCACCTTCTTGATGTTCGGGTAGTTCTTCAGGGCGTCGTCGAAGCCCTGGCTGCGCTGTTTGGTGAGTTCGAGGTTGTCGAGGCCGGCGAGCTCGACGACCTTCGCGTTCTTCTTGTCCTTGAGCTTCTCGCCGATGTAGTTGCCGGCCGACAGGCCCATGCCGTAGTTGTCGCCGCCGATCCAGCAGCGATACGCCTGCGGGGTGTCGAAGATCCGGTCGAGGTTCACGACGGGGATGCCCGCGCGCATCGCCTTCAGGCCGACCTGGGTCAGCGCCTTGCCGTCGGCGGGCAGCACGACGAGGACGTCGACCTTCTTGTTGATGAGGGTCTCGACCTGGCCGATCTGGGCGGCCGTGTCGTTCGAGCCCTCCGTCGCCTCCAGCGTCACGTCGGAGTACTTCTTCGCCCGGTCCTTGGCGTTGTCGGTGATCGCGTTGAGCCAGCCGTGGTCGGCCTGCGGGCCCGCGAACCCGATGGTGACCTGCTTGCCCGGCTTGCTGTCCGCGACCGGCTGGTCGGCGGGCTTGCTGCCGCCGTCACTCTTGTCGCTCGGCTCGTTGCTGGTGCAGGCCGTGAGCAGGCCGCCCGCGGTGACCGCGGCGGCCGCGCCGAACAGGAGGCTTCTGCGGCTCGACACGCTTGTCGACTCTGGCATGGCGTCGTCCCTTTCCGAACTCATGAAGTGGTGTTGGCCGTACGTCGCTGGAGCAGCACCGCGGCGACGATGATCGCGCCCTTGGCGATCTGCTGGGTCGCGGTCTCGAGGTTGTTCAGCGCGAAGATGTTCTGGATCGTGATGAAGATCAGGACGCCGAGGACGGAGCCGACGATGCTGCCGCGGCCGCCGGTGAGCAGGGTGCCGCCGATGATGGCTGCGGCGATGGCGTCGAGTTCGTACAGGTTTCCGTTGGTGTTCTGGCCCGATCCGGCGAGGACGAGCAGCAGGAACGCGGCGATGCCGCAGCACAGGCCGGACAGCAGGTACAGGTAGAGCCGCTGGCGGCGGACGTCGATGCCGGCGAGCCGGGCCGCCTCGGGGTTGCCGCCGACCGCGACGGAGCGGCGGCCGAACGTGGTGCGGTTCAGGACGAGCCAGCCGATGACGGTGACCGCGGCGAAGACGAGGACCAGCGGCGGGATGCCGAGGATGTAGGAGTCGCGTTCGCCCAGCTTCAGCACGGAGTCCACCGTGATCATCTGGGTCTTGCCGTCGGTGATCTGGAGGGCGAGGCCGCGGCCCGATGCCAGCATCGCCAGGGTGGCGATGAAGGGGACGATGTTGCCGTACGCGATGAGGACGCCGTTGACCAGGCCGCAGCCGACGCCGACGAGGATCGCCGTGAACAGGATGCCGACGAAGCCGTACTCCTGGGTCGCGACGGTGGAGGCCCAGACGCTGGCGAGCGCCACGATCGCGCCGACGGAGAGGTCGATGCCGCCGGAGATGATCACGAATGTCATGCCGACGGTGACGACGCCGATGACGGAGGCCTGGGTCAGGATCAGCTGGACGTTGTCGCCGTCCAGGAAGCTGTCGGGCTGGGTGATGCCGCCGATGACGATCAGGGCGGCGAGGACGCCGAGCAGGGACAGGGTGCGGATGTCCATGTGGAGGGCGCCGAGGGTTTTGGGGCGGGATTTGGTGACGGCGGCGCGGTTCGGCTCCGCCGGGCGGGTGGGTGTGGCGGGCTGCGTCATCGCGCCGGGTCCCTTCTTGTGGGGTGCGGCTCGGGGGTGGGGTGTCGGGTGCCGAGTGCGGGGTGTTTGTGGCTGGTCGCGGCGTTCCCCGTGCCCCTTGCGGGGGCGTTCCGTCGGGTGTCGGGTGCCGGTTGTTTGTGGTTGCTCGCGCCGTTCCCCGCGCCCCCTACGGGAGCGTTCCCTCGGCTGTCGGGTGCCGGTTGTATGTGGTTGCTCGCGCCGTTCCCCGCGCCCCCTACGGGAGCGTTCCCTCGGCTGTCGGGTGCCGGTTGTATGTGGTTGCTCGCGCCGTTCCCCGCGCCCCCTACGGGAGCGTTCCCTCGGCTGTCGGGTGCCGGTTGTATGTGGTTGCTCGCGCCGTTCCCCGCGCCCCTTACGGGGCACTCCTGTCGGCTGTTCGGAAGGTTCACGTTGGGGTGCCTTCCATGACCAGGTCCAGGACGCGGTGTTCGGTCAGGTCGCGGGCCGGGGCCTCGTGGACGACCGTTCCTTCCCGCAGGACCAGGACGCGGTCGGCCAGGCCCAGGACCTCGGGGACCTCGCTGGAGACCAGCAGGACGCCCAGGCCCTCGTCGGCCAGGCGGCGGATCACGGCGTAGAGCTCGGCGCGGGCGCCGACGTCGACACCGCGGGTGGGCTCATCGAGGAGGAGGACCTTGCAGCCGCGCAGCAGCCAGCGCGCCAGGACCGCCTTCTGCTGGTTGCCGCCGGACAGGGTACGGACGGGGACCGAGGGGTTGTCGGGGCGGATGTGGAGTTCGCGGGTGGCCTCCAGCGCCGCCTTCCGTTCCCCGCGCCGGTCGAGCCAGCCGCCGCGCGCGAAGCGGGACATGGAGGAGACGGAGACGTTGCGGGTCACCGACTCCAGCATCAGCAGAGCCTGCGCCTTGCGTTCCTCCGGGGCGAGCCCGAGCCCCGCGCGGACCGCCGCGCGAACGCTCCCGGTACGCAACTCCCCTCCGTCCAAGGTGATCTGACCGGACGTCGGTTTCCGGGCGCCGTAGATCGTCTCCAGGATCTCGGAGCGGCCGGAGCCGACCAGACCGGCCAGGCCGACGATCTCGCCGGGACGGACGTCCAGGTCGAGCGGGGCGAACTCGCCGGCGCGGGAGAGGTTCCGTGCCCTCAGGACCGGCTCGGCGGTGGCGGCCGCGGCCGGCCGGTCCGGGAAGACGTACTCCACGTTGCGGCCGGTCATCAGGGCGACCACGTCGCGGGTCGGGGTGTCCTTCGCCGGGAGGCCGTCGGCCACCGAGCGGCCGTCCTTGAGGACCGTGACCCGGTCGCCGATGCGGCGGATCTCCTCCAGGCGGTGCGAGATGTAGACGACGGCGACGCCCTCCGCGGTGAGTCCCGCGACGATGCGGAAGAGGTTGTCGACCTCGTCGGGGTCGAGCGCGGCCGACGGCTCGTCCATGACGATCAGACGGACGTCGTGGGAGAGGGCGCGGGCCATGGAGACGATCTGCTGTCCGGCCGCCGGGAGGTCGCCCACCAGGGTGCCCGGGTCGATCTCACCGTGCCCAAGTCGCTTGAGCAGTGCGGCTGTTGACGCCTTGGCGTCCCGGCGCCGTACGACGAACCCGCCCGCCGTCGGCTCGTGGCCGAGGTGAACGTTCTCGGCCACCGACAGGTGCTGCACCAGGTCCAGCTCCTGGTAGATGGTGGCGATGCCCAGCCGCATCGCGGCGATCGGCGAGCGCAGGGTGACCGTTTCCCCGCGCCAGGTGATGGTCCCCTCGTCGGGCTGGTGGGCGCCGGCGAGGACCTTGATGAGGGTGGACTTGCCCGCGCCGTTCTGGCCGAGCAGGCAGTGGACCTCCCCCGCGCGGACCTCCAGGTCCACGCCGTCGAGGGCGCGGACACCGGGGAACGACTTGGTGATGCCGGACATGGTGAGCAGCGGCGATTCTGATGCCGGTGGTGCCTGAGGTGCCGATGGTGCCGTGGGTGCCATGGCGGTTCCCTTATGAACGGGTGCGGGCCGGGTTCAGGGCAGAGCAGGGCGGAACAGGGTGTGACAAAGCGAGGTGCGGCGGGGCATGGTGCGGCCGAGCGACGTGCGTCAGGGCAGGGCGGAGCAGAGCGCTGTGCTGAGATGCCGGTCCCGCGAGGGTGTCTACGCGGGTGAGAACAGGTGGTCGCTGATCAGGCGGGCGCCGCCGATGACTCCGGCGGTGGGCCCCAACTCCCCGAGGACGATGGGGAGGTTGCCGGTGGCCAGGGGCAGTGACTGGCGGTAGACCTGGGTGCGCAGCGCGGCGAGGAGGGTGTGACCGAGTCCGGTGACACCGCCGCCGATGACGACCAGGCCGGGGTTGAAGAAGCTGACGAGTGAGGCGATGACCTGGCCGGTGCGGTTGCCGCCCTCGCGGATCAGGTCGAGGGAGGTGCCGTCACCGGTGGCCGCCGCCACCGCGACGTCGGACGCGCTGAGCCGGCCCGACGCCTCCAGCAGGGTGGCCAGTTCGGGCGAGCGGCCGTCGCGGGCGGCCTCCTCGGCGTCGCGGGCGAGTGCCGCGCCGCTGAAGTAGGCCTCCAGGCAGCCCTTGTTGCCGCAGGCGCACTGGCGGCCGTCCGGTTCGACCTGGATGTGCCCGATGTCGCCCGCGGAACCGGTCGTGCCGCGGTAGACCTCGCCGCCGACGACGATGCCGCAGCCGATGCCGGTACCGATCTTGACGCAGAGGAAGTCGCGGGCGGTGCGGGCGACGCCCGCGTGCTGCTCGCCCATCGCCATCAGGTTCACGTCGTTGTCGACCATCACCGGGCAGCCCAGGTCCTGGCTGAGCGCCTCGCGGACCGGGAAGCCGTCCCAGCCGGGCATGATCGGCGGGGCGACCGGGACTCCCTCGGGGAAGCGGACGGGGCCGGGCACGCCGATGCCCGCTCCGTCGAACCCCTCGGCGAGTCCCGAGGCCTTCAACTTGGCCGCCATGGCGAGTACTTGCTCGAAGACCGCGACCGGGCCCTCACGCACGTCCATGGGCTGGTTGATGTGTCCGAGAACCTCCAACTCGGCGTTGGTGACCGCGACATCGACCGAGGTCGCGCCGATGTCGACGCCGAGGAAGCGGAGTTCGGGCGCGAGCCGGATGTTGTGCGAGCGGCGGCCGCCGCGCGATGCGGCCAGGCCGTCGGCCACCACGAGTCCGGTCTCCAGGAGCCGGTCCACCTCGACGGCCAGCTTCGACCGCGAGAGGTCGATCTGATCGCCCAGCTGGGCACGGGAGTTGGGCCCTCCGTCGCGCAGCAGCCGCAGAAGTCGTGCCTGGTGCGCGTTCGCGGGCCGAGCCGTCATGCGTCTCACGTGCCCCTCCCCGCCTCTTCGGGCTCCGTCCGACCGTCGCTCATGTCCGCCGGTGTCGTACCCGGCAGCTCCGTCCGGCTTTCGATGGGGAACGTAGCAGTGGCTGCCGGGGGTGGGAAGAAGTTGCGCAGTAATTGCCCATGACTTTCTCCCGTCACAGGACAAAGCTTGGTCGAGAACACGCCAGACCGGCCCAGCGGATGCCTATCGGGGGGCGGCGATGGCTCGCTGGGTGCCGGTCGTGGTGCGGTGGCGGTTGTGGGGTGGCTGAGCGCACAGTTCCCCGCGCCCCTTGCCGGGCGCGGGGTGCCGACCGGAGGTCAGTCGCGGTCGCGGTGGTGGTAGGTCTCCCGGGTGTGCTCCGTGTGGGTGCGCATGACCGCCGTCGCCCGGGACTCGTCGCGGGCCGAGATCGCCGCGATGAGTTCGCGGTGCTCGATCCAGGACTGCTTGCCGCGCTGGCGGGCCACCGGCTGGTAGTACCAGCGGACCCGGCGGTCGACCTGCCCGGCGAGTTCGGCGAGGACGACGTTGCCCGCCAGCTCCATCACCTTCGCGTGGAACTCGGCGTTCGTCGCGACGACCACGTCCACGTCCCCGTCGGCCACGGCCTGCTCACCCTTGGCGCACAGGTCCTCCAGGGCGGTGATGCCGGTCTTGCCCGCGTTGGCCGCCGCCAGCCGGGCGGCCTCGGCCTCCAACAGCGTACGGACCGCGAGGAGTTGATCGGCCTCCTCCTCCGTGGGTTCGTGCACGAAGGCGCCCTGGGCCGGGCGCAGGTCCACCCAGCCCTCGGTGTTCAGCCGTTGCAGCGCCTCGCGCACCGGCTGCCGGGAGACGCCCAGATGTCCGGCGAGCTCACTCTCGACCAGATGCTGACCGGGCTGCAGGGCGCGCGTGGTGATGAGCTCCAGCAGCGCCTCGTAGACCCGCTCGCGCAGCGGTCCGGGGCGCTCGAGCTTGGGCACGGCCCCCTGCGGCAGTCCTGTGGACAACATCGCGGTCCCCCTCCTGGGCTTCAGACCTTCCGGCGAGCCGATTCCGACGGATTGTCTTTGGAATACAGTTTACCGAGCACAATCGCTACAGCTAGGGGCAGTTGGCCTCGTCACATCCGGATGCCCCGGGTACCCCTGAATCCCGTCCGTCACGGGCAGCGCACGACCTGGCCGGCGTAGGAGAGGTTTCCGCCGAAGCCGAAGAGCAGCGCGGGCGCCCCGCTCTCCAGCTCGCCGCGCTCGACCAGCTTGGACAGGGCCATCGGGATGCTGGCGGCGGAGGTGTTGCCGGAGTCGACGACGTCCCGGGCGATCACCGCGTTCACGGCGCCGATCTTCTCGGCGAGGGGTTCGATGATGCGCAGGTTGGCCTGGTGCAGGACGACGGCGGCGAGGTCGGCCGGGGCGAGTCCGGCCCGCTCGCAGGCCTCGCGGGCCAGCGGCGGCAGGGAGCGGGTGGCCCAGCGGTAGACGGACTGGCCCTCCTGGGCGAAGCGCGCGGGTTCGCCCTCGATCCGTACGGCGTTGCCCATCTCCGGGACCGAGCCCCACAGGACCGGGCCGATGCCGGGCTCCGTCCCGTCCGCGCACGGCTCGATCACGACGGCGCCCGCGCCGTCGCCGGTCAGCACGCACGTGGTGCGGTCGGTCCAGTCGGTGACGGCGGACATCTTGTCGGCGCCGATCACCAGGGCGCGGCGGGCGGCCCCGGCGCGCAGCGTGTGGTCGGCGGTGGCGAGGGCGTGGGTGAAGCCCGCGCACACGACGTTCAGGTCGAGGGCGGCCGGGGACGGGACGCCGAGGCGGTGGGCGACACGGGCCGCCGTGTTGGGCGAACGGTCGACCGCGGTGGACGTCGCGACGACGACCAGGTCCACGGCGTCGGCGGTCAGGCCCGCCGCGGCCAGCGCCTTGGCGGCGGCGTGCGCGGCGAGCTCGTCGACCGGTTCGTCGGGGCCCGCGATGTGCCGGGTGCGAATGCCGACGCGCGAGCGGATCCACTCGTCGTTGGTGTCGACCATGCCCGCCAGGTCCTCGTTGGTCAGGATCCTGGCCGGCTGGTAGTGGCCGATGCCGACGATGCGCGAACCGTTCATGGAGGGTCCCCTCATGTGCCTTGCCCGCGGGCCCTGTGTCCCCGTCCGAGCTGCGGACATTCCAGTCTGGTCAGCGACCGGCGAGTAACCGGTGACGTATGCGACAGGAATGCGGGGAAAGGCTTGGAGAGTTCCGACCGATCAGCCCGTAAACAGCTGTGTCGCCTTTTGCACCAGTTCGTACAGTCCGTAGACGAGGGGTGCGCCGACCCACAGCCAGGCGAAGGTGATGAGACCCCGGCGCCTAGGAGGATTGCTGCTGGTCGCGGGCGGTGGCGGCGGCGTCATCGGCGGACTCCCTCGGGGCGGGTACGTGGTGGTGGCGGGCGTGGACCGGGCGGACGAGTTCGTTGGCGACGAAGCCGACGACGAGCAGGCCGATCATGATGGTGAGCGACAGACCGTAGAGGGACGCGCCGTGCTTGCCCGCGCTCTCCTGGCTGTCGGCGATCCGGTTGACGATGAGCGGGCCGAGTACGCCGGCCGTGGACCAGGCCGTGAGCAGCCGGCCGTGGATGGCGCCCACCTGGTAGGTGCCGAAGAGGTCCTTCAGGTAGGCGGGGACGGTCGCGAAGCCGCCGCCGTAGAAGGAGAGGATCACGAGGGCGCAGAGCACGAAGAGGGGCTTCGATGTGTCGCCCCACAGGGCGATGAGGAGATACATCACGGCGCCCGCGCCGAGGTACAGGCGGTACACGTTCTTGCGGCCGATGAGGTCCGAGGTGGAGGACCACCCGATGCGGCCCGCCATGTTGGCGGCGGAGAGCAGGGCGACGAAGCCCGCGGCGGCGGAGGCCGTCACGGGGGTGCTGGAGTCCTGGAAGAAGTCGGTGATCATCGGGGCGGCTTTTTCGAGGATGCCGATACCGGCGGTGACGTTCATGCAGAGGACGACCCAGAGGCACCAGAACTGAGGGGTGCGGATCGCCTGGTTCGCCGACACCTGCGGGCCCGTGGGGACCGGCCGGGCCGCGGCACCGTCCCGCGCCCCCGAAGGTGCGCCTCCCGGCACCCTGATCAGCAGCACGCCCAGCGACATGAAGACCGCGTACACCACCCCGTGCACCAGGAACGCCAGCTCCAGACCGCCGTTGCCCGAGCCGAACGACTCCAGCATCTGGGCGCTCCACGGGGACGCGATCAGCGCGCCGCCGCCGAAGCCCATGATCGCGATGCCGGTGGCCATGCCCGGCCGGTCGGGGAACCACTTGATCAGCGTGGAGACCGGCGAGATGTACCCGATGCCGAGGCCGATGCCGCCCACGAAGCCGTAGCCGAGGACGATCAGCCAGAACTGTTCGAGTCCCGCACCCAGCGCGGAGATCAGGAAGCCGGACGAGAAGCAGATCAGGGCGACGCTCATCGCCCAGCGCGGCCCGTTGCGCTCGACGAGCGTGCCGCCGAACGCGGCGGACAGTCCGAGCATCACGATGGCCAGCTGGAACGGCAGCGCGCTCTGCGTGCCGCTCACGTGCAGGGCGTCCTCGACGGCGGGTTTGAAGACGCTCCAGGCGTAGGCCTGGCCGATGGACAGATGGACCGCGAGCGCGGCCGGGGGAACGAGCCAGCGGCTCCAGCCGGGGGGTGCAACAGGGGGCCTCATGATCGAGAACCGTAGGCAGGGTCAAGGGAGTTGGAAAGAGGGCGTACCGAATCGGTCGACCGTATGCAATGAACCCTCACACAGGGAAACCTCACACACGTGCGCGGACCCTTGTCGACTCAACTTCCATACTGTAGACAATATTCGATCGATGCGATTCCCGTGATTCGGCTCCTCCGGACCGCCACCGCCCGTGCGAGCGGGGCGGATCCGGCACCCTCGACCGAACGGAGCGCTCCAGTGAAAGTCGCAGTCCTCGGCGCCGGAGCGATCGGCGCCTATGTCGGAGCCGCCCTGCACCGCGCGGGCGCCGACGTCCATCTCGTCGCCCGCGGCCCGCACTTGGCGGCCATGCGGCGCGACGGCGTACGGGTCGCCAGCCCGCGCGGTGATTTCACCGCCCGGGTCCACGCCACCGACGACCCGGCCGACATCGGCCCGGTCGACCATGTCTTCCTGGGCCTGAAGGCCACCTCGTACGCGGCGTGCGGGCCGCTCATCGAGCCCCTTCTGCACGCCCGTACGTCCGTGATCGCGGCGCAGAACGGCATCCCGTGGTGGTACTTCCACGGGCACGGCGGTCCGCACGACGGGCACCGGCTCGACAGCGTCGATCCGCGGGGCGCGGTCAGTGCGGTGCTCGCGCCCGAGCGGGCGATCGGCTGCGTCGTGTACGCCGCGACCGAGCTGGCGGCGCCCGGCGTCGTCCGGCACCTCGAAGGCACCCGGTTCTCCATCGGCGAGCCGGACCGGAGCGTGTCGGCGCGGTGTGTGGAGTTCAGCGACGCGATGAAGGCCGGCGGCCTGAAGTGTCCCGTCGAGCCCGACCTGCGCGCCGACATCTGGATCAAGCTGCTCGGCAACATCTCGTTCAACCCGATCAGTGCCCTGGCACGCGCCACGATGCGGCAGATGTGCCTGCACGGGGGCACCCGCCGGGTCATCGGGATCATGATGACCGAGACGCTGGAGGTCGCCGCGGCCCTCGGCTGCCGGCCGGACATCTCCGTGGAGCGCCGGCTCGCCGGTGCCGAGCGGGTCGGTGATCACCGCACCTCCACCCTCCAGGACCTGGAGCGCGGAAAGCCGCTGGAACTGGACGTGCTGCTGGCCGCGGTGGTGGAGCTGGCCGGCATCACCGGCGTCGAGGTGCCGACCCTGCGCACCGTGCACGCCCTCTCCGATCTGCTCGCCCACGGCATGAGGAGGGACGCCGCATGAAGCGGAGTCGTCGTGACCGTACCCCGAAGAGCTACACCCGGCTGACCCGCCCGCTGCTGCGCGAGGTGCCCGGCGACCGTCGCTCGCCGTTCCGGGAGGCGACGTGGGACGAGGCCCTCGACGCGGCGGCGGCCGGGTTCCGGCGGGCGCGCGCCGCGCACGGGCCGGACTCCTTCGCGATGCTGTCCTGCGCCCGCGCCACGAACGAGATGAACTTCGTGGCCCAGAAGTTCACCCGGGTCGTCATGGGCACCAACAACGTCGACTCCTGCAACCGGACCTGCCACGCGCCGAGCGTGGCCGGCCTCTCCGCCGTCTTCGGCTCGGGCGGCGGCACCTCCTCGTACGAGGAGGTCGAGCACACGGATCTGATCGTGATGTGGGGCTCCAACGCCCGTTTCGCGCACCCGATCTTCTTCCAGCACGTGCTGAAGGGGATCCGCAACGGCGCCCGCATGTACGCGGTCGACCCGCGCCGCACCTCGACCGCCGAGTGGGCGGAGAGCTGGCTCGGGCTCAACGTCGGCACGGACATCCCGCTGGCGCACGCCGTCGCCCGCGAGATCATCGCCGAAGGCCTGTACAACAGGGCGTTCGTGGAGCGGGCGACGACCGGCTTCGAGGAGTTCAAGGCGCTCGTCGAGCCGTGGACGCCGACACTCGCCGAGAAGGTCACCGGCGTCCCGGCGGCCGCGATCCGCGATCTCGCGCGCGCCTACGCCACCGCCGAACGCGCCCAGTTGTGCTGGACGTTGGGGATCACCGAGCACCACAACGGGACCGACAACGTCCGCGCGCTCATCAACCTGGCCCTGCTCACCGGACACGTCGGCCGGTACGGCGCCGGGGTGCAGCCGCTGCGCGGGCAGAACAACGTGCAGGGCGGCGGCGACATGGGCGCCATCCCCAACCGGCTGCCCGGCTTCCAGGACATCCTCGACGACGGGCACCGGCTGAAGTTCGAACGGGCCTGGGACACCGTCATCCAGCCGCGCTACGGACTGACCCTCACCGACATGTTCGAGGCGATGGAGCACGGCTCCCTGCACGCCGTGTACTGCATCGGGGAGAACCCGGCCCAGTCGGAGGCCGACAGCGAGCAGGCGGCGCGCCGGCTCGCCGCGCTCGACCACCTCGTGGTGCAGGACATCTTCCTGACGAGGACCGCGGAGATGGCCGATGTCGTGCTGCCCGCCACCGCCTCGTGGGCGGAGACCGAGGGCACCACCACCAACAGCGAGCGGCGGGTGCAGCGCGTGCGGGCCGCGCTGCGGGCGCCGGGCGAGGCGCGCGAGGACATCGACATCCTCTGCGACGTGGCCGGGCGGCTCGGCCACGACTGGAAGTACCCGGACGCGGAGACGGTCTGGAACGAGCTGCGCGCCCTGTCCCCCGACCACTTCGGGATGACCTACGACCGGCTCGACGCGCACCAGGGCCTGCAGTGGCCGTGCCCCGACGTCGACGAACTCCCGTCGTCCTACCTGCACGGGCGGCTGTGGGAGACCGACCCCGGACGAAGGGGCCGCCGCGCGCCGTTCGGGCTCGTCGAGCACGATCCGCCGGTCGACCTGACCGACGACGCGTACCCGATCCGGCTGACCACCGGGCGCCGCCTCGACTCGTACAACACCGGTGTGCAGAGCGGGAGTTTCGCCTCTCCGCTGCGCCGCGGCGAGTACGTCGAGCTGTGCCCGGAGGACGCCGAGCGGTACGGGGTCGTGGTCGGCGAGGAGGTCCGGGTGTCGTCCCGGCGCGGGGTGGTCACCGCGCCGGTCTGGGTCGATCCGGGGCTGCGTCCCGGGCTCGCCTTCATGACCATGCACTTCCCCGACGAGGTGGACACCAACGCGCTGACGATCGAGGCGAATTGCCCGATCGCCGGGACGGCGGAGTTCAAGGCGTCGGCGATCCGGATCGAGAAGCTGACCGCACGGGAAGCGAGGGGCTGACGGTGGATCTGCGCTTCGGGGACAGCAAGCCGACGGACGAGGAGCGGGCGGCGGTCGACGCGCTGCTCGGCCCGCCGGCCTCCGCCTGGGAGGCGCCCGCCGGTGAGTGGGTCGACCGGCCGGACGCCGATCTGCGCTGGGCCAGGGGCGGGCGCGCGGCACGCGACCGGCGCGACCTGCTGCTGCCGGGGCTGCACGCCGTCAACGACCGGGTGGGGTGGATCAGCGCGGGCGCGCTCGCCTATCTGTGCCGGCGGCTGACGGTACCGCCGTCGGAGGCGTACGGGGTCGCGACGTTCTACTCCATGTTCTCGGTGCGGCCACGAGCCGCCACCGTGCTGCACGTGTGCACCGATCTGGCGTGTGCGCGGGTGGGGGGTGCCGATCTCTGTACGTCGTTGAAGGCGCGGGGCGGGGTTGCCGTCGAGGAGTCGCCGTGTCTGGGGATGTGCGAGCGGGCCCCCGCCGCTCTGCGCGTGGCGGCCGGAAACCCCGGTTCCGCCGAGCATGTGTCGCTGTCGCGGGGCTCCGCCCCGGACCCCGCTCCTCAAGCGCCGGAGGGGCTCGAACTGCCGCAAGCCGGTGATCCCGGGCTTGTTCTCCTCCGGCGCGTCGGCGTCGTCGATCCCTCCTCGCTCGACGACTACCGTGCCCACGGCGGCTGCGCCGCGCTGCGCCGCGCCTTCGCGCTCGGGCCCGCCGGGGTGATCCGGGAGGTCACGGACGCCGGGCTCGTCGGGCGGGGCGGGGCCGCGTTCCCGACGGGGCGGAAGTGGCAGGCCACGGCCGCGCAGCCGGACGGGCCGCACTATCTCGTGTGCAACGCCGACGAGTCCGAGCCCGGCACCTTCAAGGACCGGGTGGTGATGGAGGGCGACCCGTACGCGCTCGTCGAGGCGATGACGATCGCGGCGTACGCGACCGGCGCCCACCACGGCTATCTGTATCTGCGCGGCGAGTATCCGCGCGCTCTCGCCCGGATGACCCACGCCGTCGAACAGGCCCGGGCCCGCGGCCTGTTGGGCGACGACGTCCTCGGGCAGGGCTTCGCCTTCGACATCGAGATCCGGCGGGGCGCGGGCGCGTACATCTGCGGCGAGGAGACGGCCCTGTTCAACTCCATCGAGGGGTACCGGGGCGAGCCGCGCTCCAAACCGCCGTTCCCGGTGGAGAAGGGCCTGTTCGGCAAGCCGACAGCGGCGAACAACGTCGAGACGCTCGTCAACGTCTTGCCGATCCTGACCCTGGGTTCCGAGGCGTACGCGGCCATCGGCACCGGCCGCTCCACCGGACCCAAACTGTTCTGCGTCTCCGGCGCCGTCGCCCGCCCCGGCGTCTACGAACTGCCCTTCGGCGCCACCCTCGGCGAGCTGCTCGCCCTCGCCGGGACCCCGAATCCGCTGCGCGCGATCCTGCTCGGCGGCGCGGCGGGCGGTTTCGTGCGCCCCGACGAACTGGACATCCCGCTGACCTTCGAGGGCACCCGGGAGGCGGGCACCACGCTCGGCTCCGGGGTCGTCATGGCCTTCGACGACGCGCTTCCGCTGCCCCGGATCCTGCTGCGCATCGCCCAGTTCTTCCGCGAGGAGTCGTGCGGGCAGTGCGTGCCGTGCCGGGTGGGGACGGTGCGCCAGCAGGAGGCGCTGCACCGGATCGCCGAGAAGCGGGGCATCGCGGCCGAGGACGACATCGCGCTGCTGCGCGAGGTGGGGCGGGCCATGAAGGACGCCTCGATCTGCGGTCTCGGCCAGACCGCCTGGAACGCCATCGAGTCCGCCATCGACCGCCTGGGGGCGTACGCATCATGACGACCGTGCCGCTGGGGATCCCCCGGCGCCTGCTGGAGTTCACCCTCGACGGCGAGCCGGTGCGCGCGCCCGAGGGATCCACGCTCCTCGACGCGTGCCGCGCCGCCGGGAAGGACGTCCCGACGCTGTGCCAGGGCGACACCCTCACCCCGAAGAACGCCTGCCGGGTGTGCGTCGTCGAGGTGGAGGGGGCGCGGACCCTGGCGCCCGCCTGCTCACGCCGGGCCGAACCGGGCATGGAGGTCCGCACCGACACCGAGCGGGTCCGGCACAGCCGCAAGGTCGTCCTCGAACTGCTCGCGTCGAGTGTGGATCTGTCGACAACTCCCCATGTCGCCGGCTGGCTGAAGGAGTACGAGGCGAAGCCGGCCCGGTTCGGCCCGGACGCGGCCCGTCTCGGTGAGGAACCACGGGTCGACAACGACCTCTATGTGCGCGACTACGACAAGTGCATCCTCTGCTACAAGTGCGTCGACGCCTGCGGCGAGCAGTGGCAGAACTCCTTCGCGATCTCCGTCGCCGGGCGTGGTTTCGACGCCCGGATCGCCGTCGAGCACGACGCCCCGCTGACCGACTCCGCCTGTGTGTACTGCGGGAACTGCGTCGAGGTCTGCCCGACGGGCGCGCTGTCGTTCAAGTCGGAGTTCGACATGCGCGCGGCCGGCACCTGGGACGAGTCGGCGCAGACGGAGACGACGACGGTGTGCGCGTACTGCGGAGTCGGCTGCAACCTCACGCTCCATGTGCAGGACAATGAGATCGTGAAGGTCACCTCGCCGCACGACAATCCGGTGACCCACGGCAACCTCTGCATCAAGGGCCGCTTCGGCTACCAGCACGTACAGAACCGGGACTGATCAAGACATGGGACGAGTCACGGAACGGCGCAAGGTCATCCGGATCAGGGGCGGGCAGGTCTCGTCCCGGCCGGACACACTCGTCGCCGAGGAACCCCTGGAGATCCGGCTGAACGGCAAGCCGCTCGCCATCACCATGCGCACCCCGGGCGACGACTTCGCGCTCGCGGCCGGTTTCCTGGTCAGCGAGGGAGTGCTGGCCGGCGCCGACGACCTCCAGAACATCGTGTACTGCGCGGGCGCGACCCAGGACGGCTCGAACACGTACAACGTGGTGGATGTGCGGACGGCCCCCGGGATCGTGCTGCCCGACATCACGCTCGAACGGAACGTGTACACGACCTCGTCCTGCGGACTGTGCGGCAAGGCCAGCCTGGACGCGGTGCGCACCACGGCCCGCTTCCCGATCGCCGACACTCCCCCGGTCCGGCTCACCCCCGAGCTGCTGGCCTCGCTCCCCGACCGGCTGCGCGAGGCCCAGCGGGTGTTCGACCGGACCGGGGGCCTGCACGCGGCCGCGCTCTTCGACGAGACGGGCACGCTCGTCGACATAAGGGAGGACGTCGGGCGGCACAACGCCGTCGACAAGCTGGTGGGGCGCGCGTTGCAGAACGGCGGCCTGCCGCTGTCCCGGTCGGTCCTGCTGGTCTCCGGCCGCGCCTCCTTCGAGCTGGCGCAGAAGGCGGTCATGGCGGGCATCCCGGTGCTCGCGGCGGTCTCGGCACCGTCGTCCCTCGCCGTGGACCTGGCCGCCGAGACCGGACTGACGCTGGTCGGCTTCCTGCGGGGCGCCAACATGAACGTGTACGCGGGTGAACACCGGCTCGACCTGAGGGTTCCGGCCGCGTCGAGCTGACGCGGAGCCCGCGGCACGCCGGACGGGGTCCGGTGCGACGGGGAGCGCCCCCTGCGTCGGCCGGGCCCCGGCTCCGGCGGCGCCGGGGCCCGTCGCCACGGGCCCGCCCTCGCTCCTACGAGGTGAACGCCCCTGCCCGCCTCATCGATTCGGGCCTGATGCCGAAGAAGTGACGCCGACGCCCGCCTCGGCCGGGGTGTGTCCCCGTGCCTCGTCCGCCCCCGTGTTCTCGGGGTCCTTCGCGCGGCGCTTGGCGAGGACCGCGCACACCATCAGCTGCATCTGGTGGAAGAGCATCAGCGGCAGCACGGCGAGCGAGGCATGGGCGCCGAACAGGACGCTCGCCATGGGCAGTCCGGAGGCCAGCGACTTCTTCGACCCGGCGAACTGGATCGCGATGCGGTCGCCCCGGTCGAATCCGAGCGCCTTCGCGCCGTACCAGGTCACCGCCAGCATCACGGCGAGCAGCACCGCCTCGACGACGAGCAGCCCGGCCAGCCGGACCGCGCTCACCTGGTGCCAGATGCCCTGGACCATGCCCTCGCTGAACGCCGTGTAGACGACGAGCAGGATCGAGCCCCGGTCCACGTAGCCGAGGACCTTCTTGTGGCGGGTGAGGAAGCCGCCGACCCAGCGGCGCAGCAACTGGCCCGCGACGAACGGCACCAGCAGTTGCAGCACGATCTTCACCAGGGAGTCGGCCGAGAAGCCGCCGCCGCTGTTGCCGAGCAGGGCCGCCGCGAGCAGCGGGGTGATCACGATGCCGGCGAGCGAGGAGAAGGAGCCCGCGCAGATCGCCGCCGGGACGTTGCCGCGCGCGATCGAGGTGAACGCGATCGAGGACTGGATCGTCGACGGCACGAGGGTGAGGAAGAGCAGTCCCTCGTAGAGGTTCTGCGGCAGCAGCACCGGAACCAGGCCGCGGGCCGCGAGGCCGAGCAGCGGGAACAGGACGAAGGTGCAGGCCAGGACCGTGATGTGGAGCCGCCAGTGGCGCAGGCCGTCCATCGCCTCGCGGGTCGACAGGCGCGCCCCGTAGAGGAAGAAGAGGAAGGCG
Organism: Streptomyces sp. HUAS MG91; assembly: GCF_040529335.1. Lineage (GTDB taxonomy): Bacteria > Actinomycetota > Actinomycetes > Streptomycetales > Streptomycetaceae > Streptomyces > Streptomyces tabacisoli. The sequence continues at coordinate 7,104,225 of NZ_CP159534.1, read as the reverse complement.
ACCGCGGCGGTCGAGGCGCCGGACGCCACGTCGGCCGCGCCACCGCGAGCGGGGAGCAGGGCGGCGACGCCCACGGTCCCGATCAGCGCCAGGATGTAGGGGTCGATCGGCATCCAGGACGGCCAGCTCAGGCGTTTCATTGGTTCCTTGCTCTCGGTTCAGGTCGTGCCCTCTCCATCCTCCACCCCTCCTTCTTGATCGGGAATCCGGTATACCGCTCTGACTGTGATCGTGTCGCGTGATGACCGGGCGTAGGGTCGGGGCATGTACGACCCCGGGCAGCTGAGGACGTTTCTGGCCGTCGCGCAGACGCTGAGCTTCACGCAGGCCGCGCGGCGGCTCGGCCTGCGGCAGTCGACGGTCAGCCAGCACGTGCGCCGGCTGGAGGACGCGACGGCGCGGACGCTGTTCACGCGGGACACGCACTCCGTGGAACTCACCGCCGACGGGGAGGCGATGCTCGGGTTCGCGCGCCGGATCCTGGAGGTGCACGAGCAGGCCGCCGCGTTCTTCACGGGGACGCGGTTGCGCGGGCGGCTGCGGTTCGGCGCCTCGGAGGACTTCGTGCTGACCCGGCTGCCGGAGATCCTGGAGGCGTTCCGCGTCGAACATCCCGAGGTGGACCTGGAGCTGACCGTCGAACTGTCCGGGACGCTGCACGAGCAGCTGGACGCGGGCAAGCTCGATCTGGTGCTCGCCAAGCGGCGGCCCGAGGACCCGGGCGGGCAGTCCGTGTGGCACGACCGGCTGGTGTGGATCGGCTCGGAGCGGCTGCGGATCGATCCGGAGCGGCCGGTGCCGTTGATCGTGTATCCGCCGCCGGGGATCTCGCGGGCGCTGGCTCTGGAGGCGCTGGAGCGGCACGGGCGGGCCTGGCGCATCGCCTGTACGAGCGGTTCGCTGAACGGGCTGATCGCGGCGGCGCGGGCCGGGCTCGGGGTGATGGCGCATTCCCGGGGGCTCATTCCGCCGGGGCTCGTGCGGGTGCCGGAGCGGGTGGGGCTGCCGGAGCTCGGGGAGGTCGACTTCGTGCTTCGGGGGGCCGCCGAGCGGGGGCCGGGGGCCGTGCTGGCGCAGGCGATCCTGGGTGGCGGGGAGCGGTTGCACCGGGCTGCCGGATAGGCGCGGAGCGGGGGATTCCCGATGATCACCCTGGTACGGTCCCGGGAGGCCCGCTAGTGGAACCGACCGCTCCGTCCAAAAAGGCGGTCCCCACGCCAGGGCGTCCCCGGTGACCTCTCCGTACAGATTCGGTGGAGACCGACGGTGAACGGTGAAGAGCGCCGGGAGATTACGCCACCGAAACTTACTGAAAGGTAAGTAATCTGTCCCGCCGCTTCCCTTGTGGCCGCATTTAAACGGCTGACCTGTGCATATTCCGCGCGCCATCGGTGAGACGGACCCTCTCCCGCCGGGGCGCGCGGTCCGGTACCGTCGCCGACGCTGTGCGGAGCGCCACAAGGAGCAACATTGCGTGAGTTCACCACCCCCGCTCTGGCGTCGGCACCGCCGGTGGGCGGCCTGGCCGACGCCGTGTTCGACCGAGCCCTCGAAGACCCCGGCCATGTCGCCTTCGGGCGCAAGGACGCCGAGGGCCAGTGGCGCGACGTGACCTCGGCCGAGTTCCGGGACCAGATCCTGGCGCTGGCCAAGGGCCTGCTCGCGCAGGGCATCAGGTTCGGTGACCGGGTCGCCATCATGTCCCGTACGCGCTACGAGTGGACGCTGTTCGACTTCGCGCTGTGGACCGTCGGCGCCCAGGTCGTCCCCATCTACGCGACGTCCTCGGCCGAGCAGGTCTTCTGGACGCTGTACGACGCCCAGGTGTCGGCGGCGGTCGTGGAGCACGAGGACCACGCGATGACCATCGCCACGGTCATCGACAAGCTTCCCCATCTGCGCCGGCTGTGGCAGCTGGACGGCGGCGCGGTGGAGCAGGTGAGCGCGTCCGGCACGCACATCGACGACGAGACGGTGCACCGACACCGCAAGGCGGTGACCCCGGACTCCACCGCCACGATCATCTACACCTCGGGCACGACGGGCCGCCCCAAGGGCTGTGTCATCTCGCACGCGAACTTCATGTTCGAGGCCGACACCATGGTGGCGCGCTGGGAGCCGGTGTTCGCCTCCAAGCGGGAGCGGGTGGCGTCCACCCTGCTGTTCCTGCCGCTGGCGCACGTCTTCGGGCGGATGGTGCAGGTGGCGGCGGTGCGCGGCGGGGTGAAGATGGGCCACCAGCCGCAGCTGAACGCGGCCGCGCTCCTGCCCGATCTCGTGGCCTTCCGTCCGACGTTCATCCTCGCGGTCCCGTACATCTTCGAGAAGGTCTTCAACGCGGCCCGCAGAAAGGCCGAGAAGGAAGGCAGATCGGGGGCGTTCGACAAGGCCGTCGAGTGCGCCGTGAAGTACGCGGACGCGCAGGAGGCGAAGGCGTTCGGCACGGGTTCCGGCCCGTCGGCTTCGCTGCGCATGCAGCACTCCGTCTTCGACAAGCTCGTCTACTCCAAGGTGCGCGAGGCGATGGGCGGCCGGATCCGGCACGCCATGTCCGGCGGCAGCGGCATGGACCGCAGGCTCGGCCTGTTCTTCGCCGGCGCGGGCGTCGCGATCTACGAGGGCTACGGCCTGACCGAGTCGACGGCCGCGGCGACCGCCAATCCGCCCGAGCAGACCCGCTACGGCACGGTCGGCCAGGCGATCCCGGGCACCACCGTGCACATCGCCGACGACGGCGAGGTGTGGCTCTACGGCGGCAATGTCTTCCAGGGCTACCTCAACGACCCGAAGGCGACCGACGGCACCCTGCACGACGGCTGGCTCGCCACCGGTGACCTGGGCGCCCTCGACGAGGACGGCTATCTGACCATCACCGGCCGCAAGAAGGAGATCCTGGTGACCTCCGGCGGCAAGAGCGTCTCGCCGCAGCAGTTGGAGGAGCGGGTGCGCGACCATCCGCTGGTCGCCCAGTGCATCGTCGTCGGCAACGACCGCCCGTACGTGGCCGCGCTCGTCACCCTCGACGCGGAATCGGTCGAGCACTGGCTGGGCATGCGCGGCAAGCAGATGATGCACCCGGCCGAGCTGGTGCGCGACCCGGACCTGGAGATGGAGGTGCGGCGCGCCGTCGTGGCCGCGAACACGCTGGTGTCGCAGGCCGAGTCGATCCGCACCTTCCGGATACTGGCCCACCAGTTCAGCGAGGAGCACGGCCTGCTCACGCCGTCCCTGAAGCTGAAGCGCAAGGCGATCGAGACGGCGTACGCGTCGGAGGTCGAGGCGCTGTACCGCGGGTGACCTTCCGGCGGGCACCGATCCGGACCTTCCCGTACGTTCGTCAGTGAGGCACCCGGAACCTGCGGAAGGCCGAACGATGAGCAGCGCACCCCCCGCGACCCCGAACGGCGGCTACGGACCGTCCGGCGGCGAGCCCTCGCACGAGCCCTACCACCACCCCACGGCGGGCTGGGGCGCGGCGAAGTCCGTGGGGAAGGTGCTGGCGAAGGCGAAGGAGCCGGTCAACAGCGCGCGGATCATGACGACCATGAACCACCCGGACCGCGGCTTCGACTGCCCGGGGTGCGCCTGGCCCGACGACCAGCACGGGCTGACGCTCGACCTGTGCGAGAACGGCATCAAGCACTCCACCTGGGAGATGACGCCGAAGCGCGCGGGCGCCGAGTTCTTCGCCCGGCACACGGTGACCGAGCTGGCCGCGTGGCCGGACCACGACTTGGAGGACCAGGGCCGGCTGGTCGGCCCGCTCGCGTACGACGCCGGCACCGACACGTACGTGCCGGTGTCGTGGGAGACCGCCTTCGGCATCGTCGGCGAGACGCTGCGCGGCCTCGACTCCCCCGACCGGGCGCTGTTCTACACCTCGGGCCGGCTGAGCAACGAGGCGACGTTCCTCTACCAGCTCTTCGCCCGTGAGTTCGGCACCAACAACCTGCCCGACTGCTCGAACATGTGCCACGAGGCGAGCGGCCGGGCGCTGACCGCGGCGCTCGGCACCGGCAAGGGCACCGTCGACCTGAACGATCTCGACCAGGCGGACGCGCTGTTCGTGATGGGCGTGAACGCCGCGTCGAACGTCCCCCGCATGATCACCACGCTCGCCCGTGCCTACGACCGCGGGGCGCAGATCGTGCACATCAACCCGCTGGTGGAGGCGGCGGCGGGCCGCACGATCGTGCCGCACGACTTCGCCGCGATGGCCACCTTCAAGGCGACCAGGACCGGCACCCTGAACCTCCAGCCGCGCATCGGCGGCGATCTGGCCCTGCTGCGCGGCATCGCCAAGCACGTCCTGGAGCGCGCCGAGCGGGACCCGAAGGCGGTCGACCGGGAGTTCCTGGACCGCTTCACGGAGGGCTTCGAGGCCTACCGCGACCTGTGCGCCGGGACCGAGTGGGCGGACCTGGAGGCGGCGAGCGGCCTGAGCCGCGACGCCATGGAACAGGCCGCCGAGGTTTATCTCGGCTCCGCCCGTACGGTGATCAGCTGGTGTCTCGGCATCACGCAGCAGGAGCACGGCGTCGACACGGTCCGCGAGATCGTGAACCTCCTGCTGCTGCGCGGCAACGTCGGCCGGGAGGGCGCGGGCCCGTGCCCCATCCGCGGGCACAGCAACGTCCAGGGCAACCGCACGTGCGGCATCGACCACCGGCCGAAGAAGGAGTTCCTGGACCGGCTCGCCGAGGCGTGCGGCATCGACCCGCCGCGCGAGCCGGGCCTCGACACCGTGCGCGGCATCGAGGCGATGCACGCCGGTGAGGCGACGGTGTTCGTCGGCATGGGCGGCAACTTCGTACGGGCCGCCCCCGACCCCGTCTATACCGAAGAGGCCCTGCGGAACTGCGAGTTGACGGTTCAGGTGTCGACCAAGCTGAACCGCTCGCACCTGGTGCACGGGCGCAGGGCGCTGATCCTGCCCTGTCTGGGCCGCACCGAGAAGGACCTCCAGGAGGGCGGGCCGCAGGCGGTCTCGGTCGAGGACTCGATGAGCATGGTGCACCTGTCGCGGGGCATGAAGCGGCCCGCGTCCTCGCATCTGCTCTCCGAGCCCGCGATCATCGCCCGGATGGCGCGGGCCGTGCTGCCCGACTCCGCGACGCCCTGGGAGGAGTACACCGGCGACTACGACCGGATCCGCGACACCATGCAGCGCGCGCTCGACGGGTTCGAGGACTTCAACCGGCGGGTGCGCGGCCCGCACGGGTTCCGGCTGCGGCAGCCGGCCCGGGAGCGGATCTTCCTGACGGCGTCCGGGCGGGCCGAGTTCTCGCTGGCCGCGCTGCCGGATCCCAGCCCCGGCGTGGGCCTGCTGACCCTGGCGACGGTCCGCTCGCACGACCAGTGGAACACCACGATCTACTCCTCCGACGACCGCTACCGGGGCGTGCGCAACCTGCGCACGCTGGTGTTCCTCAACGCGGACGACATGCGCGAGCGCGGCCTGGCGGACATGGATCTCGTCGACATCACCTCGGTGGCGCGGGACGGGTCGCGGCGGTCGGTGCACGGCTACCGCGCGGTGCCGTACGACCTGCCGCGCGGCTGCGCCGTGGGCTACATGCCGGAGCTCAACGTCCTGTGCGCGATCGGCGACTTCAGCCCGCAGAGCGATCAGCCGCTGATGAAGCACCTGGCGGTCGAGGTGCGGCGACAACAGATCTGACGGTTCATCAATCAGCGACGCGTCAGTTATTGACGGTTCATCAGGTCGGACACAGAATCACCCTCACTTCGACGGAGGGGGCCCGACCGTGTCGCGACCGATCCGCGCCATCACCGCCACTGTGGCGGCGCTCCTGCTCGCCACCGCCTGCAACTCCACCGCCACCGACTCCTCGCCGGACGGCAAGGGCGCCTCGGTACGGGGAGTGAGCGACGACTCCATCAAGGTCGGCGGCATCGTCTCGATGACGACCGCGAGCGGATACAGCAAGAAGGACACCGACCTGGGCGCGAAGGCCCGCTTCGACCGCGCCAACGCGGAGGGCGGGGTCAACGGCCGGAGGATCGACTACCTGGGTGCGGAGGACGACGGCCAGGACCCGGCGAAGAACCTGGCCGCGGCCCGCAAGCTGGTCCAGCAGGAGAAGGTGTTCGCGATCGCGCCGATGAGCTCGGTGACGTTCTCCGGGGCGGACTTCCTGCAGAAGCAGAAGGTGCCGACGTTCGGCTGGGGCACCCTGCCGTCGTTCTGCGGACCGACCTACATCTACGGCTTCGGCGGCTGCATGGTGCCGATGCCGGGCGGCACCATCTCGCAGACCTGGCCGGAGGGCCTGAAGAACGTCACGGACGGCTCGAAGGGAAGGACCGTCGCGATCCTGGCCAACGACAACGACGCCGGCACCTTCGCCATCCGCACCTACAAGCAGTCCTTCGCCTCGGCGGGCTACAAGGTGACGTACGCCAAGGCATCGGTGCCCGCGACGTCCGTGCCGAGCGACTGGTCGGCGTACACGAAGGAACTGCTGCGCAGCGACGGCGGCAAGGCGCCCGACGTGGTCGTCTCCGTCATGCAGACCCCGTACAACATCGGGCTGTTCACGGCCGTCAAGCGCACCGGCTTCAAGGGGGTGCTCACCGATCCGACGGACTACGACCCGGGGCTGCTCGCGAAGAGCGCGACGAAACAGGCGCTCGACGGGGTGCACGTGCTGCTGTCCTTCGAGCCGTTCGAGTCGGACTCGCCCCGGATGAAGCAGTTCAAGGCCGACATCGAGAAGGCCGCGGGCAAGAAGGTCCCGCTGAACATGCACATGATGACCGGTTACATGAGCGCCGATCTCTTCCTCGCCGTCGCGCGGAAGGCCGGCAAGGACCTGACGGTGGCGTCGTTCCAGAAGGCGGCGAACGGGTTCTCGGACTCCGGGACGCTGGTGGGGAGCCGACGGCTGCCCGCCGGGCAGAAGGAGTCGTTCGGCTGCGGAGCGCTGGTGCAGCTCAAGGGCGGGGCGTACACGGTGTCGTCGCCGTTCAAGTGCTACACGCCGATCCCGTTCACGTAGGTCCGTCTGAAGGGCTTCTCGCATGACCGACCTGCTCGCCTTCGTCCTGAGCGGGCTCGTGTCGGGTGCGCTGTACGCGCTGCTCGCCACCGGGCTCGTGCTCTCCTACTCGGCGTCGGGGCTGTTCAACTTCGCGCACGGCGCCACCGCCTACCTCTGCGCGCTCGCCTTCTACGAACTGCACTCGGGCCTCGGCTGGCCCGCGGTGCCCACCGCGCTGCTGCTCGTCCTGGTGGTGGCGCCCGCCCTCGGCTGGGGACTCGACCGGCTGATGTTCCGCAAACTGGCGCGGGTCGGGGAGACCGCGCAGATCGTCGCCACGATCGGGCTGCTCGTGGCGCTGCCCGCGCTCGGCCTGTGGGCGGTCGAGCTGCTCGACGACGCGGGCGCGGCCGTGCTGCCCGCGGAGAACCAGTTCGGGCTGCCGGGGGTCGGGCCGAGCCCGGCGAAGAACTGGCCGCTGATGGACGGCGTCGGCGTCGACTCCGACCAGCTGATCACGTGGGTGACGACCGCCGTCGTCGCGCTGGGCCTGTGGATCCTGCTGCGCCGCACGACGCTGGGGCTCCGGCTGCGGGCCACCGTCGACAACCGCACCCTCGTCGAACTGCGCGGGCTGAGCGCGGACCGGCTGTCGTCGGTGGCCTGGATGCTGTCGTCGGGCCTCGCGGGGCTCGCCGGGGTGCTCGCCACTCCCCTGCTCGGTCTCTCCTCGCACGACTTCACGCTCTTCCTGTTCGTGTCGGCGACGGCCGCGGTGCTCGGCCGGTTCCTGTCCGTGCCGCTCGCCTTCGCGGGCGGGCTCGGACTCGGCGTGCTGCAGAACCTGGTCGCCGGGTACGCCTCGTTCGCCGAGCGGATCACCGGGTTCCGCACGGCGGTGCCGTTCCTGATCCTGTTCGCCGGGCTGCTGCTGCTCACCCGGCGGCAGCGCACGGCGGGCACGGCCGCGGTGGAGGCGCCGCCCGTGGACTATCTGGCGGGGAAGCCGTGGGCGCGGCGGTGGGGACCGTGGGCGGTGGCGGGCGCGCTGCTGGCCGTCGCCTTCTACACCGTCACCACGCCGTTCTGGAGCGGGATCCTCGCCCAGGGCCTGGCGATCTCCCTGGTGTTCATGTCGTTCACCGTGGTCACCGGGCTCGGCGCGATGGTCTCGCTCGCGCAGGCCACCTTCGTGACGGGCGCGGCACTGGTCGCCGGGCTGCTGATGAGCCACGGGGTGCCGTTCCTCGGGGCGGCGCTGATCGGGACGTGCGCGGCCGCCGTGCTCGGCGCCCTGGTGGCCCTCCCGGCGCTGCGGCTCGGCGGGCGTTCACTGGCCCTGGCCACGCTGGCCCTCGCCTTCCTCGCCGACCAGGTCCTGTTCCAGATGGGCCCGCTGCGCAACGGCGACACCGGGTGGGAGATCCCCCGCCCGGTCCTCGGCCCCGTCGACCTGGGCGACGACCGGGCGATGGGCGTGGCGATGCTGGTGCTGTGCGCGGCGGCCGTGGCGGGGCTCGGCGCGCTGCGCGGCTCACGGGCCGGGCGGGCGATGCTGGCGGTGCGCTCGGCACCGGCGGCGGCGATGGCGTCGGGGGTGTCCGTCGTCCGCACCAAGCTGCTGCTGTTCACGCTCTCGGCGGGGCTCGCCGGGTTCGGCGGCGTGATGTACGCGTCGTACAACACCCGTATCACCGCGACCGACTTCACGGCGATGACCGGGCTGATCTGGCTCGCGGTGGTGGTCGCGGCCGGGGTGCGGCGGCCGCAGTTCGCGGTGGTCGCCGGGCTCACCTTCGCCGTCGTCCCCCACCTGATCAGCGACTACGTGACCGATTCGGCGCAGCTCCCGGTGATCCTGTTCGGCCTCGCCGGGCTGGCGCTCGCCAACGACCCGGACGGATACTGCGCGGCGTTCTCCGTGCGCGGGCACCGGCGGCGCGCGACCGTCGCGGTGGACGGGGAGCCGGTCTCCGGCGGCGGCCCGGACCCGGACGCCGCGCTCCAACTCGTCGGCGTACAGGCCGGATACGACGGCGCGCCGGTCCTCCGGGGCGTCGGCCTGACCGTCCGCCCGGGAGAGATCGTGGCGCTGCTCGGGCCCAACGGCTCCGGGAAGTCGACCACGTGCAAGGTGGCGGCCGGACTGCTGGCCCCGGCGCACGGCCAGGTGTACGTCGCCGGGGCGGCGGCCGGACGGCAGGGGGCGGTGCGCCGGGCGCGGGCCGGGGTCGTGCTGGCACCGGAGGGCCGCGGCATCTTCCCGTCGCTGACGGTCGACGAGAACCTCGCCCTGCGGCTGCCGCTCAAGAAGGACCGGTCGGCGGTGTACGCGCGCTTCACCGGTCTTGCCGCGCGGCGCGAGGTGGCGGCCGGCTCGCTCTCCGGCGGCGAACAGCAGTTGCTCGCGCTGGCGCCGCTGCTGCACGCACCGCCGCGCGTGCTGATCGCGGACGAGCCGTCGCTCGGCCTCGCGCCCCGCGTCGTCGACGAGGTGTACCGGCTGCTCGCCGAACTCCGCGACGCGGGCACCGGGCTGCTGCTCGTGGAGGAGAAGGCGTCGGAGATCCTCGGCGTCGCGGACACCGTGGCGTATCTCACGCAGGGCCGGGTCACCTGGTGCGGGCCGCGCGAACAGGTCGAGACGGAGCGGCTCACGGACGCGTACCTCGGGATCGCGGCGGCCGGGAAGGCGGAGCGCTGATGCGTCACGTACTGGAGGTCGAGGGCGTCGGCGTGCGGTTCGGCGGCGTCCGCGCCCTCGATGGCGTGGACCTGCGGCTCGCGGCCGGCGAGGTGTGCGGGCTGATCGGCCCGAACGGCGCGGGCAAGACGACGTTCTTCGATGTCGTCTCGGGGATCCGGCGGCCCGACGCGGGCCGGGTGCTGCTCGACGGTACGGACATCACCCGCCGCTCCCCCGTGTGGCGGGCGCGGCACGGGATGCGCCGCACGTTCCAGCGCCAGCAGCTGTTCGGGCAGCTCACCGTCGCGGACAATCTGCTCGTCGCGCAGGAGTGGCGGCGCGGCGGCGCGGACGCCGGGCGCGCGGACGGGCTGCTCGACGCGTGCGGGCTCACCGATGTGTCCGGCGCCTGGGCGGGCACGCTGCCGGTCGGCCGGGCCCGCATGGTGGAGCTGGCGCGGGCCGCCGCCGACCGGCCCCGGGTGCTGCTCCTGGACGAGCCGGCCTCGGGCATGACGGCCGGGGAGCGGGAGCTGCTCGCGTCCGTGGTGCGCGGCCTCGCCGAGGAGTCCGGGTGCGCGGTGCTGCTCGTCGAGCACAACGTGGCGTTCGTGATGGAGCTGTGCTCGCGGGTCGTGGTCCTCGACCTCGGGACGGTGCTCGCCGAGGGCGCCCCGGAGGCGGTGCGGGCGGACCGCAGGGTGCGCGAGGCGTATCTGGGGGCACAAGGGGATCACTCTGCGGCACAGAGTTGATCCCGCGCAGGAATGCGCGGGGGCCCGTGATCGTTGACCATGGGAGTACGACTGTTGACTCACAACGCGAAGGAACGACACCTCGTGAGCAAGGTTCCCCCGATCATCCTGAACAACGGCGTCGAGATGCCCCAGCTCGGCTTCGGCGTGTGGCAGGTGCCGGACGACGAGGCCGAGCGGGCCGTCGCGACGGCGCTTGAGGCCGGGTACCGGAGCATCGACACCGCCGCGATCTACGGCAACGAAGAGGGCACCGGCAAGGCGATCGCCGCGTCGGGCGTGCCCCGCGAGGAGCTCTTCGTCACCACCAAGCTGTGGAACGCGGACCAGGGTCACGACGCGACGCTCCGCGCCTTCGACCAGTCCCTCGACAAGCTCGGTCTCGACTACGTGGACCTGTACCTGATCCACTGGCCGCTGCCGTCCAAGGACCTGTACGTGGACACGTACAAGGCGTTCGAGAAGATCTACGCGGACGGCCGCGCCAAGGCCATCGGCGTCTCGAACTTCCTGCCGGAGCACCTGGACCGGCTGACGGCGGAGACCTCGATCATCCCGGCGGTCAACCAGATCGAGCTGCACCCCCACCTCCAGCAGCACGCCTCGCGCGAGCGCCACGCGGAGCTGGGCATCGCGACCGAGGCCTGGTCGCCGCTCGGCCAGGGCAAGGGCCTCCTGGAGGTCCCGGCCATCGTGGCGATCGCCCAGAAGCACGGCCGTACGCCGGCCCAGGTCGTCCTGCGCTGGCACGTCCAGCTGGGCAACGTGGTGATCCCGAAGTCGGTGACGCCGTCGCGCATCGCGGAGAACATCGACGTCTTCGGCTTCGAGCTGGACACCGAGGACCTCGGCGCGATCTCCGCGCTCAACGAGGACCGGCGGCTCGGCCCGAACCCGGCGGAGTTCGACGTGGCCTGATTCCCGGCACCCCGGTACGACGAGGCCCCCGGCGCGAGCATGCGCCGGGGGCCTTCGCCGTGCGGTCCCTCAGCCCTTCACGGCGGTGTGCACCGTGTGCGCGACCAGCAGGAACACATCCTCGCGGCGGTACAGGCCCAGCTCGTCCTCCGGGTCGAGGAGCCGGTCCAGGGCCGCGATGTCGTCGGCGGCCAGGGCCTCCTCGAAGACGCCGCGGCGCCGCTGCCACATGTCGACCAACATCTCGCGGCCGGCCGCCGACAGGGGCGCCGGGAGGTCGAGGAGGAACGTGCGGGACTGCGCGCCCTCGAGTCCGGCGGCCGTGAGGAGGGCGGGCCAGTCCTCGACGTGCTGCTCGGCGCCGGGCAACGAGCGGCGCATCTCGTCGAACCACTCGTCCTCGATGGCGTCCGCCCGCGTCTCCAGGCCTGGGCGGCCGATGCCGAAGTCGCGGGGCAGGCTGCGCAGCGGCAGGCCGCCCTCGACGAGGGCGAGGGTGCCGCCGGGGGCGAGCCGGCCGGCGAGGGCGGCGATCGCGGCCCGCTGGTCGCCGACGTGGTGCAGCGACCGCGCCGCCCAGATCAGATCGGCGTCGTCCGGCAGCTCGTCCACCGCGTCGGGCAGCTCCACGCGCAGGGTGCCGGTGCGGTCGGCGAGGCCGGCCGCGGCGAACCGCTCGGTGGCCCGGGCGAGCAGGGCCTCCTCCGGGTCGGCGGCGATGATCCGGGCGTCCGGGAAGGCCTGGGCCAGTTGCAGGGAGATCGCGCCGGGGCCCGCGCCCGCGTCGACGATCAGTCCGGTGCCGCCGGGCCGCGACGCGCGCAGCCAGGACAGGGCCTCGGTGTACAGGGGGGCGTAGACCTCCGCGCCGCGCTCCAGGTGCGGGATCATCTGGGACCAGTCCATGTCCTTGCCGTGGTCGTGCGCGTGACCGTGTCCGTGCCCGTGGCCCTGCTCGTGCCCGTGGTCGTGGCCGTGTGCCATCTGTGCGTCGCCGCCCTTCGTCCCGCTGTGGTGCCGGTGGTGCTTCCAGCGTGCGCGGGCCCCGCCGCGCCGGGCAAGCCGAGTTGCCGAATGCGCAAAAGCGGGGCCCGCGACCGGCCTACCGGACCGGCGGGTAGGCGTTCTTCAGCAATTCCTGGAACTGGGCGGAGAACCAGTGCCCGGACACCGGCGCGTTCGGCAGCGCCCCGGACAGGTGGTTGTTGTTGCGCGGGTTACCGGTGTACGTGGGGTCGCACATCCGGTCGAATCCCTTGCCCTCGTCGTTGGCGATCGCGGTGCTGGAGCCGTCCGACTCCCCCGGCGGCTTCATCCACACGTACGCGTCGATGCCGGTGGCGGGGCTGGCCTGCGGGCGTTCACCGAGTCCGGCTCCGGACTGGTTGCACCAGTTGCCGAGGTGGATGCGGCGGTCGTAGCGGCCCCCGTCCACGTACGTGTCCACGTCGGTCTTGGCGCCCGCCGCGGTGGGCCTGGCCGAGCCGCCCCAGCCGTTGCGGGAGGTGTCGATCAGCATGCCGAGGTTCTGGTCGAAGCCGAGGGAGACCAGCTTGGTCCGCATGGCCTGGGCGTACGACAGCTCGTCGGTGTAGCGGTTCCAGTCGACCCACTTGGACTGGCGGACCGAGACGCCGTTGACCGAGTCGTCGATGCCGAAGTGGTCCTCCTTGAGGGCGCTGTAGTTCGCCGTGTTCACGATGAAGCCGTGGACGTCGGAGAGCTGCGCGCCGTTGCTGGTGGCGACGGTCTTGAACAGCTCGGCGGAGGGGCCGAAGTTGTCGTCCCAGCCGAGCCAGCCGTGGTGGCCGGCGTCGATGTAGTTGTAGACGTTCGGGATGGCGCCGAGCTTGTCGAGGGCGTAGCCGACGCCCTTCTGGTAGTTGCCGTTGGCCTTCATGGTGTCGCAGTTGGGGGTGGCCGTGGGGCGGCCGCTCACGTTGGTGACGAGGTTGGGCAGCGAGTCGATCTCGACCGTCGTGACGATGCGCAGGCCCGCGTACTTGGAGTCGGCGAGGATCGCGGCGATCGGGTCGATGAAGTCGCTCTTGTACCTGTCGATGTCGTTCGGGCCGAGCTCGCCGTTGGAGGCGAGCGCGGCACAGTCGCGGCCGGGCAGGTCGTAGATGACGAGCTGGACGACTTCCTCGCCGCTGCCCTTCTGGGCGAGGGCCGCGTCGAGGTGGTCGCGCAGGCCCATGCCGTCGCCGACACCGGCGATCGCGGCGATCCGGTCGAGCCAGACACCGGTGGGCTGGTTCGCCACCGCGCTGCCGCCGGGCTCGGCGGCGGCCTTGGCCTTCCACTCCGGGTTCACGTAGACCTTGGCGCCCGCGTACGGGTTGTCGACGCGGCCGCTCGGGTCGGTCGGGTCCGTGGGATCGGTCGGGTCCGTCGGCCCGCTGTCCCCGTTGCAGGTGACGCCGTTCAGCTTGAACGCGGTGGGCACGGCGTTGGTGCCGCTGTACGTGCCGTTGAAGCCGAAGGAGGTGGAGCCGCCGGTGGCGAGGGTGCCGTTGTAGGAGAGGCTCTTGGCGGTGACGGCGGCGCCGGACTGGGAGATGTCCGCGTTCCAGCCGCTGCTGACCTTCTGGTTGCCGGCGAAGGACCAGGTGAGGTTCCAACTGCTCACCGCGGCGCCGTTGTTGGTGACGGAGACGGAGGTGGTGAACCCGGTGTCCCACTGGTTCTGGACCTTGTAGTCCACGGTGCAGGCGGGCGCGGCGGCGCTGTCGGGGGCGGCGACGGCGGTGCCCACGCAGGCGGCGCCGGAGAGGACGAGCGCCGCGGCGAGCGCGGTACTGCCTCTCAGTCTGGTACGGCTGTTCACGGTACGGCTCATGGTGGGGGTGTCCCTTTCTGTTCCTTGGGTCGATTGATCGATGGCTTGAGTCGGCCGGTGACGGCTTGGTGCGGCCGGTGACGGCTTGGTTCAGGTGGTGGTGGCTCGGTTCAGCCGGTGACGGCTCGCAGGTGGTCGCGCAGACCGGCGCCGAACGCGGTCGGTGTGCCGTCGTAGTCACTGATGAGCGAGGGGCCGGAGGCGCAGTCCCAGGTGTTCCAGGTCCAGCCGAGGTACGACAGCTTTCGGTCGTCGAACCACTTCATGACCCGGTCGATGAAGGCGTGGGAGCAGGTGTTCTCGCCGATCTCCCCGGCCACCAGCGGCACTTGGGCCGCGACGGGCGCGAGCTGTTCGTCCCAGCAGCTCTCACCGGCGCAGGTGTTGAAGTTGTAGACGTGGTAGGCGGCGGCGAGATTTCCGGCCGGGTCGGCCGGCTTGTGGGCGAGCCACTGCCGCAGGTCGTTGGAGTAGGCGAGCCCGCCGATGAGGATGAGGTTGCCGGCGCCGGCCGTGCGGACGGCGTCGACGAGGTCCTGCATGCCCGCGACCTCGTAGCCGATGCCGGGGCAGGTGCCGCCGTCCTTCCAGCAGGCCCATGCCTGATCGAGGGTGGTGGTGGCGCGGTCCGGGTACGGCTCGTTGAACAGGTCGAAGGCGACCGTCGGGTCGTCCTTGTAGGCGCCGGCCACCGATGACCAGAAGGCGGGTGCGTACCGGGCGTCCGGCATCGGCTTCTGGCAGGTCGCGTGGACGTCGGAGCAGCCGGCCGAGTTCCCGGTGTACTGGCCGTTGGACCAGTGCAGTTCGAGGATCGGCGTCATGCCGTGCGCCTTGACCTTGGTGACCAGGTCCTTGATGGCCGCTTGGTAGTTCGCACCTCCGTACTCGGGTTTGATGTTGTCGAGGCCGAGCCAGCACTCCTCGTTGAGCGGGATGCGGACGGCGTTCGCCTTCCAGTCGGCGATGGCCTTCACCGACGCGTCGTCCACGGGGCCGTCGAAGATCCCGTATCCCTGGACGCACATGAACTCGCCGCCGGAGCGGTTCACGCCGAGGATCCGGCGGGTGGCTCCGCTGCCGGCGTCGACGAGCTTGTTCCCCGACGCCTTCAGCGCGGGGGCGGTGCCGTCACCGGGGTCCGTGGGATCGGTCGGATCCGTCGGATCGGTGATGTCCTCGTTGCAGGTGACGCCGTTCAGCCTGAAGGTCTTCGGCACCGTGTTGGCGCCGGACCACGAGCCGAGGAATCCGGCCGACACGCTGCCGCCCGAGGCGAGCGTGCCGTTCCAGGACTCGTTGGCCGCGGTCGCCGTCGTGCCGGACTGGGACCACTTGGCGCTCCAGCCCTGGGTGACCTTCTGTCCGTCGGCGAAGTCGAAGGACAGGCTCCAACTGTCCTTCGCGGCGCCGTTGTTGGTGACCTTCACAGCGCCCTGGAAGCCGCTGTTCCACTGCGAGGTGACGGAGTACTCCACCGAGCAGGCGGGTGCGGCCGCGGACGCGGATCCGGTCAGCGGGACGAGCGCGGCCGCCGCGAGTGCGGCGCACGCCCACAGTGACACGTAGCGCGGGGGGTGTCGCATGAGCGACTCCTTGCAGCTCGGGCGCGACGGCGGAAAGCCGGCGCGTCGACTGATGGAACCGCTCCCACTGGTTGTTCGGTGGACTGTAGAGAAGGAACTGCGGTCAAGCAACAGAGGCGTTACGGAAAAGTACTGTCGAATTAATTCGACTCTTCAAGTCTCTTGACCCCCATTTGACTCCTCATCATCCTGGGAGCGCTCCCACTGGTTCACAGGTTCACCCCCACCGAGAGAAGGACCAGGGCATGCCCAAGAGACGGGCCCGGCGGCCATGGACCGCTGTCGCGGCAGCACTAGCACTACCCCTCGCCACGCTCGCAGTACTCCCAACCACCGCTCAGGCAGCGGCAGTTGAGTGCGGCGTCGACTACAGGACCAACGACTGGGGCTCCGGCTTCACCGCCGATCTGACGATCACCAATCGAGGCTCGACGGCGATCGACGGCTGGACCCTCACCTACTCCTACGCCGGTGACCAGAAACTCGCCAATGGCTGGAACGGCACCTGGTCGCAATCCGGCAAGAAGGTGACGGTGAAGGACGCCGGATACAACGGAAAGATCGCGGCGGGAGCCGCCGCGAGCACGGGTGCGCAATTCGCTTACAGCGGCTCGAATTCAGCCCCCACGGATTTCGCGATCAATGGAACGACCTGCGCGGGGGCGCATCAGCCGCCGGTCACGGTGCTCACCAGCCCGGCCGCCGGAGCCGTCTACACGGCCGGTGACAAGGTGCCGCTCGCGGCGACCGCGGCGGCGGCCGACGGGGCGGGCATCACCAAGGTCGAGTTCTACGACGACACGACGCTGCTCGGCACCGACACCACGTCCCCGTACGAGCTGGGGACGGACTCCCTCGCGGCGGGCACGCACTCGCTGTACGCGAGGGCGTACGACGGGAAGGGCGCGTCCGGCGAGTCGACGCCGGTCGGCATCACGGTCGCGGCAGGCCCCGCGGTGACGGCGACGCCGTCCCAACTCGCCGTCCAGCAGGGGAAGTCAGGCACCTTTGACGTGAAGCTGTCGACGAAGCCGGCGGCGAACGTGACGGTCACGACGGCCCGCACCGGCGGCAACACGGGCCTGTCCGTCTCCTCCGGCGCGAGCCTCACCTTCACGCCGTCGAACTGGAACTCGGCGCAGAAGGTGACCGTCGCGGCGGACTCCTCGGGCACCGGCGCCGCCACGTTCACGGTCGGCGCGCCCGGTCACACCAAGGCGACGGTCACGGTCACCCAGCTCGCGGCGGGCTCGGAGTACGACACGCGCTTCCTCGACCTCTACGGGAAGATCACCGATCCGGCGAACGGCTACTTCTCGCCGGAGGGCATCCCGTACCACTCGGTGGAGACGCTGATCGTCGAGGCGCCGGACCAGGGCCACGAGACGACCTCCGAGGCGTACTCGTACCTGCTGTGGCTCCAGGCCATGTACGGCAAGGTCAGCGGCGACTGGTCGAAGTTCAACGGCGCCTGGGAGATCATGGAGAAGTACATGATCCCCACGCACGCGGACCAGCCGACGAACTCCTTCTACAACGCGTCCAAGCCCGCGACGTACGCGCCCGAGGAGGATCTGCCGTCGCAGTACCCGGCGAAGCTGGATCCGTCGGTGCCGGTCGGCACCGACCCGATCGCGGCCGAGCTGAAGAGCGCGTACGGCACCGACGACGTCTACGGCATGCACTGGCTCCAGGACGTCGACAACACGTACGGCTACGGCAACGAGCCCGGGAAGTGCGAGGCGGGCCCGACGGCGACCGGACCGTCCTACATCAACACCTTCCAGCGCGGCGCGCAGGAGTCGGTGTGGGAGACGGTTCCGCAGCCCACCTGTGACGCGTTCAAGTACGGCGGAAAGAACGGCTACTTGGACCTGTTCACCGGTGACTCGTCGTACGCGAAACAGTGGAAGTACACGGACGCGCCGGACGCCGACGCGCGTGCCGTGCAGGCCGCGTACTGGGCGGACGTGTGGGCCAAGGAGCAGGGCAAGGGCTCCGCGGTGTCGGCCACCGTCGGCAAGGCCGCGAAGATGGGCGACTATCTGCGCTACGCCATGTACGACAAGTACTTCAAGAAGGTGGGCGGCTGCGCCGGTGCGAGCAGCTGCCCGGCCGGTACCGGCAAGGACGCCTCGCACTATCTGCTGTCCTGGTACTACGCGTGGGGCGGCGCCACCGACACCTCGGCGGGCTGGGCCTGGCGCATCGGCTCCAGCCACACGCACGGCGGGTACCAGAACCCGCTCGCCGCGTACGCCCTCTCCTCGTCCGCCGACCTGAAGCCCAAGTCGGCCACCGGGCAGGCGGATTGGGCCAAGTCGCTCGACCGGCAGCTGGAGTTCTACCGCTGGCTCCAGTCGGACGAGGGCGCCATCGCCGGCGGTGCGACGAACAGCTGGCAGGGGCGGTACGCGACGCCTCCGTCCGGCACGCCGACCTTCTACGGCATGTACTACGACGAGGCGCCGGTCTACCACGACCCGCCGTCGAACCAGTGGTTCGGCTTCCAGGCGTGGTCGATGGAGCGCGTCGCCGAGTACTACCAGCAGACGGGCGACGCCGACGCGAAGACGGTCCTGGACAAGTGGGTCGACTGGGCCCTGTCCGAGACGACGGTCAACCCCGACGGCACCTTCCGGATCCCCTCCACCCTCAAGTGGTCCGGCAAGCCGGACACCTGGAACGCGTCGACTCCCGGCGCCAACGCGTCACTTCACGTCTCCGTCGCCGACTACACGAACGACGTGGGCGTGGCGGCCGCGTACGCGAAGACGCTGACCTACTACGCCGCCCGGTCCGGGGACGCGCAGGCCAAGTCGACGGCGAAGGCGCTGCTCGACGGCATGTGGGAGAACGACCGGGACGCGCTCGGCATCGCGGTGCCCGAGACGCGGGCCGACTACAGCCGGTTCGGCGACACGGTGTACGTGCCGTCCGGCTGGACCGGCACCATGCCGAACGGCGACGCGATCAACTCGTCGTCGACGTTCTCCTCGCTGCGCTCCTTCTACGAGGACGACCCCAACTGGCCGAAGGTCGCGGCCTATCTGGCCGGCGGCGCGGCGCCGACGTTCACGTACCACCGGTTCTGGGCCCAGGCGGACATCGCGCTCGCCATGGGTTCGTACGCGGAGCTGCTCGAGTAACGCCCCGCCCGGCAGCGGCTCCGCGCCCAGAGGAGCCGGGCGGCCTCCCTCCCCGGAGGCCGCCCGGCCACCGCTCGTCCCCTCCCCGCCCTCACCCCCGGGACCCTCCATGCCACGACCACGCACACGCCTTCTCCTGAGCGCCGTACTGGCCCTCACCGCAAGTCTTTTGACGGGTACTCAGCTGTCCACGGCGGCGGAACCGAAGGCCGGGCCCGCCGCCGACACGTACACCTGGAAGAACGCCCGCGTCGACGGCGGGGGGTTCGTCCCCGGCATCGTCTTCAACCGTTCCGAGAAGAACCTCGCCTACGCCCGCACCGACATCGGCGGCGCCTACCGCTGGAACCAGGACACCCGGTCCTGGACCCCGCTCCTGGACTCGGTCGGCTGGGACGACTGGGGTCACACAGGTGTGGCCTCCCTCGCCAGCGACTCCGTCGACCCGGACAGGGTGTACGCGGCCGTCGGCACGTACACCAACGACTGGGATCCCGGCGACGGCGCGGTCCTGCGCTCGGCCGACCGCGGCGCCACCTGGAAGAAGACGGACCTGCCCTTCAAGCTGGGCGGCAACATGCCGGGCCGCGGCATGGGCGAGCGGCTCGCGATCGACCCGCACGACGACAAGGTCCTCTACCTGGGCGCGCCCAGCGGCAAGGGCCTGTGGCGGTCGACGGACGCGGGGGTGACCTGGTCGCAGGTCACGGCCTTCCCCAACCCCGGCACCTACCGGCAGGACCCGTCCGACACCTCCGGGTACGCCTCGGACAACCAGGGTGTGGTGTGGGTGACGTTCGACGAGTCGTCGGCGACGGGCTCGGACCGCACCAGGACGCTCTACGTCGGCGTCGCCGACCAGGACAACTCCGTCTACCGCTCGACCGACGCGGGCGCGACCTGGGAGCGGGTGGCGGGCCAGCCCACCGGCCACCTCCCGCACAAGAGCGTCCTCGACGCCGAGAACGGCTATCTGTACATCGCCTACAGCGACAAGGGCGGCCCCTACGACGGCGGCAAGGGCCGGGTGTGGCGGTACGCGACGAGGACCGGCCAGTGGAAGGACGTCAGCCCGGTCGCCGAGGCGGACACCTACTACGGCTTCAGCGGGCTGACGCTCGACCGGCAGCACCCCGGCACGGTGATGGTGTCGGGCTACAGCTCCTGGTGGCCGGACACACTGATCTTCCGCTCCACGGACAGCGGCGGCACCTGGACGAAGGCGTGGGACTACACGTCGTACCCGAACCGCGCGAACCGCTACACCATGGACGTCTCGTCGGTGCCCTGGCTGTCGTGGGGCGCGAACCCGTCGCCGCCCGAGCAGACGCCGAAGCTGGGCTGGATGACGGAGGCGCTGGAGATCGACCCGTTCGACTCGGACCGGATGATGTACGGGACGGGCGCGACGGTCTACGGCACCGAGGATCTCGGCAAGTGGGACAGCGGCGGTACGTTCACGATCTCCCCCATGGTCAAGGGGCTGGAGGAGACAGCGGTCAACGATCTGGTGTCGCCGCCGTCCGGGGCGCCGCTGCTCTCCGCGCTCGGTGACATCGGCGGCTTCCGGCACACGGACCTGACGAAGGTGCCGTCGATGATGTTCACCTCCCCGAACGTCACCTCCGGCACGAGCCTGGACTTCGCGGAGAGCGAGCCGGACGTGGTGGTGCGCGCGGGGAACGTCGACTCGGGCCCGCACGTGGCCCTCTCCCAGGACAACGGCGCCACCTGGCACGCGGCGGGCGCCGATCCGTCGGGCGTCACCGGCGGCGGCACGGTCGCGGTGTCGGCCGACGGCGGGCGCGTCGTGTGGAGCCCGGACGGCGCCGGGGTGCAGACGGGTACGGGGTCGTCGTGGACGGCGGCGGGCGGAGTGCCCGCGGGCGCGGTCGTCGAGTCGGACCGCGCGGACGCCGCGGTCTTCTACGCCTTCAAGTCGGGCACCTTCTACGCCAGTTCGGACGGCGGCAGGACGTTCACGGCGAAGGCGTCGAGCGGGCTGCCGACGGACGGGCCGGTCCGTTTCAAGGCGGTGCCCGGCGCGAAGGGCGACATCTGGCTGGCCGGCGGCTCGGCCACGGGCGCGTACGGGCTGTGGCACTCGACGGACGGCGGAGCGACGTTCACCAAGCTGTCGAACGTGCAGCAGGCCGACACCGTCGGCTTCGGCAAGGCCGCGCCCGGCGCCTCCTACCCGACGCTGTACGCGAGCGCGAGGATCGGCGGGGTGCGCGGCATCTTCCGCTCGACGGACGCGGGCGCGACGTGGACGCGGGTCAACGACGACGCGCACCAGTGGGGCTGGACCGGCGCGGCGATCACGGGTGACCCGCGCGTGTACGGCCGGGTGTACGTGTCGACGAACGGCCGGGGCGTCATCTACGGCGACACGGCGGACGTCCCCGGCTCCCCCGGCACGCCGGCGGCCTGCACGGTCACGTACAAGGTGACGAACGAGTGGCCGGGCGGCTTCCAGGCGGACGTCACCCTGACCAACACGGGCACGACCGCGTGGTCCGGCTGGTCACTCGACTGGACGTTCCCCGACGGCCAGAAGATCTCCCAGCCGTGGAACGCCTCCGCCACCCAGTCCGGCGCGTCGGTCACGGCGAAGAACGTGAGCTGGAACGGGGCGGTGGCGGCCGGGAGTTCGGCGGCGTTCGGCTTCACGGGTACACGGCCGGGCACGGCGAACGGAAGACCGACGGCCTTCAAACTGGACGGACAGAGCTGCTCGGTCACCTGAGGGCCGTTCGATTCTGCGGCAGAACGGCAACTGGCCGGACGGTCATCACCCGCCCAGCCAGTTCAACGATCCACGAGCACGAACTCACAGGTCAGGGATCCATCCACCCCGCAATGAGACGAGGAATCCGAATGCCAACCCGCTTGGCTCAACAGCATGTGCCCCTGAGTAGGCCGAAGCGCCCGTCGACGTCGATGCTCCTCACTACCCCCGTCCCCCAGCTCCTCGCCGACCTGGATGTGGAGCTGGTGGAGACCCGCATCACGGACCGCGAGTTCTTCGGCTATGTGCTTTCGGAGGGTGGCCGCCTCATCCTGGCGCTCCCGGCCAGCCGTGACGAGCGGGAGCGGGACACGATCACCCGCCACCTCCTGGGTAAGGCGTTCCGTGTGCCGATGCCACCGCTGCCGGATCCGTATCGGCTCACGTTGTTGGAGCCGGAGCTGCTGCCCTCCTGACGCAAATCGACGGAGCGACATCGTGTCTAGTCGCGACTGGCCTGGCCCCCGCCTTGATCGTCGCCGCCTTGGTCGGCTTGTGCGCGGTCATCGATGACGATGCGGACGGGGGTCCCATCGCCGTTGGTGCGCGGATTGTCGATGATGGCCTGCACAGCCTGGGTGATTTTGCCGTGAATGTGGTCGGCGATGGCCTGTGTGACGGGGCTGTCGGCGGTGTGGGTCACCTGGTTGAGGCTGGTGATGGCGGCCACGAGGCTGGGGCCGGAGACACGGACATTCACGAAGCCTTTGTGGGCGTCGACCTTGCCAGGAATGTGGAAGTGCTGTTCATTGCCTGCGACTTGGATGAGGAAGGCCCAGGTGTCGCGGTGAGCTTCGAGGGTGGCGTGAGCGATGCCGGCGGCGGCTCGGAGGATTCCGGGGTTTGGTGCGGGCGCCACTTGCTCGGGTGCGGGCGCCGGTTCGTGGGCTTCGACAGTGTCGGGTGCCGGTTCGTGTTGTGGTTCTGGGGCGGATTCGGCCACGCCGTCGGCCATGGGTGCCGACTGGCGGGGTGCCGGGGGTTCGAGCTCGCCTTCGAGATGATTGATGCCGTCGTGGATGACACCGAGTTCGGAGCCGATGCGGGTGAGTGCGTCGCCGAATCTGCCGTTGATTTCGTCGAGGCCTTCTCGGATCACGGACCGGGCGCCAGTAAGGCCGGTGCTGATGGCTGCCCGGTTGTCGGTGAGGCCGTTCGCGATCGCGGCGTTGGCTTCGCGCCGGGTCTGGTCGATGGCGTGTTGCTGGTCGGCGACTTGCTGTTTGAGTGCGGCGAGGTCTTCGCCGATTCTTCCCAATTGGGCGAGGGTCTGCCGTAACAGATCACTGTTGCCCTTGCCGAAGATCGCCATCTGCTCCCCCTGTGGTTGTCGGTCGACCTGGTCAGGGTGGGGCCCGGTTGAATTGTCGACAAGTGCGCAATTCAGCCAACGGGGTGCATGTACCCGGCGCATTTGCCGCGGGGCACCAGCCCCTACGACAAGCCGTTGCCAGTGTGGCTGACGCGAATTCCGCGGTAAGCAGCGCCGCGTTCAGGGGATTGCTCCGTCACGGTGGCGGCTCCGTTCCTGAGGCCCGACACCTTTCACATTCCTCAATGCGATCCCGCACATCCACGGAGACGAGGGATCCAGGCGGTGCGAGGTCCCCATCCACCGGCCAGGTACGGATCTGAGAGGCCATCTCGGGCGTGACTGTCGCCGGGTCCACAGTGCGCTGTGTCATTCCACCGACCGCACGGACTCAGCGCGGAATGCGGCCATCGGATTACGCGCTGGGCCGGGACTCAAATATCAAGATCCCTAAGGGAGGCCCTAGTCGTTGTGGTCCGTGCCGGGGACAGCTGCGCGGATCGCTTGGGTGGCTTCGCGGGCCTGAGGGAAGTGATCGGCGAGTTTGCAGAAGCTCTGGAGGGTGTGCCGATCGTCGAGGTTGTCGTGTGGGCCGAGTTGGTTGTCGATGAGGTTGTGGAGCTGAAGCCAGCGGGATCCCCATTCGCTGACGTGGTAGCCGATCATGTCGTCGAGGAAGCGGACAGCGGGTCCCGTGCCGTTGAGTCGTTGCTGCCTGGCGAGGGATTCGCGTCCTGCGTAGACCTTTTCGAATTGCCACAGGAGGGCGAAGTAGTGGTTCATGATCTCTGCCAGCGGTTGGTCTGCGGGAGCGTTACCGCGGCGGTAGAACTCGAGGTTGCTGCGGGATTCGGCAGTAGCGTCGGTGGTGAGGTCGTTGTAGAGGGCGCGCGCCAGGTCGAAGCCGGCGCGTGCCGCGTTGCCGCGGGCAGCGTGGAGGGCGATAAAGGCGGCGACGCCAGCGATGCAGGCGGAGATGAGGGTGGTGATTGCGGGTGTCATGCCGACGATGGTGTCCGCCTGGCGCGCGCCGTATGCCGTCAACGGTTGTGCGCTGAGAGAAAGTTGAGCTTCGCTGACTGCGTCTCGCCGCCCAGCCACCGACAAGCGACGTACACCACCCGCCGGCCCGTGGAATTGATCCCCCGGCCGAGCTGGAGAATGAATCTCCCCAACCCCTCGCCAGCACAAATGACCTTCCCATCACCTAACCGAAGCGGTTTGTCAGCAGCTCACCGCCTCAGGTCGTCGTGATCACCGGCCGGGCGTCGGAAGAGGTGCCGTACTTGTCGATGTGGGTGCCGTCGAGGAGTTCGCGGGTGGCCCGTCAGTCAGCTTTCCCGGGCTGGCAGTTGCCGCCGAGTACAACTCAGCTAGGCCCTTCGCCGTCGCCGCGATGCGCCGTCGCAGCTCGGTCGGCCGGAGAACCTCGATCGCCGTGCCGAGCCGGAGGAACTCGTCGTGCGCGTGCTCGATCGACTCCATGGGCAGCACGGCGCGGACCCAGCCGTCGTCCTCGGTGCGGCCCGTGGCGCGGGCGGCCTCTCCAGTGGCGCCGGTGAGGCGGTCAACCGCGCCGGGGGCCAGGCGTACGACGGCTTCCCCGGAGCGCAGTCGGCGGTGGAAGTCCTCCTGGTACGCCCGCCAGTACGCCGCCAGGTCGAAGTCCGGCGGTGCGGTGAACTCATCTTCGGTGGTGTGCAGTTCAAGGATCTGGTCGACACGGTAGGTACGCGGTGGACCGCTTCCCGCGGACGCCACCACGTACCAGCGGCCCGCTTTCAGGACGAGACCGTACGGCTGCAACGTCCGCTTCACGTCGGTGGGTTCACGCCAGCGGCGGTAGACGATCCGCAGCGCCCGGCGTTCCCACACGGCGGACGCCACGGCCGGCAGATGCTCCGTCGCCTCCCCCTCCGCGTACCAGCCGGGCGCGTCCAGATGAAAGCGTCCGCTGATCCGGTCGGCGTGCACACGCAGAGCGGCGGGGAGCGCAGCCCGCACCTTCAGCTGGGCGGCGGCGAGTACGGGTCCGACGCCCAGGTCGGCGGCGGGTCCCGGGGCCCCGGCGAGGAAGAGGGCCTCGGCCTCTTCGGTGGTCAGACCGGTCAGCCGGGTGCGGTAACCGTCGACCAGGCGGTAGCCACCCGCGTGCCCGGCATCCCCGTACAGCGGGATCCCGGCCGTGTGCAGAGCGTCGACGTCCCGGTAGACCGTGCGGACGGATACCTCCGGTTCGGCGGCGAGTTGAGCAGCCGTCAGCCGCCCTCTGGTCTGCAGCAGGAGCAGGATCGAGACGAGTCGGCGGGACTTCACTGACACAGGATGTCAGTGAAGTGGTCTTAGCGTCCCGCCATGGCCTTCGAAGAGAAACCGCTGACCGTGCCGCCGCCCATCGAGGTGGCGGGCCGACGCGTCAAGCGCTACCACGTGACCGCCGACCCACACGGCATCGCGCCCGCCGTCGAGAGCGCGGCCTACGCGATCCTGCCGTCGCTGTTTCCGGAGCCGGACGGCACCCCGGCCGCCACGTTCGTGGTGCTGCACCGGGGCGGCGACGACGGCGCCTACCTGAACGCGTACAGCTGGGTGTGGGACAACGTCCTGCATTTCCGGGGAGCGGCCGCGGGGCAGCCGGTGCTGGGCTGCCCCGACCGCGACCCGGCCCACTTCGTCCTGACGGAACCGTCGGACCGGCCGTGGATCGGCTGCGTGTGGGAACTGCCGCCCCTGCTGCACGAACGTGACGCCTGGGTGCGGCACATGCTGGCCCCCGAGCGGCCCGATCTCGACGCCTACATACGCGACAGCCTGCCCGAGGGCACGACCGGAGGACGCTCATGAGCACCGCCCGCGACTTCGACTTCTTCTTCGGCGAGTGGGAGGTCGGCCACCGTCGGCGCCTCGATTTCCTCGATCCGGACAGCGGCTGGGAGGAGTTCGGGGCGACGAGCAGCTGTCGGCCCCTGTTCGGCGGGGCGGCGAACATCGACGAGATGGCGGTACCCGCGCGGGGCTGGACCGGTCTGACCCTGCGCCTGTTCGACCCGGAGACCCGGCTGTGGTCCCTGAACTGGTCGACCGACCGCACGGGCCGCCTCTTCCCGCCGGTGACCGGCCGGTTCACGCCCGACGGGACCGGGAACCGCGTGGGCGAGTTCCTCGGGGACGACACCCACGACGGGAAGGATGTGCGGGTGCGGTTCGTGTGGTCGGGGATCAGCGCGACGACAGCCCGCTGGGAGCAGGCGTTCTCCGTCGACTCCGGCGAGACGTGGCTGCCGAACTGGTCGATGGACTTCACCCGCGCCTCCGCCATGGAGGCGTCCTCCCGTGAACCGGCTTGACTTCGTGTGCGCTTCAAGACGTTGACTCCCTCCCGTGGTCCGGCGCGCATCCGGCGGCCGGACCGTCCGACAGGGGGTCTCCCATGAAGTACCGCACGATCGGCTCCGACCCTGCGCGGCGGCGCGAGGTCAGTGTGCTCAGCCTCGGTGCCATGCTGCTGGGCACGGTCACCGACGAGAAGACGTCGTTCGCGATCCTCGACCGGTACGTGGAGGCGGGCGGCACGTTCATCGACACGTCCGACAACTACGCGTTCTGGGTCGACGGCACGGTCGGCGGCGAGAGCGAGACGCTGCTCGGCAACTGGCGGCGCAGCCGTGGCATCGGCGACGAGATCGTCATCGCCACGAAGCTGGGCGCGGCGCCGCTGGCGCCGGGCACCGGCTACATCGACAACCCGGAGGGGCTGTCGGCGGCGGCGATCCGCTCGGCCGTGGAGGGCAGCAAGGCCCGGCTCGGCGTCGAGCGCCTCGACCTGCTGTACGCGCACATCCCGGACCCGAAGGTGGAACTCGCAGAGACGGTAAGAGAGTTCGGCGCCCTCGTGTGCGAGGGGGCCGTCGGGCTGCTCGGGATCTCCAACCACTGGGCCTGGCAGGTGGAGCGGGCGCGGGCGATCGCGCGCGCCGAGGGCCTGGCCGGGTACGAGGTGCTGCAGTACCAGCACAGCTATCTGCGGCACCGGACCGACCTGCCCACCGAGCTGTCGCCGGACGGGGTGTCCGCCACCGCCGACGGCAATCTGCTCAGCATGGTGCGGGCGGAGCGGGACCTCACGCTCGTCGCCTATTCGCCGCTGCTGGCCGGCGCGTACGTACGGGACGACAAGCCGCTCGGCGCGGGGCACGACCACGGCAGCCGCGAGTCCCGGCGCGCGGCGCTGCGCGAGGTCGCCAAGTCGTCGGGCGCGACCGTCAACCAGGTCGTCCTCGCCTGGATGCTGGGCGCCGACGTGCCGGCGGTGCCGCTGGTCGGCGCGTCGTCGGTCGCGCAGCTGGAGGAGAGCCTGGGCGCGGTGGACCTGGAGCTGACCCAGGAGGAGCGGGCGCGTCTGGACGCGGCCTGAGCCCCGCTCACCAGGCGCTCCCGCCCGGCCCTTGCCCCCTTGAGACCTTCGGTGTCACCATCGGTTCGAAAATACCGGGGCGGCATGACGGAGGACGTATGGGAACGGGCACGAGGCGGGCGGGCGGCGCTCTCGCGATCGGTGCGGCGGTCGCGGGCCTGGGCGCGGGAGCGAGCTGGCTGTGGCGGAACCAGGCGGCCGTCGCGTTCTCCCGGCCGGTCAACGAGTGGGCGTTCACGCACATGTCCGCGGTGCTGCCCACCGAGCCCGTGCGGCGGGCGTCGGCACCGCGGCCGCTGCCGTTCGAGCCGGGCCTGCGCGGATTCACGTACGAGCACCAGGGCGTGCGGCGCACCCTGGCGGAGCTGCACGCGCGCACCCACACGACCGGGTTCGCCGTGCTGCACCGCGGTGCGCTGGTCCACGAGGAGTACCCGGGCCGGTTCGCGTCGCCGCGCGCCAGGTTCCAGCTGTTCTCGCTGACGAAGTCGGTGACGTCGCTGCTCATCGGGATCGCGCTGGAGGAGGGGACGGTCGGGGCGCTGGACGACAAGGTCGTCTCGTACCTTCCGGAGCTGGCGGGCAGCGCCTACGACGGGCCGACGGTCGAGGACCTGCTGCACATGAGCAGCGGCGTGGAGTTCACGGAGGACTACGCCGACCCCGAGTCGTCGTTCGCCCGGTTCGAGCGGGCGGTGTCCGGCGGCGGCTCGCTGCTCGGCCTGGTGCGGTCGCTGCCCCGCGCGGCCGAGCCCGGCGGCACCTTCAACTACTCGACCGTGGACTCCCAGGTCCTCGGCTGGGTCCTCGAAGCGGCGGCCGGCACGACGCTCGCCCAGTACGCGCACAGCCGTCTGTGGAGCCGGATCGGCACGGAGCGGGACGCCTACTACTTCCTCACCCGGAGCCGGCCGCGCACCGCGCTCGGCGGCGGCTCGCTCAACGCGGCGGTGCGGGACATGGCCCGGGTGGGCCTGGTCATGGCCCGCGGCGGCGAACTGGACGGGCGGCGGATCGTGCCCGCCGCCTGGGTCGGGCGCAGCCGCGGCGCGGGCCTCGCGCACCTGGCGCCCGGGGCCCTGGGCGCGGACCTCCCGCGGCACTACGGCTACGCGAACCAGTGGTGGACGCTGGAGGGTGAGCGCCGGTCGTTCACCGGGATCGGCATCCACGGGCAGTACCTGTGGGTCGACCCGGACGCCGATGTCGTCGTGGTGAAGACCAGCGCCTGGAACACGGCGGAGGACGAGGACAGGGACGCGGAGACGGTGGCCGCGCTCACCGCGCTGGTGGCCCGGCTGGAGGCGGGCGCGTGACCGCCGGGGCGGCGGGCGCCGGTCGATAGGATGACGGGCATGAGCGCGTCCCGGGCGAAAGCCGCACCGCAGGCCGCGGCCCGGCGCGGCCGCCCGCCGTCCACCTCGCTCAATCAGGGCGTGATCCTGGACGCCGCGCTCGCACTGGTCGACCGTGAGGGGCCCGACGCCCTGACGCTGCGCCGGCTCGGCGCGGACCTGGGCGCCAATCACACCGCGGTGCTGCGGCACTTCGCCGGCAAGGACGAGATCCTGCTCGGCCTCGCCGAGCGGCTGATCGCGGAGGCGATGGACGGTTTCGCGCCGTCCGGCGGCTGGCGGCGGACGCTGGAGTCGCTGGCCCGCCGGATGCGGGCGGCCTGTCTGGCGCATCCGCGGGTGGCCGTGCTCGTCGCCACCCGGGTCGCGCGGCGCGACGCCGAGTTCCACGGCGCGGACGTGGTCGTCGGCGCCCTGCGCGCGGCCGGGTTCGGGGACCGGGACGCGGCCCGCTACTACCGCTCCCTGGTCGACACCTCCCTGGCCCTGGCCGCGTACGAGGCCTCGGTCGTCGCGCTGGGCAGCGCCTCGCGGGAGGGCGACCGGCTGGCGTGGCGGCGCGAGTACCTGGCCGTCTCCCCGGACCGCTATCCGGATCTGGCCGCGGTGGCCCCGCACCTGGCCGCCGCCGACGAGGACGACCAGTTCGAGACGACGCTCGCGCTGATCCTGGACGCGGTGGAGCTGCGGGCGGCGCGCCTCTGACCCGGCTCGGGCTCAGGGCTCAGGGCTCAGGGCTCAGGGCTCAGGGCTCAGGGCTCAGGGCTCAGGAGACGCCGTGTCCGGGCGCCAACTCCTCGACCCTGCGCGCGAGTTCGAAGTCCTTCTCGGTGACGGCGCCGCCCGCGTCGTGGGTGTGCACGGCGAGGGTGACCGTGTTGTAGCCGAGGGTGAGGTCGGCGTGGTGGTTCAGCTCCTCCTGGGTCTGGGCGATGTGCACGACCAGGGCGGTCGCCGCGAAGTGGCTGCCCAGGCGGTAGGTGCGGGTGATCCGGGCGCCGTCGAGCGACCAGCCGGGCAGCTCGGCGAGACGGTCCTCGATCTCCTTCTGGGAAAGCGGCTCTGTAGGCATGCCCCAAGCCTGCCACCACTTCCGGCTACGGTCTCCTCATGACGACGCGTGCGATGTCCGCGAGGCGCGGAACCACCTCCGAAGTGGGACGACTGCTGCGCGGCTGGCGGGAGGAGCGGCGGATCAGCCAGCTCGACCTGGCGCTGCGCGCCGACTCCTCCGCGCGGCACATCAGCTTCGTGGAGACGGGCCGCTCGCGGCCCAGCGAGGAGTTCCTGCTCCGGCTCGCCGAGCACCTGGACGTACCGGTGCGGGAGCGCAACGCGCTGCTCCTGGCGGCCGGTTACGCGCCGCGCTTCGCCGAGACCTCCCTGGACGATCCGGCGCTGGGCGCGCTGCGCGCGGGCCTGGACCAGCTGCTGCGCGGCTACGAACCGTATCCGGCGCTGATCGTCGACGGCACGTACGACGTGATCGCGGCGAACCGCGGTGTCGCACTCCTTCTGGAGTCGCTGCCCGCGCATCTGCTGGCGGCCGGGCCGATGAACGCGATGCGGCTCACGCTGCACCCGGAGGGACTGGCGCCGCGGATCCGGAACCTGCGCGCGTGGCGCGGGCATCTGCTGGCACAGATGGAGCGGCAGATCGCGCTGGCCCGGTCCCCGGCGCTGCGCGCGCTCCACGACGAGGTGGCCGCCTATCCGGTGCCGGAGCGCGACGACGATCCCGAACCGGGCGACGACGTGCCGTACTTCGCGCTGCCGATGGTCATCGAGCACGACGGGCACGTGCTGTCGTTCGTGTCGTCCATCTCGACGTTCAACACGCCGATGGACGTGACCGTCGCCGAGCTGGCCGTCGAGACACTGCTCCCGGCCGACCCGGCGACGGTCAAGTACCTCCAGAGGAACGCCGGTTGAGCCCAACCCCCTGAAACAGCTTTGTCTGCGGGCCCGGCCCGCACCCCGACGGCGGTCGGTGGGGCCGGATCGGCCCGCGCCGCGCCGCGCTCGCGCCTGGGTGAAGATGGCGGCATGAGCCGTATCACCGCCTCGCGCCTCTCCCGGCTCCTCACCGGCTGGTCCGCCGACGGCGCGGGCCCGCTGCCGCGCCGGCTGGCCGACGCGCTCGCCGAGCTGACCGCGCGCGGCGACGTGCCGACCGGCACCGTGCTGCCCTCGCAGCGCGAGCTGGCCGCGGTGCTCGGGGTCAGCCGCTCCACGGTCACGGCGGCGTACGCGCTCCTGGAGGGCGCGGGCCGGCTGGAGAGCCGGCGCGGCAGCGGCTCCCGGCTGCGCGGCACCGGTCCGTCGGGCGGCGGCGCGGGCGAGGGACGGCTGGCCAGCTTCGACTACCGTTCCGCGCCGCTGGACCTGTCGAGCGGCGCGCTGCCGGGGCTCCCGATGGTGGCGGAGGCCGTCGGAGCGCTGGGCCCGGACGATCTGGCGGAGCCGCTCGCCACGGACGGTTATCACCCGCAGGGCCTGCCGGTGCTGCGCGAGGGCATCGCCGCCTCCTACCGGGCCGCCGGGCTGCCCACGACGGCCGGCCAGATCCTCGTCACGTCGGGGTCGCAGCAGGCGGTGTGGCTGATCGCGCAGGCGCTGGTCGAACCCGGCGACACCGTCGTCGTGGAGAACCCCACCTACCGGGGCGCGCTGGAGGCGCTGCGTGCGCGCGGCGCGCGGATCGTGCCGATGGGCGGCGACCGTCCGGGCGCGGGCCGGGACGGCGCGGACGTGGCGGGCCTGCGCGCCCTGCTGCGCACCAGCGTGCGGCCCCGGCTCGTCTACCTCCAGCCCTCGGTGCACAACCCGACGGGCCGCACCCTGGACAGCGCGGCCCGCCACGGCTGGACGACGGCGCTCTCGGAGGCAGGCCTGGTCACGGTCGAGGACAGCTCCTGCGCCGAGCTGACCCTGGCCTCCGGCAGCGGGCCGCCGCCGGTCCCGCTGTCCTCGTCCGACTACACGATCGGCACGTTCTCGAAGCTCTTCTGGGGCGGTCTGCGCATCGGCTGGGTGCGGGCCCCGGCACCCGCGATCGCCCGCCTCGGCGGCATCAAGAAGTCCGTCGACCTGTCCTGCCCGGTCCTGGACCAGCTCCTCGCGGTGCGCCTGCTCGACCGGCTGCCCGAGGCCCGCGCCGAGCGCCGGGCGGAGCTGCGTGCCGCGCTGGCCACGGCCGGGGAGCTGCTGCGCGGCCTGGTCCCCGACTGGGAGTGGGCCCCGCCGGCGGGCGGCCCCGCCCTGTGGGTGCGGGTCCCGGGCGCGGACACGGAGGCCCTCGCCCAGCTGGCCCGGCGCCGGGGTGTCGCGGTGGTGCCGGGCTCGGCGTTCTCGGCGGTGGACGGCTTCCGGGACCGGCTGCGGCTGCCGTTCGCCCACGACCGGGCGACGCTGGCCGCCGCCCTGTCCGTGCTGCGGGAGTGCGCCGCCCGGTCCTGACCCCGGCCGCCCCGGCACCCGTACGGCCCTTACGACATGTGCTCCGGCTGTCCCGCCCCTAGCGTGCGAAGGACGGATACCGAGGGAGCAGACGGTGACTGACACGACGGGCGCCCCGGCCGAGCCGGACGTGGCGCTGCTGAAGGCCGGCCGGTTCTTCCGGCGTGGCAAGGCCGCGGCCGACCTGCACAGTGTGCGGATCAAGGGCGGCAGGGACGGGGACGTCTTCTACCGGGACCGGTGGAGCCACGACAAGGTCGTGAACTCCACGCACGGCGTGAACTGCACCGGCTCGTGCCGGTGGAAGGTGTACGTCAAGGACGGCATCATCACCTGGGAGACCCAGCAGACGGACTACCCGAGCGTGGGCCCCGACCGCCCCGAGTACGAGCCGCGCGGCTGTCCGCGCGGGGCGGCGTTCTCCTGGTACACGTACTCGCCGACGCGGGTGCGTTATCCGTACATCAGGGGCGTGCTCCTGGAGCTGTACCGGGAGGCGAAGGCGCGGCTGAAGGACCCGGTGCTCGCCTGGGCGGACATCCAGGGCGATCCGGAGCGGCGGCGCAGGTACCAACTGGCGCGCGGCAAGGGCGGGTTGGTGCGGGCCACGTGGGACGAGGCCGTCGAGATCGTCGCGGCCGCGCACGTCCACACCATCAAGACGTACGGGCCCGACCGCGTCGCCGGCTTCTCCCCCATCCCCGCGATGTCGATGGTGTCGCACGCGGCGGGCGCCCGGTTCATGTCGCTGATCGGCGCGCCGATGCTGTCGTTCTACGACTGGTACGCGGATCTGCCCGTCGCCTCGCCGCAGGTGTTCGGCGACCAGACGGACGTACCGGAGTCGGGCGACTGGTGGGACGCGGCCTACCTGATGATGTGGGGCTCGAACGTCCCGGTCACCCGCACCCCGGACGCGCACTGGATGGCCGAGGCCCGCTACCGCGGCCAGAAGGTCGTGGTCGTCGCGCCGGACTACGCGGACAACACCAAGTTCGCCGACGAGTGGCTGCACCCGCACCCGGGGACCGACGGGGCGCTGGCCCTCGCCATGGGGCACGTCATCCTCAAGGAGTTCTTCGTCGACCGTGAGACGCCGTTCTTCACGGACTACGTCAAGAAGTTCACCGATCTGCCGTTCCTGGTGACGCTGGACGAGCGCGACGGCGCGTTCGTCCCGTCGAAGTTCCTGCGCGCCGCCGATCTCGGCCAGGGCGGCGAGGGCGCCGAGTGGAAGACGGCGGTGCTCGACGAGGCGACCGGGCTGCCCGTCGTCCCGAACGGCTCGCTGGGCTTCCGCTGGACCGAGTCCGGCGCGGGCAAGTGGAACCTCGAACTGGGCAACATCCGGCCGCGGTTGAGCCTGCACGGCAGCGAGGTCGCGAGCGGCGTCGAGGTGCTGCTGCCGCGTTTCGACACCGACGGCGGCACGCACGGGCAGGGCCGCGGCGACACCGTGCGGCGCGGCGTGCCCGCGACCCGGCTCGGCGGTCCCGACGGGCCGCTGGTCACCACCGTCTTCGACCTGCTGCTCGCCCAGTACGGTGTGGGCCGCGACGGGCTGCCGGGCCAGTGGCCGTCGTCGTACGAGGACGGGACCTCCCCCGGCACGCCCGGCTGGCAGGAGGCGCACACCTCGGTGCCCGCCGCGAAGTGCGTGAAGATCGCCCGGGAGTTCGCGCAGACGGCGGAGAAGTCGCGCGGGCGCTGCATGATCCTCATGGGCGCCGGCACCAACCACTGGTTCCACTCGGAGACCATCTACCGGGGTTTCCTGTCGCTGCTCCAGCTCACCGGCTGCCAGGGCAGGAACGGCGGCGGCTGGGCGCACTACGTGGGTCAGGAGAAGTGCCGCCCGGTGACGGGCTGGGCCTCGCTGGCCTCCGCCAACGACTGGTCGAGGCCGCCCCGGCAGATGATCGGCGCCGCCTATTGGTTCCTCAACACCGACCAGTGGCGCTACGACAAGTTCGGCGCCGACGTGCTCGCCTCGCCGCTCGGCAAGGGCGCCTTCGAGGGCATGACGGGCGCCGACTGTCTGGCCCTGTCGGCCCGTTCGGGCTGGATGCCGTCGTATCCGACGTTCGACCGCAACTCGCTCGACCTCGGTGAGCAGAGCGTCGAGGACACCGTCGCCGAACTCAAGGCGGGCAGCCTGAAGTTCGCCTGCGAGGATCCGGACGCGCCCGAGAACTGGCCGCGCGTGCTGACCCTGTGGCGGGCCAATCTGCTCGGCTCGTCCGCGAAGGGCGCCGAGTACTTCACCAAGCACCTCCTCGGCACCCACTCCTCCCTGCGGGCCGAGGAGGCCTCGCCCGACGAGCGGCCCACGACGGTGACCTGGCGGGACGAGGCACCGGAGGGCAAGCTCGACCTGCTGCTCTCCCTCGACTTCCGGCAGACGTCGTCGACGCTCCTGTCCGACGTGGTGCTGCCCGCCGCGACCTGGTACGAGAAGCACGACCTGTCGTCGACGGACATGCACCCCTACGTGCACTCCTTCACCCCGGCCGTGGACCCGCCGTGGCAGGCCCGCACCGACTTCGACACGTTCAAGGCGCTCGCGGAGAAGCTGAGCACGCTCGCCGCCGGCCATCTGGACACCCGCAAGGACCTCGTGGCGGCCCCGCTCCAGCACGACACCCCGGGCGAGATCGCGCAGCCCGGAGGGGTCGTCCTGGACTGGCGCAAGGGCGAGTGCGAGCCGGTGCCCGGCAAGACGCTGCCGAACCTGGTCGTCGTCGAGCGGGACTACACGGCGATCGGCGCGAAGTTCACCTCGCTGGGCCCGCTCGTCGAGAAGCTCGGGCTGCCCGCCAAGGGCATCACCCTCAAGCCCGACCAGGAGGTCGAGGAGCTGCGCGAGCGCAACGGCGTGGCGCGCGGCGGGGTCGCCGACGGCCGCCCGCTGCTCGACACGGCGGTCAAGGCGGCGAACACGATCCTCGCGCTGTCCGGGACCACCAACGGGCGCCTGGCCACCCAGGGCTTCCACACCCTCGAAGCCCGTACCGGGCAGGGCATGGCGCATCTGTCCGCCGAGCACGAGGGCAAGCGCGTCACGTACGCGGACACGCAGGCCGCGCCGGTGCCGGTGATCACGTCGCCGGAGTGGTCGGGCAGCGAGTCCGGCGGGCGCCGCTACACCGCGTTCACCCTGAACACCGAGCATCTGAAGCCCTGGCACACGCTCACCGGCCGCCAGCACTTCTTCATCGACCACGACTGGATGCACGAGCTGGGCGAGGCCCTGCCCGTGTACCGGCCGCCGCTCGACATGAACCGGCTCTTCGGCGAGCCGGAGCTCGGCCCGGACGGCGAGAAGGAGGTGACGGTCCGTTACCTCACGCCGCACAACAAGTGGTCCATCCACTCCGAGTACCAGGACAACCTGTTCATGCTCGCCCTGTCGCGCGGCGGCCAGTCGATCTGGATGTCGCCGCAGGACGCGGAGTCGATCGGCGTGCAGGACAACGACTGGATCGAGGCGGTCAACCGCAACGGCGTGGTCGTGGCCCGCGCGATCGTCTCGCACCGGATGCCGGCCGGCACGGTCTACATGCACCACGCGCAGGAGCGCACGGTCAACGTGCCGAAGGCGGAGACGAACGGCAGGCGCGGCGGCATCCACAACTCGCTCACCCGGCTGATCCTCAAGCCGTCCCATCTCATCGGCGGATACGCCCAGTTGAGCTGGGCGTTCAACTACCTCGGCCCGACGGGCAACCAGCGGGACGAAGTCACCGTCATCCGGCGCCGCTCGCAGAAGGTGGAGTACTGAACCCATGCGCATCATGGCTCAGATCGCGATGGTCATGAACCTCGACAAGTGCATCGGCTGCCACACCTGCTCGGTCACCTGCAAGCAGGCGTGGACCAACCGCAACGGCATGGAGTACGTCTGGTTCAACAACGTCGAGACCCGCCCCGGGCAGGGCTACCCGCGCCGCTACGAGGACCAGGACAAGTGGCGCGGCGGCTGGGAGCTGAACAAGAAGGGCGCCCTGCAACTGAAGGGCGGCGGCCGCTTCAAGAAGCTGCTCGGCATCTTCTC
The DNA here is from genome assembly GCF_040529335.1 of Streptomyces sp. HUAS MG91. GTDB lineage: Bacteria > Actinomycetota > Actinomycetes > Streptomycetales > Streptomycetaceae > Streptomyces > Streptomyces tabacisoli. The sequence goes on along the minus strand of NZ_CP159534.1, from coordinate 7,067,900 downwards.
CAACCCCAAGCTGCCGGAGATCAAGGACTACTACGAGCCCTGGACGTACGACTACAAGAACCTCACCGACGCCCCGCTCGGCGACGACTATCCGGTGGCGCAGCCCCGCTCGCAGATCACCGGCAAGCCGATGAAGATCGAGTGGTCGTCGAACTGGGACGACAACCTGGGCGGCTCGACGCAGTACGGAGATCTCGACCCGATGGTGGAGAAGACCCGCCAACAGGCCGCGGACAAGGTGAAGTTCGCGTTCGAGCAGACCTTCATGTTCTATCTGCCGCGGATCTGCGAGCACTGCCTGAACCCGGCGTGCGTGGCGTCCTGCCCGTCCGGCGCGATGTACAAGCGCGAGGAGGACGGCATCGTCCTGGTCGACCAGGACCACTGCCGCGGCTGGCGGATGTGCGTGACGGGCTGCCCGTACAAGAAGGTCTACTTCAACCACCGCACCGGCAAGGCCGAGAAGTGCACGATGTGCTACCCGCGCCTGGAGGTCGGGCTGCCGACGGTCTGCTCGGAGACGTGCGTGGGCCGGCTGCGCTATCTCGGTGTCATCCTCTACGACGCCGACAAGGTGACCGAGGCGGCCCAGACCAAGGACGAACACGCTCTGTACGAGGCGCAGTTGGGCGTCTTCCTGGACCCGGAGGACCCGGAGGTGCGGCGCGCGGCCGAGCAGGCGGACATCCCCTTCGACTGGATCGAGGCGGCCCGCCGCTCGCCGGTGCACGCGCTCATCAGCAAGTACAAGGTGGCGCTGCCGCTGCACCCGGAGTACCGGACGATGCCGATGGTCTGGTACATCCCGCCGCTCTCCCCCGTCGTCGACGCGCTCACCGAGACCGGTCACGACGGCGAGGACGTGGCGAACCTGTTCGGCGCCATCGACACCCTGCGCATCCCCCTCGAATACCTGGCGGAGATCTTCACCGCGGGCGATGTGGGGCCCGTGCGCTCCTCCCTGGAGAAGCTGGCGGCGATGCGTTCCCACATGCGGGCCATCAACCTCGGCGACCGGCCCGACCCCGCGATCTCCGAGCAGGTCGGCATGACGGCCGTGGAGATCGAGGAGATGTACCGGCTCCTCGCCATCGCCAAGTACGAGGACCGCTACGTCATCCCGACCGCGGCCATCGGCGACGCGCAGCGCCTGGAGGAGTCCGCCCTGCCGGACTCCTGCTCGCTCGACTACGAGGACGGCCCCGGCATGGGCGGCGAGGGCCCCTTCGGCGGCGACTCCGGGTCCACCACCGGCGGCCGCAAGCTGCTGCCCGTCGTGTCCGTGGAGAGCTTCCACCTCACCAAGAACCGCCAGACCAGCGACGACCCGGAGGACACCTGATGACCGACCGGACCTCTCTGTTGTTCCAGGCGGCCGCGCTCTGTCTCACCTACCCGGACGAGGAGCTGTACGAGCGCCTGCCGCTGGTGCGCGCCGCCGCTCCGGAGCTCGCGCCGTTCGTCGACCACGCCGAGGCCACCGCGCCGCAGGACCTGGCCGCCCATTACGTCCAGGTCTTCGACTTCAAGAACCGGCACAGCCTGTATCTGACGTGGTGGCGCGACGGCGACACCCGCAGGCGCGGCATGTCGCTGGTGGAGATGAAGGAGATCTACCGCGAGCACGGCCTGGAGTTCACCGGCGAGGAGCTGCCGGACTACCTGCCCGCCGTGCTCGAATTCTCCGCCCAGGCCGGCCCGTTCCTCCTGGAGGAGCACCGCAGCGGCGTCGAGCTGCTGCGCCTGGCCCTCACCGAGCACGGCACCCCGTACGCGACCGTGCTCTCCGCGGTGTGCGGGGCGCTGCCGGGCGCCTCCCCCAAGGACCGGGCGGCGGCGCTCGCGCTGGCCCGCTCGGGCCCGCCGCGCGAGGAGGTCGGCCTCGAACCCTTCGCGACCCTGCCGCTGCTGGTGAAGGAGCACGCCCCGTGACCACCCTGATCTGGGGCGTCCTGCCCTATGTCGCCGTCGTCCTGCTGGTCGCGGGCACGATCTGGCGCTACCGCTACGACAAGTTCGGCTGGACGACGCGCTCGTCCCAGGTCTACGAGTCGAAGCTGCTCAACATCGCCTCGCCCGTCTTCCACTACGGCATCCTCTTCGTCCTCGCGGGCCATCTCGTCGGGCTGTTCATCCCGATGTCGTGGACGGAGAAGGTGGGCGTCAGCGAGCACACGTACCACATGTTCTCGCTGATCGGCGGCACGTTCGCGGGCGTCCTGACGGTGTGCGGGATCTTCATGCTGCTGTTCCGGCGCCGCTTCAAGGCGCCGGTGTTCCGTGCCACCACGCGCAACGACAAGCTCATGTACCTCGTGCTGCTCGCCGCCATCGTGCTCGGCATGGTCGCCAAGCTGACCCATGCCTCGGGCAACGGCTACAACTACCGCGAGTCGATCGGCCCGTGGGCCCGCAGCCTGTTCACGCTCAACCCCGACATCGATCTGATGCACGGGGTTCCGGTGCTCTACCAGATTCACGCGGTAGTGGGCATGTCACTGATCGCGCTGGTACCGTTCACCCGGCTCGTGCATATGTTCAGCGCGCCGGTGCAGTACCTGTTCCGTCCGTACGTGGTCTACCGCAGCCGCGACCCGCGGCGCCTGACCGCCAGGCCGGAGCGACGGGGGTGGGAGCGCACCGGCTCCTGATTCCTGATTCCTTGGGGGCGTGGAGAGGTGAGTGAACGTCGGCCCGCCCCCACCGTGGGCCAGGTCGTCCTCGGCAGGCGCCTGCGCGACCTGCGGGAGGCGGTGGGTCTCAAGCGGGACGAGGCGGCGGGTGCGCTGCGGGTCACCGCGGCGACGATCCGCCGGATGGAGACCGCCGAGGTCGCGCTGAAGATCCCGTACGTGCAGATGCTCCTCGAGCTGTACGGGGTTCCCGAGCAGGAGATCGAGGCGTTCGTGGCGCTCGCCGAGGAGGCGAATCTGCCCGGCTGGTGGCAGCGCTTCCACGACGTCCTGCCGGACTGGTTCAGCCTGTACGTCAGTCTTGAGGGCGCGGCCGAGATGATCCGCTCCTACGAGCCGCACTTCGTGCCGGGCCTGTTGCAGACCGAGGAGTACGCGCGGGCGGTCTTCGACGCCGGCACGGTGGGCCGCTCCACTCCGGCCGACATCGACCGGCACGTGTCGCTGCGCCTGGCCCGCCAGTCGCTGCTGACCCGCGAGGACGCCCCGCACCTGTGGGTCGTGATGGACGAGACGGCGCTGCGCCGCCCGCCCGGCGACACGGCGCTGCTGCGCGGCCAGCTGGACCACCTGATCGAGACGGCGCGGCTGCCCCATGTGACGCTCCAGGTCGCCGAGTTCGCGACGGGGCCGCACCCGGCGACGTTCGGCCCGTTCACCCTGTTCCGCTTCCCGGTCCGCGAGCTGCCCGACATGGTCTACAGCGAGTACGTGACCGGCGCCCTGTACCTGGACGCCCGCGACGAGGTCGGCATGCACCTGGAGGTCCTGGACCACCTGGCGGCCCAGGCGGCGAGCGCGGAACGGACGCTGGAGATCCTGCGCAAGATGCGCGCCGAGCTGTAGGGGCTCCGCCGGGAACCGCGCGAGCAGCCGCGGACGGTCCGCACCCGACGGCGGGACCTCAGGCGACGCCCCCTTCGTCGCCCTTCTCGTCGTCGACGATCTCGGCATCGACCACGTCGTCGGCCGGCGCCCTGGACGCGTCCCCCTCCTCCGGGGAACCGCCGGAGGCCCCCGCGTACATGGCCTGTCCGACCTTCTGGCTGACGGTGGCCAGTTTCCGCACGCCGTCGCGGAGGGCCCGGGTGTCCGGCGGCTCGGCGGCCAGGGTGGCTTTCAGCTCGTCGACGGCGGCATCGACCTCGCCCCGTACGTCCGCCGGGACCCGGTCGGCGTTGTCGCGCAGGAACCGCTCCGTCTGGTAGACGAGCAGTTCGGCCTCGTTGCGGGCCTCGGCCGCCTCGCGCCGCTTGCGGTCCTCGTCGGCGTGCGCCTCGGCCTCCCGCATCATCCGGTCGATCTCGTCCTTGGGCAGGGCCGATCCCCCGGTCACGGTCATCTTCTGCTCGCGCCCGGTCGCGAGGTCCTTGGCCGATACGTGCATGATCCCGTCGGCGTCGATGTCGAAGGTGACCTCGATCTGCGGCACGCCGCGCGGCGCGGGCGGCAGCCCGGTCAGATCGAAGACGCCCAGCTTCTTGTTGTAGGCGGCGATGTCGCGCTCGCCCTGGAAGACCTGGATGCCGACGGAGGGCTGGTTGTCGGCGGCGGTGGTGAAGGTCTCCGAACGCCGGGTGGGAATGGTCGTGTTGCGCTCGATCAGCCGGGTCATGACGCCGCCCTTGGTCTCGATGCCCAGGGACAGCGGTGTCACGTCGAGGAGCAGTACGTCCTTCACGTCGCCGCGGATGACACCGGCCTGGAGCGTGGCGCCGACGGCGACGACCTCGTCGGGGTTGACGCCCTTGTGCGGGTCCTTGCCGGTCAGCTCCCGCACCAGTTCGGTGACGGCGGGCATCCGGGTGGAGCCGCCGACGAGGATCACGTGGTCGACGGCGGACAGCTCGACGCCCGCGTCCCGCACCGCCTGGTGGAACGGCTTCCTGCACCGGTCGAGCAGGTCGGCGGTGAGCTCCTGGAACCGGGCGCGGGTCAGCTTCTCGTCGAGGTGCAGCGGGCCGTCCGCGGACGCCGTGATGTAGGGCAGGTTCACCGTCGTCTCGCTGGCCGAGGACAGCTCGATCTTCGCCTTCTCGGCCCCTTCGCGCAGCCGTTGCACGGCCATCTTGTCGCTGCCGAGGTCGATGCCGTACGCGCTCTTGAACTGCCGGACGAGATGGTCGACGACGCGCTGGTCCCAGTCGTCGCCGCCCAGTTGGGTGTCGCCGTTGGTGGCCTTGACCTCGATGACGCCCTCGCCGATCTCCAGGAGCGAGACGTCGAAGGTGCCGCCGCCGAGGTCGAAGACGAGGACCGTCTGTTCGTCGCCCTTGTCGAGGCCGTAGGCGAGGGCGGCGGCGGTCGGCTCGTTGATGATGCGCAGCACCTTCAGCCCGGCGATCTCACCGGCTTCCTTGGTGGCCTGCCGCTGGGCGTCGTCGAAGTAGGCGGGCACGGTGATGACGGCGTCGGTGACGTCCTCGCCGAGATAGGCCTCGGCGTCCCGCTTGAGCTTCTGCAGGACGCGCGCGGAGAGTTCCTGGGCGTTGTACCGGTGTCCGTCGATGGCACCGCTCTCCGGGAAGTGCCAGCTCGCGTCTCCCATGTGGCGCTTGACGGAGCGTGCGGTGCGTTCGACGTTGGTGACGGCCTGCCGCTTGGCGACCTCGCCCACCAGCACCTCGGCGTGCGGCGTCCTGGCGAAGGCGACCACGGAGGGGGTGGTCCGGGCACCCTCCGCGTTGACGACGACGGTGGCCTCACCGCCCTCCAGCACGGCCACCACCGAGTTCGTCGTGCCGAGATCGATACCGACCGCACGCCCCATGACGCGCCTCCTGCCCCTGAGTGGCCCGCTCACATTGTCCTGCTACTCAGCACAAAACTTGAGCGGGCCTATGTCAAGGGGCTGGGCGGCCGACCGGTCCCCGGCGAACGAGCCGCTCTTGTCACCCGGCCCGCGACTGATCATCATCTCCCCTACGGGGACCGGGGTCACGGGGACGGAGGGGGAGGGGAGTTCGGGTGCTGGAGGCGCTGGGCCTGAGCGGCGACGAGACGGTCACGTACATGGAGATGGTCCGCGAAGGGCCGGGCGGACCAGGGGAGTTGGCCCGCCGCACCGGCCTGTCGGCCAAGCGGGTCGAGGCCGCCCTCGCCGGCCTCGTCTCCCGGGGCCTGTCGGTCCGGGAGGGCGGACCCGACGGCCCGGCCGTCGCGCAACCCCCGGACAGCGCGGGCGAGTTGCTGCTCGCCCACCGGATGCAGGAGCTTCTCCAGGCACGGGCCGCGATGGTCAGGCTCGCGCGGGAGTACCACGTCGAGAACCGCAGAACGGCCGGACCGGTGGCGATCGAGCACGTGCCGAAGGACGCGCTCGCCCTCCGCGTCGAGCAGATCGTGCGGCGGTCCCGCACCGAGGTCCTGATCTTCGACACGCCGCCCTACTTCTCGGTGGACAACACGCTCCAGATGGAGAAGATGGCCGCCGGTGTCGTCTACCGCGTGCTCTACGACCGGGAGGCCGTCGACTTCCCCGGCGCCATGGAGCGCATCGATCGGTGTCTCCGGGCCGGTGAGCAGGCCCGGGTGACGGCGCGTCTGCCGATGAAGATGATGATCGTCGACCGGGAGGTGGCGATCCTGCCCGCGCTGAGCGAGGCGGGCACCTGGCCGAGCGCCACCGGCATCATCCGGCCGAGTCCGCTGCTCACCGGGCTCCTCGAACTGTTCGAGCGGATCTTCGACGACAGTGTGCCGCTCGCCGCGGTGAGCGACACGGCCCCCGACCCGCTGGACGCGGAGGACACCCGGCTGCTGACCCTGCTGCTCAGCGGGCTGACCGACGAGGCGGTCGCCCGGCATCTGGGGATCGGGCGGCGGACGGTGCTGCGCCGGGCGCGGGGCCTGATGGACCGGGCGGGGGCGGTCACGCGGATGCAGCTCGGCTGGTACGCGGCGCGCCGCGGCTGGCTGGGGCCCGCGGCGGCCCCGGTCCCGAACGGCGGCTGACCTCCGCCGGAGGAGGCGAGAGCCGTCCCGAACCGGCTGTCTCTTTGGTGCCGTTGGCGCAAGTGCGCCGCATCCCGCTCTTTTTCCACCACCCGCATCACGGATAGCTTTCGACCCGTACCCCCCGGTGATCAACACGGGACGGACCATCTCCGTCCGTCCCGTGCGGCTCACCCATGCTCCGGTGTTCCGATCCGTCCAGCTCACCAGCCAGGAGAGGTTCATGCCAGAATCCTCACGCGGAAGATCCCGAAGACGTCTGGTCGTCGCCGCCGCGGCGAGCGCCGTCGTCACGATGCTGTCGGGGCTGCCCGCGGCGGGCGCCACCCCGTCCGCCACCGGCCCGGACTCCCCCGCCGCGGCCGTCCCCGCGGCGCTGAAGAAGCAGTCCTCGTCCTCCGTCACCCTGGTCACCGGCGACACGGTGACCGTGACCACGCGCGCCGACGGAAAGCGCTCGGTCGACGTGGCGGCCGCGCCCGGCGCGTCGAAGACCTTCCAGACCGTCACCACCCCCGACGGCGATCTGTTCGTCTTCCCGTCCGACGCCGTGGCCCCTCTCGCCGCGAAGTCGCTCGACCGGACGCTGTTCAACGTGACCCGGCTGCTCGCCGACGGCCAGGCCGACGGCAAGGCGGCCCGCGTCCCGGTCGTCGTCGAGTACGCGGACAAGGCGTCCCGGTCCACCCTCACCCGACGGGCCGACCACCTGCCGTCCGGCAGGCCCGGCGCCGTCCTCGACCGGCTCGACATGGCGGCGGTGAAGGTCGACAAGAAGGGCGCTGGCGACTTCTGGCGCAGTGTCGGCCCGCAGTTGGGCACGGCCGGGAAGGGGTCCGCCGCGAAGTCCTCGGCGGCCACGGGTCCGGTCGCCAAGCTCTGGTACGACGGCGTCGCGAAGGTCTCGCTCGACAAGAGCGTGCCGCAGATAGGCGCGCCTGCCGCCTGGGCGGCGGGACTCGACGGCAAGGGCACCGAGGTCGCCGTCCTGGACACCGGCGCGGACACCACCCATCCCGACCTCAAGGGCCGGATCGGCGCGACCAAGAGCTTCGTACCGGGCGTCGACTCGGTCAAGGACGGTCACGGCCACGGCACCCACGTGGCCTCGACCGTGGCGGGCACCGGCGCGGCGTCCGGCGGCCGGCTCAAGGGCGTCGCCCCGGGCGCGCGACTGATGATCGGCAAGGTCCTCGATGACGGCGGGTCAGGGCCGACGTCCCAGGTCATCGCCGGCATGGAGTGGGCCGTCGAGCAGGGCGCGGACATCGTCAGCATGAGCCTCGGCTCCCCCGCCACGGCCGGCGGCGACCTCTCCCAGCAGGCCGTGGACCGGCTCAGCGCCGACAGCGACACGCTGTTCGTGATCGCCGCGGGCAACGAGGGACCCGGCAGGTCGACCCTGGGCAGCCCCGGCATCGCCGAGTCGGCGCTCACCGTCGGCGCGGTCGACAAGTCGGACCGGATCGCGGAGTTCTCCAGCCGGGGCCCCCGGCTCGGTGACAACGGCATCAAGCCCGATCTGACCGCGCCGGGCGTCGGCATCGTCGCCGCGCGCGCCGCGGGCACCTCCATGGGCACGGTCGTCGACGACTTCTACACGTCCGCCAACGGCACGTCGATGGCCACCCCGCACGTGGCCGGCGCGGCGGCGCTGCTCAAGGAGCGCTACCCCGACTGGACCGGTGAGCAGCTCAAGGCGGCCCTGGTCTCCCACACCGAGCAGGCGGCCGGCCTGACGCCCTACGAGCAGGGCAGCGGGCGGACCGCGGTCGACGCCAGTCTCGACTCCGCCGTGGACATCACCGGCACGGTCGACTTCGGCACGGTCCTGTACTCCGCGTCGGGCGACGACGTGCAGCCCCGCACCCTGACCCTGAGCAACCGCTCCGACAAAGCCACGAAGGTCGCGCTGCGCCCGGAGGTCACCGGCGCGTCCGGCGGCAAGCCCCTCGCCGAGGGCGCGCTGCGTCTGTCGGCCACCGAGGTCACGGTGCCCGCGCACGGTTCGGCCGACGTCACCGTCGCCCTGAACCCGGCCGGGGCCACCCCCGACACCTACACCGGCAGGGTGCTCGCCACCGTCGGCACCACGACGGTCGCCCACACCGCGGTCGGCTTCACCCGCGACGTGGAGCGCTTCGCACTCGGCGTGGCGCTCAAGGACCGGCACGGCGACATCCCCTTCGCCGCGACGACCATCGTGATGGGCCTCGACAACGACTTCTTCGAGCTCCGCAACAGCGAGGGCAGCAACCGGGAGGAGTTCCAGGTGCCCGCCGGCTCGTACGGGGTCCTCGGCGGTGTCGTCACCGGCTGGAACGGCTCGAACCTGTGGCCCACCCAGGAGGCCGGCGACCTGTTCAACCTCTCCGACGTCGAGGTGGCGGGCCGGGCGACCACGGTCACGGCCGACGCCGAGCTGGCGAAGGACTTCGCCGTGCGGACGACCGACGAGAAGCGTCCGCTGGAGCCGTCGTCGTTCTCCTACGAGACGACCCGCGCCGACGCGCGGAACAAGGGCGCCACCGTCGGCGTCTCGGGCGACATGACCTCGTCCAACCAGCGGTACGGCGCCATCCCGTCGAAGCGGCCGGCCGTCGGCACGAGCGCGGTGTCGTTCTTCCGCCGCGACCGCGCCCCGCTGTACACGGCGGCGGTCGGCGGAAAGGACGGCTTCCCGCTCGGCGTGCAGTACCCGGCCGACACCTCCGACCAGCGGTACGCGGGCGCTGTCTCCGCGGCCGTGGTCGACGCGGGCACCGCCTCCGCGGCGGACCTGGCCCGGGTGGACGTCAAGGGCAAGGCGGCGCTCTACCACGACACCGACCCGAACTCCCTCCAGAGTGGGCTCGTCGCGCTCCAGGACGCCGGGGCGGCGCTGGTCGTCGTACTCCCCGCCGACGAGGGCGCGCACAGTCTGACCGCCTACGGCGTCACCGTGCCGTACTTCGCCGCGGACTACCGTGCTGCCGTCGCCCTGGCCAAGCGGGTCGCCAAGGGCACCGCCACCACACTCGACCTGCGCGCCGCGAAGGAGTCGGCGTACACCTACTCCGGTCAGTGGATCTTCGACAAGGGCATCCCCTCCGACCTCTCCGTCGTGGCCCGCAAGCGGGACTTCGCGAAGGCGCGCAACACCATCCACGCCGACGGAAAACAGGTGCTCGGCCACCACATGCTCGACTCGTGGAACCGCTGGTTCCCCACCTCGACCCGGTTCGCCGAGCGGGTGCGGCGCGGTGTGGAGCGCGACGAGTACCTGTACGCGCGGGACAGCTCGGTGACCTACGGGCAGACGTTCACGCCCGGGGAGCTGATGTCGGTGGCGATGGTGGGCCCGGCCCGGTCCTACCGTCCGGGGAAGACCACGTCGGAGAACTGGTTCGCTCCGGCGATGGCCCCGGGCCGGCACGGGATGTTCAGCCTGTGCACCTTCTGCCGGGCCGGTGACGAGCTGGCACCGATCCCGAGTTTCGGCGGCGACTCCGACCCCGACCACTGGCTCACGGGTGTCTCCAACGGATGGGGGCTCTACGCCTACCGGGACGGTGAGCCCATCGAGGTGGGGAACGGCGACTGGGGCCTGGACCGGCCCGCGGACTACCGATTCGTGCTGGAGACGTCGTGGGACGACTCCTGGCCGGTCCGCATCGAGCACGGCACATCCAGCCGCACCGACTACCGCTTCACCTCGGCCCGTCCCACGGCGGGCCAGGCCGAATGCGGGGCGGCGGTGACGGTCGACTGCGCGGCGCTGCCCACGCTCACCCCGTCGTACGACATGCCGGTCGACCTGCTGAACCGGGCCAGGGCGGGGCACGCCTCCGGCTTCACCCTGGACGCGGTGCGCGCCGAGGGGTGGCCGGGCTCGACTGCCGTCTCCGGCGCGAAGGTCTCCGTCAGCTACGACGGCGGCACGACGTGGACCGCGGCGAAGGTGAAGCGGAGCGACCGGGACTCGTTCACGGTGTCGTACCGTCACCCGGCGCTCGCCGCCACCGACGGCTACGTCGCGGTGAAGTCGGAGATCTGGGACGCCCACGGCACCCGCACGATCCAGGAGATCGGCAAGGCGTACGCGCTGCGCTGACGGCCGGCTGCACAGCACACAGGCCGGGCCCGGGTGGCGACACCCGGGCCCGGCCCCTGCCGGTCGGTCCCGCCGTCAGGCTCCGGAGACCTGGCCGTTCGCGAAGTAGGCGCGCAGGCGCGGGTCGAGCGGCGGTACGTCGTACGGGGTGCCGCCGTCGCGCAGCGAGCGGGTGGCCAGGGCGCCCGCGGCGACGCTCATGCGGGCCGCCACCGGGTCGGTGTCGGTGGTGCCGCCGTCGCGGGCGAAGCGGCAGAACTCGCCGATGATGCTCTCGTCGGCGCCGCCGTGCGAGCCGGCGGCGTCCGGGACGCGGTGGACGACGTCGGCGTCGGCGCGGTAGCCGCTCGGGCCGGTGTTCCAGACCCGTACCTCGTCGCCGGGCCGGTCGCCGAAGTTCTCCAGGCGGCCCTCGGTGCCGATGACGGTGTAGTTGCGGAAGTAGTCGGGGCTGAAGTGGCACTGCTGGTAGGCGGCGATGACGCCGTTGTCCAGCCGCATGTTCATCACCGACACGTCCTCGACGTCGACGACGTGGTGCAGGTCCTTGCGGGCGGTGGGCGGCCAGTCGAACTCCCGCAGCCAGCCGTCGGGGCGCGGGGTGTCCGGCGCCCGGCGCGGCAGGTCGCCGTAGACCATCAGGTCGCCGAGGGCGTTGACGCGGGTGGTGTAGCCGCCGGCCAGCCAGTGCACGACGTCGATGTCGTGCGCGGCCTTCTGGAGCAGCAGGCCCGTGGTGCGGCGCCGGTCGGCGTGCCAGTCCTTGAAGTAGTAGTCGCCGCCGTAGCTGACGAAGTGCCGTACCCAGACGGTCTTCGGCTCGCCGATGTCGCCCCGCGCGATGATGTCGCGCATGGTGCGCACGACGCCCATGTGGCGCATGTTGTGGCCCACGTAGAGGCGGGTGCCGGTCTCGTACGCGGTGCGCAGGATCGTGTCGCAGCTCTCGACGGAGATGCCGAGCGGCTTCTCCACGTAGACGGGCTTGCCCGCGCGCAGCGCCTCGCAGGCGATGGCCTCGTGGGTGTCGTCGGGGGTGGCGACGATGACGGCGTCGATGTCGGGGCTGTCGAGGAGGGTGCGGTAGTCCTCCACGGCGACGGCGCCTTCGTACCAGCCGGGGACCTGGGCCCGGACCGCCGGATCGAGGTCGGCGGCGGCCGCCACGACCGAGCCCCGGCCGGGGCGGTGGGCGGCGGTCGCGAGGTTGCGGCGCAGGCCGAGGCCGATGACGCCGATACGGAGGTCGTCGCTCACTTGGTGCCCTTCGTGATGGCCTGCTCGTACTCGTGTCGCATGGCGTCGCCCGCGGTGCGCCGCCACTTGGGCAGCACTTCCTTCTGGAAGAAGGAAAGAGGCTTGCGGCCCGCGATGATGTCCTTGACGGCCGTGTTGACCTCGTCCTTCGCGGACGCGCCCTTCTGCGCGAAGGTGTCCGAGAAGAAACCGATCGTGGGGTCGACGCGGGCCAACTTCATCAGCTCCGTCTGCGACGCGTGGATCGACCGGGTCACGTCGGGCTTGTCCGGCAGGTACAGGCTCTCCGGGGCGTTGCCGAAGAAGGTGATGGCCTGCTTGGTGGTGAGCACCTCGGCGTTGCCCTTCTTCGTCAGCATCACGTCGCCGCTCTTGGCGCGGGTGTGGTGGGTGCCCTCGATGCCGTTGTCCAGGAAGAGCCGCTCCTCGGTGCCCATGGGAGCGCTGAGGTAGTCGAGCACCTTGAGGAGCGTGGGGATACGGGACTTGGGGACGTTGTTGTTGATCGCGGTGAAGCCGACGGAACCGTAGCCGTAGGCCCAGGTGGGGGTGATGCCCGGCGCCGCGGCGAAGGGGACGACGACCTTCTCCGGCCAGTCGTACATGGTGCTGTCGTTGATGAAGCCGGGGAAGGACTGCACGTGCATGCCGAGGAAGCCGCCCTCCATCTTCTCCAGGGTGGTGGTGAGGTTCGGGTCCGGCCAGAAGAGCTGTGCCTTCTGGCACTTGAGGGCGAACTCGATGCCGGCCAGGAACTCGTCCGTCTCGAACGAGTGGGTCAGCCTGCCGCCGTCGAGCCGCCAGCCGTTGGGCGCCCCGTGCCAGTACGCGAACTGCTGCGCGTGGTTCACGTACGCCGGTTCCAGGACGTACTTCTTGCGCTTGGTGTCGAGGAGGTCCTTCGCCTTGTCGAAGAAGTCCTGCGCGCTGTCGAAGTCGGTGCCGCCGACCGGCTTCCAGAAGTCCTCGTTGGCCACGTACACCTGGCCCATGCGGCCGTACGGCACCGCGTAGCCCCAGATCCGGCCGTTGATGACGGCGGTCTTCCAGGCGTACTCGGGGATGTTGGCGAGGTTCGGGTACTTCTTGACGGCGTCGCCGGAGAGGTACGGGGTGAGGTCGTGGAACTTGGCGCGGAGCAGGTCGGGGACGTTCTTCAGGCCCTGGTTCGGCGGGAACCACATCAGGTCCGGCAGGTCGCCGCCCGCGATGGTGGCGTTGAACTTCTCGCGGTAGACGCTGTCCGCGCCGAGGCCGTTGACGATGGTCAGGCGCAGCTCGGAGCCGAGGCGCTTGTTCAGCTCCTGCCAGTACGCGTTGCGGTTCATCGCGGGCGCCGGAGTCGTGAACGTCTCGGTCAGGCAGGTGATCGCCCTGCCGTCGCCCGGCGCCTTGGTCACGCTCTTGACGAGGTCCTTCGGGTAACGCAGATAGGCCGGGTCCAGGCCCTGGGCGTTGCCCGCGAGATCGGGGGCGGGCACCTTCGCCGGTACGTACGTGGGCAGCTTCACTTTGGCGGACGCCTCCGCTCCGCCCGCCTGCGCACCGCCGTCGCCGCACGCGGTGAGCAGGCCGCCGCCCGCGACGGTCAGTCCGGCGGCACCGGCGGCGCCGAGAAACCCTCTGCGATCGAGATTGCGGGAAGGCATGGTTCTCCTAGGGTGCGGTGAACGAGGTTGGGAGAAGCGCGAGGTGACTGGGCGTCAGTCAGGCCTTGACGGCGCCGGTGAGCACGCCCTTGACGAAGTACTTCTGCAGGAAGGGGTAGACCGCGACGATCGGCAGCACGGCGAGGATGAGCACCGCCATGGACAGTGCGGTCGTGGCCGGCAGGACGCTCACGCCGAGGGCCTTGGCGTTGAAGGTGTCGCCCTGGATGACGTACGAGCGCAGGATGACCTGCAGCGGCAGCTTGTTGGAGTCGTTGATGTAGAGCATCGCGTTGAAGAAGCTGTTCCAGTACGTGACGGCGTAGAACATGCCGACCACCGCGATGACCGCCTTGGACAGCGGCAGCACGATCCGGCACATGATCGTGAGTTCCCCCGCGCCGTCGAGCCGGGCCGCTTCGTGCAGTTCGTCGGGGATGCCCTGGAAGAAGGCCCGTACGACGATGACGTTGAAGGCGTTGAGCATGATCGGCAGGATCATGGCGCCGTAGGAGTCGATCAGGCCCAGCTCCTGGACCACCAGGTAGCTGGGGATCACGCCGGGCGTGAAGAGGAACGTGCCGACGACCACGAGCAGCAGCGGCTTGCCGCCGAACGTCTTCGGCCGTGACAGGCCGTACGCCAGACAGACCGTGCAGAGCAGGCTGAGTGCGGTGCCGATGACGGTGACGCCGACGCTGACCAGTGCGGCCCTGGTGACGACGCCGCCGGCCAGGACCACCCGGTACGCCTCCAGGGTGGGGTGCTGCGGGAAGAGGACGTACCCGCCGTTCGCGGCGAGTTCGGCCTTGGTGGAGAGGCTGGTGCCGATCGCGAGCAGGAACGGGTAGCCGACGGCCACGATCATGGCGAGGATGACGATGAGCTTCAGGGCCTGTCCGGCGGGGCTCGGCCGTTCCATCCAGGCCGGCCGGTCCGGGCGGCGCCCGCCGCGCGGGAAGCGCGGGGCGAAGGTGGTGCTCACTGGTAGACCCCCTGCTCGCCGAGTCGGTGGGCGACCTTGTTGGCGACCACGATCAGGACGAAGCCGATGACGCCCTTCATCAGTCCGGCGGCGGTGGACATGCCCCAGTCGCCGTCCACGACGCCGTGGAAGTAGACGTAGGTGTCGAGCACTTCGGAGGCGTCCGCGCCGACCATGTCCCGCTGGAGCAGCACCTGTTCGAAGCCGACGGAGAGGATGTCGCCGAGGCGCAGGATGAGCAGCATGACCATCACGGGCCGGATGCCCGGCAGGGTCACGTGCCACATGCGGCGCAGCCATCCGGCGCCGTCCATCGCCGCCGACTCGTAGAGTCCCGGGTCGATGGAGGCCATCGCGGCCAGGAAGATGATCGCTCCCCAGCCCGCGTCCTTCCAGATGGACTCCGAGGTCAGGAGCAGCATGAACGTGTCGGGGTTGTTCATGATGTTGCCGACGTGCACCCCGTGGTCGTTCAGCACGCTGCTGATGGTGCCGACGCCGCCGAACATCTGCTGGAAGAAGCTGACCACGACGACCCACGACAGGAAGTGCGGCAGGTAGACGATGGTCTGCATCAGGCGCCGGGTCCTGGTGCTGATCAGCGAGTTCAGGAACAGCGCGAGCAGGATCGGCGCGGGGAAGTAGAGCAGCAGCTGGACGGCGCTGATCTGGAGGGTGTTCCACACCGCGGTCCAGAACTCCGGCTCCTGGACCAGGGCCTGGAAGTTGTCCACGCCGACCCAGAGGCTGTGCATGAAGCCCAGGTACGGCTGGTAGTCCTGGAAGGCCGTGATGTTGCCGGCCAGCGGCAGGTAGAAGAAGACGGCGAAGTACACGATGCCGGGCACGCACAGGAGCAGGAGCGTCCTGTCGCGCCGCAGCCGCTGCCGGACCGTGGGCTTGCGCGCGCCTGACCTGGTATCGGAGTCCTGCCGTGCGTCTGGTGGGTCGGCCGGCCGGGTCATGGCCTGGCCGGGCGATGTGGTCGCGGGCGACGTCACATACACCTCCGGCATCGAGGGTGGCGGGGTGGGGCCGCGGGGCATCGACACCGGCCCGCGAGGCTGGCTGAATCTTGCACCACTCAAGCCGACTGTGACAATAGGTGCTTGAAATAGCCTCCAATCTTGCAGCTTCAAGCACTCACGCTTCTCCGGGTACGACGACGCCCCGGACCCGAGGGGTGGGTCCGGGGCGCGGTCGAGCCGGGCTGATGGTGCGTCAGGCGGTCAGCTCAGCTTCGCCGTGAGGGTGATCGTCGTGCCCGAGAGCGCCTGGCTCACCGGGCAGTTCTTCTTGGCGTCCTCGGCCGCGGCCTGGAAGCCCTGCTCGTCGAGGCCCGGGACGGTGCCCTCGACGATGAGGTGGATGCCGGTGATGCCCTCGCCCGGCTGGAACGTCACGTCGGCCGAGGTGACCAGCTTGGTGGGCGGGGTGCCGGCGCCGGACAGGCCGTGCGACAGCGCCATGGAGAAGCAGGACGAGTGCGCGGCCGCGATCAGCTCTTCGGGGCTGGTCTTCCCGTTCGCCTGCTCGGCGCGGGACGGCCACGACACCGGCTGGTCGCCGATGCCGGACGAGTCGAAGGTGACGGTGCCGCTGCCCTTGAGCAGGTCGCCTTCCCACACGGTGTGCGCGGAGCGCGTGGTAGCCACGATGGTTCCTTTCGGTGTCCGTTGTGCAGTGCCCCCATCCGACCACACATCCCGCGCCGTGGGTCGATCATGCGCGCGCTCGTCGTGCGTCTGCGGCTCCGGTGGCGGCTGGTCGCGCAGTTCCCCGCGCCCCCGGGTTGTCGTTCATCCGCGGCCCAGTGGGGGCTGGTCGCGCAGTTCCCCGCGCCCCTGGGTTGTCGTTCATCCGCGGCCCAGTGGGGGCTGGTCGCGCAGTTCCCCGCGCCCCTGGGTTGTCGTTCATCCGCGGCCCAGTGGGGGCTGGTCGCGCAGTTCCCCGCGCCCCTGAAGGCATGCGCTGCGCGCAGCCTTCACCTGAGGCTGCGCTTCGCGCGCCTCCCGACGAGGCAGCGGTGGCGCGCCTCTCTTGATGAGATGGCGCACGCAGTGCGCATCTCAGGGGCGCGGGGAACTGCGCGAGAAGCGGCCACCGTGCCGCGCGTGAGGAACTACCCGGGAGCGCGGGCCACCCGGAAGGGTCTACGCGCGCTGTTTCCGGGCGGCCAGGACCGCGTAGACCAGAACGCCCACGAACAGGAACAGCACCCCCTGGTAGACGGCGGCATAGCCGGCCCCGCCCACCAGCCACATCGAGAAGCCGAAAGCCGCCAGGGCCAGGACCAAGTCCCTCACGAAACGCGGGACATGCACCCGGTCACCCCGCCCCGACGACAGGAAATACACCTGCGCCGCGGTCGCCAGCAGATACGGAATCGTGGCCGTGAACGTCGTCACCAGGACAAGCGTGTTGAACACGGCCGCCGAACCGGCCGTGTAGTTGTACACGGTGAGCAGCGAGGCGAGCCCGACGGCGACCAGGACCCCGACCGTCGGAACCCCGCGCCGCTTCCGCTCGAACACCTTGGGAAAGAGCCCGTCGCGCGCGGCGGCGTACGGCGTCTGGGCACTGAGCAGCGTCCAGCCGTTGAGCGCGCCGACCATCGACACCAGCGCGGCGACGGCGACGGCGCTGCCGCCCCAGGTCCCGCCGAACATGGCGTTGACGGCGTCGGAGAACGGCGCAGTGGAGTCCACCAGCCGGTCGTGCGGAACGGTGCCGAACACGGACACCGTGCACAGCAGGTACAGCAGCGCCGCGAGCCCGGTGCCGAGGACGGTGGCCCGGCCGACATTGCGCTGCGGGTCACGGACCTCCCCGGCGCTCACGGACGCCGACTCGACGCCCAGGTAGCTGAAGAGCAGGATCGCGGCGGACGCCGAGACGGCCCCCAGTGCGGAGTCACCGCTCGCCTGGAACGGCCCGAGATTGTCGCTCCGGAAGAAGAACAGCCCGCCGACGGCGACGAGCAGCAGCGGCGCGAACTTCAGTACGGTGGAGACGAGTTGGACGGCGCCGACGTAGCGGGTGCCGGCCAGATTGGCGAGCGCGGGCAGCCACTGGCAGGCGAGGGCCGCGACGATCGTCCAGAACGTCGAGCCGTGGAGGGGCAGCAGGACGTCGAGGTAGCCGACGGCGGCCACGGCCAGCGCCGCGTTGCTCACCCACGTGGTGATCCAGTAGCTCCACGCGGCGAGGAACCCGGCGAAGTCGCCGAAGGCCTCACGCGCGTAGACATAGGGGCCGCCGGTCAGCGGATGCCGGTGGGCGAGCCGGCCGAAGACGAGCGCGAGGGCGATCGCGCCGAGCGTCAGGACGCCGAACGCGACGAGCGCGATCGTGCCGTACGGGGCCACGGACGCCGGCAGGAGGAAGATGCCGCCGCCGATGATGTTGCCCATGACGAGGCAGGTGGCGATCGGCAGTCCGAAGCGCCGGGCGTGCCGGCTGTGGTGCGGATCGGGACCGTCGGCCGGAGCCGGTGGGGACGCGGTTCCGGTGTCGTACATGTGGGGGGTGTGCCTCTCGGTCGTGCTGAGGCCGCCACGGGATCGCCGGGCGACGCCCCATCGTCCGGTGAGCGGACACTCGCCGCCAAAT
Source organism: Streptomyces sp. HUAS MG91 (assembly GCF_040529335.1). Lineage (GTDB taxonomy): Bacteria > Actinomycetota > Actinomycetes > Streptomycetales > Streptomycetaceae > Streptomyces > Streptomyces tabacisoli. Next base: position 7,049,657 of record NZ_CP159534.1, on the reverse strand, counting down.
CAGACAGTTTTGTCCTGCGTGTCGTGGGGCGCGGCCGCAAATGATGCGGGGTCCGGGTCACGGTGGAGCGAATCGTCCGCGGCGGCCGGCGGAGCCGTCAGCGGGACCTGCGGTCCGTGTCCCTCGCGCAGCCAGCGGCGCAGCACGTGGTGGACCTGCTCGGCGCCGACGAGTTCGGCGCCGTCCGCGACCGGCGCGGACAGGGTGAGCGGCGACAGCAGGAAGGGCCGGCTCTGCGCACCGCCGAGGCCGCCGTGCGACCCGATCTGCTCCTCGAAGGCGAGGACCTCGCCGTCGACCGGGTCGTACATGGAGTTGACCATGACGTCGGCGGTGTGCGGGAAGGAGTGGGTGCGGCGCACGGCGTCGGCGGCGCCGGGCCCGAAGTCGGCGAGCGGCCCCTGCCCGTCGGCCAGCTCGGCGACCGGCACCTCGGCGCCCTGCGCGCCGAGCACCAGCCCGTCGTGCTCCTCGCTGCGCACGAGGAGGAAGCCGACACCGGGATGGTTGGCGAGGGTCGCGAGCAGCGCCGGGTGGCGGGCGTCGATCTCCTCCTTGGTCATCCGGTGCGGGACGTCGGGGAAGGAGACGAGGCCCAGGTTCCCGGAGGCGAGGACGACGGGCTCGCTGTGCTTGCCGCCGTGCCCGGCGCCCGTGCCCTCCTCGACGGGCCGGTGCAGCGCGGCGCGCACCGCGGAGCGGGCCTCGGCGCCGGAGCGGGTGCGTCGCGCCCTGCGCGGCACGGGCAGCCCGCAGCCGGCCCGGACCAGGTCCTGGAGGGTGAGTCCGTAGCGGGCGCGGAAGGTCTCGCCGGGGCTCTGGCCGTGGTCGGACAGCAGGACGATGCGGTACGGGCGCGGGGCGTGCTCGGCGACCTTCACGAGCAGCGCGAGGGACCGGTCGAGGCGTTCGAGGACCTTCACCGCGTCCCGGCTGAAGGGGCCCGAGTGGTGGGCCACTTCGTCGTACGCGACGAGGTCGGCGTAGACCGCGCTGCGCCCGGCGAGCATGTCGCCGATGACCGCCGCGACGACGACGTCCCGCTCGACGACGGTCGCGAAGGCGCGGATGAACGGGTAGAGCCCGCCGCGGGAGACGCGGGGGCGGCGCTCGCGGATCAGGGCGTGGGTGGACTGCCCGATCTCGCGGCCCACCTCGGCGAAGAAGGACAGGGCGGTGCGGACCGCGTTCGCGGGGTCGGAGAAATAGGCGAAGTATCCGGCGCGGGAACGGTTCTCCTTGCCGCGCCGGGCGGCCACGGACAGCACCAGGGCGACCTGTTCGGCGCCGCCGCTGAAGAGGTTGCCGCGGCTCGCCCCGTCGACGGTGAGCAGGCCCCCGTCGCCGGTGCGCTCGATGGCGCGGCGCTGCAGTTCGGCGGCGCTGGTCGGCCGGTTGGAGACCTGGATCTCGCCGGTCTCCTTCTCGTACCAGCGGAACGCGGGGATGTCCTCGTTCGAGCCGTGCAGGATGCCGAGCTGGCTGGCGCCGGTCTGGCTGGACCAGTCCGTGCGCCAGGGGGTGAGGCGGTGCCCGCCGTCGCGCAGCCAGCCGCCCACCGTGGGCATCACGTCGTCGCGGGCCATGCGGCTCAGCACCTCGTGGCCGACGCCGTCGAGCTGGAGGAAGAGGGTGCCGGGGGTGGGCGGGCAGGCTCCGGCCTCGTCGGCCCCGCGCCGTCTGCGCGCGGCGAGCCGGTACAGGCGGCGCCGGTAGGCGTCGTCGTCCCGTACGGCGAGGGCACCACCGGTGGCGGAGGCGACGGCCGACATGACGGCGGCCACGACCACGGCGGTCTCCGGGCCGACCTCGCCCCTGTTCTCCGGGACGAGTTTGAGGGCGAAGAGGAGCAGCGCGCCGTTGAGGAAGAAGACGACGAGGCCGAGGACGAGTGCCGGGACGAGCAGCAGGGCCCGTACCAGGAGCGGCCAGACCAGTGCGGAGAGCACCGCGAACGCGCCGGCGGCCGAGGCCGCGGTCAGCGCGACGCGGGTCAGGCTGTCGCCGTCGTCCGACTGGAGCTGGAAGTCCGGCAGGAGCCCGGCGAGGATCATCATCGTGAGCGTGCTCGCCGCCCAGACGGTCAGCGACCGCCAGCCCTGGCTCGCCGCCCGCCGCCACCGGCCTCCGGCCACTTTCCGGCTCCCCTCACCCTGCGCAGTGCACGTCCTGTTCCGAGTAAGGGTTTCATACCATTTGCCACCAGGGCCTGTCCGGCGGATCTTGTCGCGGGCGCGGGGTCCGGCACGCCGACCTGCGGCGTTGTCGTCGGTTGCCGACGCTCCGCGTCGACGCCCTCCTCCGCCGTGCATCTCGACGCACCAGACCCCGCTCACCAGCACAGAAACGCGCGGGCCGACCGACTGCGACCTGATCCGCCGGACAGGCCCTAGCAGCCGTCGTATCCCGCCGTGGGCATCGAGAGGCGGCGGTGCACACGGGCCTTCATGTCGGCGTCGTAGTGCGGCTCCGCGAGCCCCGCCCGCTCCAGGGGCACCCCGCGCCGCACGCACTCCGCGGAGAAGGCGTCGACCGAGCGCAGCGCCACCCGCAGCACGCGGTCGCTGGGCGCGACGAACACATCGACCAGGCCCGCGTCGACATCGGCCCACAGCGCCTCGTGATCGGCGCGCAGGGCGTGCACCAGGAGCTGACGCGTGACGACATAGCCGCGGTCGGCGGCCCAGCGGGAGCACATCGCGTACTGGCTGCGCGAGTCCACCAGGAAGGGATCCGCGTCCAGCTGCTCCAGCGGGGTCAGCCCGGCGATCGCCAGGACCCGTACCGCTTCCGCCTGCGCTGTGCCCATGGTGTCCCCCTCACCTCCAGCTTTCGCCGACGACCCTACTCCTGCACGTAGGCTCGGGGCAGTCACACGTAAGGAGGCAAGGAGTGCCGGTGGAGATCACCTGGTGGGGTCATGCCACCTGCACGGTCGAGGACAGGGGCACGCGCGTCCTGACGGATCCGCTCTTCACACGGCGCCTCGCGCATCTGCGGCGGCGCCGGGGCGCTCCCCCGCCGCCCAGCGCGGCCCTCGCCGACCTCGTCCTCGTCTCCCATCTGCACGCCGATCACCTGCACGTTCCCTCGCTGGCCCGGCTCGCGCCGGGGACCCGCGTCGTCGTGCCCCGGGACGCGGTCCGTGCCGTGCCCGGGCTGCGGAAGCTGCGCACGCTGAAGATCATCGAGGTGGACGCGGGCGACCGGATCGAGGCGGGGAACGTCGTCGTACGGGTCGTGCCCGCCGACCACGACGGGCGACGGCTGCCCGTCGGCCCGCAGCGCTCCCCCGCGCTCGGCTATGTCGTGGACGGTGACGCCCGCACGTACTTCGCGGGCGACACCGGGCTCTTCGAGAGCATGGGCGAGGCCGTGGGCGACGTGGACGTGGCCCTGCTGCCGGTCGGCGGCTGGGGCCCCTATCTGGGCGCGCACCACCTCGACCCGGCGCGGGCCGCCGAGGCGCTGGCCCGGATCGCGCCGCGCGCCGCGGTGCCCGTGCACTACGGGACGTACTGGCCGATCGGGATGGACGCGGTGCGGCCGCACGAGTTCCACACGCCCGGCGACGAGTTCGTCCGGCAGGCCGCGCTGCGCGCGCCCGGTGTCGCGGTGCACCGGCTCGGGCACGGCGAGAGCGTGCGGCCGGAGGTGGCGGACCGGTGATCCTCGCCGCGACGACCGTCGTGACGCCGGAGTCCACGCAGCAGGCCGTGGGCTACCCCACGCTGTTCCTGCTGGTCGCGATCGGCGCGCTGGTGCCGGTGGTGCCCACGGGCGCGCTGGTGAGTTCGGCGGCGGTGGTGGCCTTCCACCAGACGCTGCCGTTCGCGCTGCTGATGGTGTTCGGGGTGGCGGCGCTCGCCGCGTTCCTCGGGGACCTCGCCCTGTACTGGCTCGGGCGGCGCGGCATGCACTCGAAGAACGGGTCGAAGTGGCTGGAGGCCATCCGCTCGCGGGCGCCGGAGGAGCGGCTCGCCCAGGCGCAGGACAAGCTGGCCGATCACGGGGTGATGGTGCTCGTGCTGTCCCGGCTGGTGCCGGCCGGCCGGATCCCGGTGATGCTGGCGTGCCTGCTGGCGAAGATGCCGCTGCGCCAGTTCGCGCGCGGCGACATCCCGGCGTGCCTGGCCTGGGCGGCGACGTATCAGGTGATCGGGATCCTCGGCGGCTCGCTGTTCGACGAGCCGTGGGAGGGCGTGGTCGCGGCGATCGCGCTGACCGTGCTGGTCAGCGCGGTGCCGACGGTGTGGCGGAAGGCGCGAAGGCCGTCGTCAGGCAGCCAGCACGCGTGATCCGCCCACGGGGAGGTCCCAGAGGGCGGCGCGCGCCAGGCCCGCCTTCTCCCAGGCGGCGCGCAGCCGGGTGAGCGGCTCCAGGACGGGCTCGGCCGACAGCAGGAACGTCGCCCAGTGCATGGGCGCCATGAACCGGGCGCCCACGTCCCGCGCCGCCTGCACCGCGTCCTCCGGCGAGCAGTGCACGTCCTCCAGCCACCAGCGCGGGTCGTACGCGCCGATCGGCATCAGGGCGAGGTCGATGCCCGGATAGCGCAGGCCGATCTCGCGGAACCAGTGGCCGTAGCCGGTGTCGCCCGCGAAGTAGAGGCGCTGCCCGTCGCGGTCGGTGAGGACCCAGCCGCCCCACAGGCTGCGGCAGGTGTCGGTGAGGGTGCGCTTGGACCAGTGATGGGCCGGTACGAAGTCGAAGCGGACGCCCCGCAGCTCCGCGGCCTCCCACCAGTCCAGCTCGGTGACCCGGGTGAAGCGGCGGCGGGTGAACCAGCGGCCCAGGCCCGCGGGGACGAGGACGGGCGTGTCGCGCGAGAGCCGGCGCAGGGTGGGCCAGTCCAGATGGTCGTAGTGGTTGTGGCTGATGACGACGGCGTCGACGGGCGGCAGGGCGCTCCAGGCGACGCCGACGGGGGTGATCCTGGCCGGGGTGCCGAGGATCTTGCGGGACCAGACCGGGTCGGTGAGCACGGTGAGGCCGCCGATGCGCACCACCCAGCTGGCGTGGCCGGCCCAGGTGACGGCGACGGTGCGGCTGTCGACGTCGGGCAGCGGGCCGGGGGCGAACGGCAGGTTCGGGATGTCGGTCAGGCCCTCGGCGGGCGGCCGCACCTTGCCCTCGCGGGCGAACCGGGCGAAGGCCCGCAGGCCGGGCAGCGGTGCGGTGAGGCGGTCGGCGAACGACTTGGGCCAGCGGCGCGGCACGTCCGCGCCGCCTCCGCTCAGCGGCCGCGGTTCGACGAGGGGTCTGGCGGGCGCGGCCGTGTCACCGCGCCGCGCCGCGCTCTCGTTGGTCGTCGCTCCGGACGCCTGCGTCATCGCTCGGACTCCCATCCTTCGCCGGCCGCACCCGTGCCTTCCGGGCCCGCGCGGTCACCGAGGTCGCACAGCTCGCCGAGCACCGACTCCACCATGCTCAACGCCCTTGCCACGTGCGGCAATTCCAGAGGGTCCGGTGAGGTGAGGGACGCCCTGCGCTCCTCGGGGGTCGATCCGAGCAGCGGCCCGGTGCCCAGGCGGCAGCGCAGCGCCCCCAGATCGTCGCCGAAGCGGTGGCCGCCGGGCACGGGCATGCCGAGCCGCGCGGTGAGGTGGTCCTCCAGGTCCTGGGCGTCGGTGACCCCGCGGTCCGCGAGGCGTGGCCGCAGCGGCCCCAGGTCGACGTACAGGTGGCGGCCCGCCCGCGGCGGGCGGGACAGGCCGCCGGCCGCGAGCACGAGGTGGTGCAGGGCCGCGGCCACCCGGCCGTGCAGGGCGACGGCGGCGGCACGGCGGGCGGTGACCTCGACGCCCTCGTCCAGGACGTACGTGGCCGCTGCCGCGACCGGCGCCGACAGGCTCGCGCCGGTCGCGGTGAGGATGTCGAGGACGCGGGCGGCGAGCCGGTCGCCCTCGGCGGTGGGCGGGAACCGGGCGCAGGCCGCGGGCAGCGACGGCGGCAGATTGCCGCCGGTCAGATCGGTGAGGACGGTGACGTCGGCCGGGAACATCTCGGCGGGGCTGAACAGCAGGGTGTCCGGGCCGGGGTGCAGGGTGTCGCGCCAGGTCTCGTCGCTGACGACGTGCAGGCCCTCCCCCACCGCGGCCTCCACGGCCTCGTGCAGCACTTCGGGCGGTGGCACGGTCGCCGTCGGGTCGTCGGCCGGCGCGACCACGAGCAGCCGGGGATCACCGCCCTCGGCTCTGACCCGGCGGACGGTCTCCAGCAGGGCGTACGGGTCGGGGACGCCGCCGCACTCGGCAGGGGTCGGCACGGAGAACACCTCGCGGCCCAGGAGCCGGGTCTGCGGGGTCCACCAGGCGGGGCAGGGGCGCGGCACCAGGACGTCGCCGCCGAGCGCGGCGGTGAGCGCGAGCAGCAGCGGGGCGCCGCCGGGGGCCGCGGTGACCTGTGCGCGTCCGGGGGCCAGGCCCCGGCGCTCCCAGTGGCCGCGGGCCGCTTCGAGCAGCGCGGGCGGCCCGCCGGGCGGTTCGGGGTGGGTGCGGGCGGCTGCGCCGGCGACCATCGCGGCGAGTTCGGGCAGCACCGGTAGTCCCGGCTCGGGGAGGGGTGGTCCGTAGCGCACGGGGCCGCGTCCTTCGGTGGGGTCCGATGGGCGCATGGTGCCTCCGTGCCGTGTGGTTGCTGAACCCAGCCTCACATCAGAGTGTGCCTCCACGCACGACGGACCGCCTGCCACTCACGTCGTGGCCGGACGCGCACCCGGCGACGGACTCTCACCGGGTCAGCGCAGCGAACTCCCGCTCAAGACCGCGCCCCCGCTTGTCGACGACAGCGGACGCGACATCGGCCAGTTTCCGGTTCGTCGCCTGCGAGATCCGACGCAGCACGGTGAACGCGGCGTCCGCGTCGCAGCCCAGCACATGCATGACGATGCCGCACGCCTGGTCCACGACGGGCCGGGTGCGCAGCGCGGCACCGAGCTGGTCCAGTTCCGCGAGGGCCGCCCGGTAGGACCGGTCGCGGACCATGCACGTGGCGGCGAGGTCACCGAGCGCGCGCACCGGGCCGTGCGGCGCTTCCACGAGCGTGCCGGCGCGGAAGCTGAACAGGCTGAGCGTGACGGTGAGATCGGCGCTGCGGAACGGGATGGTCACGCTGGAGCGCACGCCGGAGTCGAGCGCGAGCGCCCGGTAGCGCGGCCAGCGCCGGTCCTGCAACAGGTCGCTGGCGTCGACCGGGGTGCCACGCTCCTCGGCGAGGGGTACGGGGCCCTCGCCCGACCGCAGCTGTACGGAGAGCAGCGCGGTCAGGTCGGGATGGGTGGCGGCGGAGGGCCGCTCGCCGGTGCCGTCGCTCACGGTCGCGACGGCGCCGCAGCAGTCCGCGGTGCAGCGTGCGGCCTCCTCCGCGAGCTCGGAGAGCCGGCGGGCGGGCAGTCCGGGCTCGGGCGCCTCGGGGGCGAGCCGTGAGGGCTCCGCGGGATACGCCCCGCACGGCTGCTGTGCTGCGGTTCCTGCTTCGTTCCGATCGGCCTCGCGCATCGGAAAACGCCTCCTCACAGCTTCGGCTTCCCTCACTCGGCCCCGGAAAACAGCTCACCGGGATAGGTTCTCGGCATGGCGCAAACGGAAGAGTTCGGTGAGGAACTGGCGGACTTCGTGCGCCGGGTAGGGGAGTTGAAGGCGGCACGTTCCGTGCCGGCCGACGGCCTGCCCGCCGTACTGGACGCCGCTCTCTTCGAACTCGACCACGCGGTGGGCACGTTGTGGCCCTGGTACGAGCAACTGACGGCCGAGAGCGGTGGCCCCGGAGGGCGTCCGGTCACCGCCGACCGGCAGGAACAGCAGTTGTTGCGCGCCGTGTTCCAGCGGCTTCCGCTGCCGGTGGCGCTCGTGGACCGGGAGTGCGTGGTGCGCCGCCTCAACTTCGCGGCGACGAACTTCACCGGGGTGCGCGCCGGGTACGCGAGCGGCCGGCCGCTGACCGGGCTGCTCGCGCACGCGGACCGGGCCGCGTTCCGCTCGCAGGTCGCCGCGGTGGCCCGGGGCGAGGGGGACCGCGGGATGGCCGTGCATCTCCAGCAGTCCGCGCACGAGCCGGTCCGGGCGACCCTGACGGGCCTGCGTCCGGGCAACGAGCCGCGTACCACCGTCCTCGTGCTGCTCCAGCCCGCCGCCGACGGCTCGGCGACGGTGCGGCACCGGCACGCCCCCTCGTCCGCGACGGTCCCCGATCTCGCCGAGACCAGCCGCCATCAGGCCGTGATGGACCTGCTGGACGCGATGTCGCGGGAGCTGCTGGGCGCCCCGGCCGGCGATCCGGCCGAAGTGCTGCGCCGCGCCGCCCGCGTCCTGCACGCCCGGTTCGCGGACTGGGTGGTGGCCGACGCGGGAGCCGCCCGCCTCACCCGGGCCTGCGTACTGGGCGCCGACGACGCGGCGGTGCGGGACATCGCCGCGCAGGACCCGGCCACCGCCCCGCTCGTCGAGGAGGCGGCCCGGGGCGGGGCGCCCGCGCTCCTTGTGCGCCCCGAGGATCCGCTGGCCCTGGGCCAGGACGTCTCCGGCGCCCCGGTCCTGGTCCGTGCCGACGTCACCTCGCTGCTGTGCGTCCCGCTGATCCCGTCCCCCGGCGAACCGGTTCAGGGCGTTCTCACCCTGTTCCGGTCCGCCGGCCGCCAGGCGTTCTCGATGGCGGAGGCGCAGGCCCTGGACGTGATGTCCCGGCACATCGCGCTGGCGATGCGCAGATGACCGCTACGCCGCATCGGCGAGGACCTGGTCGCGCAGCCGGTCGCAGCACCGGGTGATGAGCCGGGACACGTGCATCTGCGAGATGCCCAGCTGTTCGGCGATGCGGCTCTGGGTCATGTCGCCGAAGAACCGCATGTACAGGATCCGCTGCTCGCGTTCGGGCAGCTCGGCGATGCGCGGCTTGACGGCCTCCCGGTCGACGACGGTGTCGAGCGCGGGGTCGGCGGCGCCCAGCGCGTCGACCAGCGAGTAGCCGTCGTCGCTGCCCGGCAGCTCCGCGTCGAGGGAGAGCGCGGTGAAGCTCTCCAGCGCTTCGAGACCGGTGCGGGTCTCGTCCTCGGTCAGACCGGCGCGGTCGGCGATCTCGCTCAGGGTCGGCGCCCGCCCCGAGACGGTCTGGGAGAGCTCGTGCTGCGCGAACCGGACGCGATTGCGCAGGTCCTGGACCCGGCGCGGTACGTGCAGGGTCCACATGTGGTCGCGGAAGTGGCGCTTGATCTCGCCGGTGACCGTGGGGACGGCGTAGCTCTCGAAGGCGTTGCCGCGCTCCGGGTCGTACCGGTCGACGGCCTTGACCAGGCCGAGGGCGGCCACCTGCCGCAGGTCGTCGAGGGACTCGCCGCGGTTGCGGAAGCGGCCCGCGAGCCGGTCGGCCATCGGCAGCCAGGCCTCGACGACCTCCCGGCGCAGCGCGGTGCGCTCGGGACCGTCGGGCAGGTCGCAGAGCCGGGTGAAGGCCTCGGTGGTGTCGGGTGCGTCGTCGTGCGGGTGCCGCTGCCCCGGCTTGACCGGGTGCACGGATGCGTCGGTACGCGTACGCATGGTCGCAACTCCCTGGTGATGCGTTGTGGTGCCTTGGCGGTGGTCACCGTGGGAGTCGCCCGGAGTCGCCCCGAAAGAAACGGAGTGGACACACCCGGGGCGGGTACAGCGTCTCGCTGTCCCGGGGAGAGGTACGGCGCGCGTACCCGTCCGTCCCACGGACGTGCCTCCTGTCCGAAGCACTCACTTTCGGCTGCCCCTGCGCCGCCCGCACAAACACGGGCGCCCGGACGGATCTCACGGGGCGGCCGGCACGGCTCGCGCGGACCGGTCGCGGCGGCAGGTGTCAGCGGTGGGCCCTCGGGTACGCGACCCGGCACCGCCCAGACACAGGAGGGACAGATGCAGCGAGGCAGCGACCGGCTCAGCGCACACCGCGACGACGAGATGAAGCACGAGTTGCAGGGACTGTTGCGGTCCGGGCACCCCACGCGGACCGCCGAGTGGCACGATCCGGAGCCGGTGGCCGACGACGATCCCGAAGTGGCGGGCGGCCCGGTGCTGCCCGGCAAGGGCCCCGGCCGTCACGAAGCGCTCCGGCTGGAGCTCGGGCGGCTGCTCGGCCGCACGTCGTTCCCGGCGGCGCCGGCTTCGCTCGCACGGACGCTGCGCGAGCGGTCCGCGCCGGACGGGCTCGTCGACCGGGTGGCCGCGCTGCCGCCCGACACGACCTTCGGTACGGCGTCGGAGCTGGCCAGGGCCCTGGTCGGCGAACAGGAATGAAGGGCCCCGGACCGGGTACTCCGGCCGGGGTCACGGACCAGCCCGACGGGGCGGAGAGGCCGGCGGTCATGGCTGATGTGGTCAGGGAAGTCATGACACCAGGCGTCGTGGCGGTACGCCCCGACGCCTCGCTCGTCGAGGCCGCGCAGCTGATGCGGGCCCAGGACATCGGTGATGTCCTGGTGGCGGACGAGACGGGACTCGTCGGCGTGCTCACGGACCGGGACATCACGTTGCGTGCCGTGGCCGAGGGCGAGGACCCGTTGACCGTCAGCGCCGATGCCGTGTGCACGCCGCATCCGGTGGCGGTCGGCCCGGACGATCCGGTGTCGACCGCGGTGAGCCTGATGCGGGAGCACTCGGTGCGCCGGCTACCGGTCGTCGAGGACGGCCGGGCGGTCGGCATGGTGAGCCTGGGCGATCTGGCGGTCGCCCACGATCCGGCGTCGGCGCTCGCCGACATCAGCGGCGCCGTCCCGGACGGCCCGGCCGACCGCCCGCGCACCGTCCGGGCCGCAACGACAGATCCATCCGTACAAGGGAGTTGAGCAACTGATGCGCATCGCGTTCCTGGTGGCGCCCGAGGGCGTGGAGCAGGTGGAGCTGACCGACCCCTGGCAGGCCGTGCGGGACGCGGGCGGCGAGCCCGTGCTCGTGTCGACGCGCCACGGTGAGGTGCAGGCGTTCCACCACCTCGACAAGGCGGACACGTTCCCGGTGGAGAAGACGGTCGCGGATCTCGCGGCCACCGGCGCCGAGGGCTTCGACGCGCTGGTGCTGCCGGGCGGGGTGGCCAACCCCGACCAGCTGCGCACCGACCCGGACGCGGTGGCGTTCGTCCGGGACTTCTTCACGCGGGGCCTGCCGGTCGCGGCGATCTGCCACGCCGCGTGGACGCTGGTCGAGGCGGACGTGGTGCGCGGCCGCACGCTGACGTCGTGGCCGAGCCTGGCGACCGACATCCGCAACGCGGGCGGCACCTGGGTCGACGAGCAGGTCAAGATCTGCACCGGCGGTCCGAACGTGCTGGTCACCAGCCGCCGCCCGGACGACCTCAAGGCGTTCGACGCGGCGCTCCTGGAGCAGGTCAGCGGCGTGTGAGCCGCGGTCGTCAGGGGCGTCGGGGGCTCCAGAGGTCGTCGTCGTCCACCGTGCGCAGCGTGCGGGACGGGACCTGGCCGTACTTGGCCCGGTACTGCTCGGCGAAGCGCCCCAGGTGCCCGAAGCCCCAGCGCTGGGCGATGTCGCTGACGGACGCCGTGCGCGGGTCCGCGGCGAGCAGATCGGCGTGGGCCCGCTCCAGGCGGACCGAGCGCAGATACGCCATCGGCGGCATCCCCACGTAGCGCGCGAACGCCTCCTGGAGCCACCGCACGCCGACCCGCGCCTGGCCGGCGAGTTCCGCGGTGGTGAAGGGGTGTTCGGGGCGCTCGCGCATCGCGTCCATGGCGCGTTTGACCGGCGCGGGGCGCAACCCCTGCGCGGGCCGGTCCAGTACGTCGCGGTAGTGGTGACCGGTGCTCAGCAGCAGCCCGTTGACGAGCGCGTCCCGCAACGGGGCGGCGACCAGCGGATGTTGGAGCAGGTGGACGTCCTCGTACAGATCGTCGACGAGCGTGCCGACGAGCCGGGCCCAGGCCCTGCCGCGTCCGCGCGTCAGGTCCAGGCCGGGGTCGAGGACGAGCGGCCCGCGCAGTGTCCGGCCGGTCAGCTCCTCCACGCGCCGCTCCAGCAGGGGCCGTTCGATCTTCAGCGCGACGATCCGCCCCTCGCCGGTCCAATGGTCCACGGCTGTGGTGCCGACCGGCTGGAACACGGCGGCCGCGCCGGGCAGGGTGAGCTGCGAGGGCCTGCTCGACTGGTGCCAGGACATGGGGCTGCCGAGCGGGATGTTCACGTGGTACGAGCCCAACTCTCCGCACCGCACGCGGACATCGGCTCCGCATCTGAGGTCCCCGACGGTGATCCCGCCGAGTTCGAGCACGTCGAACGCGGCGTCGAACCGCTCGGGGCGCGACAGTACGTCCAGCCGGTTGCTGTAGAAAGCGTTCTTGATCGCTTCCATGGCCTGGTCGACGTCTTCCGTCCGGAAGGCCGTTCTCGCCACCCTGACTCCTCGTGATGACCTGTCATGACCCGTCGTGCGCACGGGAGTCCCGTGCGCCGGTCCGTCCGCCGACCCAGCAGCGTACGACTACCGCCGCCCTCTGGCGACGACGCCTGCACCGGACACCGGTCCCCCACCGCCCCCGTGTCGCCCCGTGCGTCGGGTGACCCGGGGGACACACCTGATTCACCCGTGCGTGTCACCTCCTGTCTGCCCGTGGGCGCGCGGGGTACCCGCTCCCGAACACCGTATTCCGCTCCACCGCGCCCACGCCTTCCGGGAGGCAGATATGGACCTCGCGTTCCTCACTCCGCTGTACGAGCGGCCCGGTCCCTGGGCGTCCGTCTACGTCGACGCGGCCCGGCACCGTGCCTCCACCGCCGAGGAGCGCACGCTGGAGGCGCTGGCGGTGCAGCGGGCGCTCGCGCGCGCCGGGGCCGACGGGGCCACCTGCCACGCGGTACGGATGGCCGTCGACGAGCTACGGCACGCCGATGAGCCGAGCCGGTCGGGCGGGCGTTCTTCGCCTCGGGCGGCGAGGTGGTCCTCGATCCGCCGCTGAGCACGGCGCCGCCGGGCACGTCGGTGCGCTGGGCGGCGCTGCCGCACATCGCGCCCCTGCTCGACCTGGCCGGCGCGGATCCGCTGTGTCTGGTCGCGCGCCTCGGGCGGGACGCCGCCGATCTGGCCCTGTGGCCGGACGGGCCTCTGGGGACGGAGCGGCACCTGCCGTTGTGGGCGGCGGACGGCCGGCGGCGCGGCGCCGCCGAGCTGGCGGAGGCGCTCGTGCGCTGTCAGGCAGGGACGCGGGCGGATCTCGTCGTGCTGGTCGGGGACGACGCGGAGTGCGCGGCCGTGCGCGAGCTGCTGCCCGCGGCGGTGCGGGAGCGGGTGCTGCGGGCCGGTCCGGGTGCGGGTGGCCGGCGGCTCGACGCCGAGCTGCCCCGGGCCCGCGCCGCCCACGAGGCGGAGCTGTTCGCCGCCGCGCGCAGCCGTGGCGAGGAGGCCGCGGAGGGCGTGCCCGCGCTGGTCGACGCGGCGCGCGAGCACCGGATCTCCCAGCTGCTGGTCCGGACCGACGGGCCCGACGCGCACCGGCCGGTCTGGGTCGGCGCCGAACCCGACCAGGTCGGGGTGGAGCGGGACGATCCGGCGGTGCTCGGGGCGCGGGACGCGGTGCCCGCGCGGGCCGACGACGCGCTGCTGCGGTGCGCGGCCGCCGCCGGGGCCGACGCGGTGTCGGTGGCCGGGGCGGATCCGGCCACCGGACCGGCCGGCGGGCTCGGGGCGCTGCTCCGCTGGGACGCGTGAGCCGGTACACGCCCTAGCGGGCGCGCTCCACCCGGCGCTCGTCCCAGACGGGCTCCGAGGTCTCCCGGACTTTGCCGTCCGAACCGAAGACCAGGTAGCGGTCGAAGGCGCGGGCGAACCAGCGGTCGTGGGTGACCGACAGGACCGTGCCGTCGAAGGACTCCAGGCCCTCTTGGAGGGCCTCGGCCGACTCCAGGTCGAGGTTGTCCGTGGGCTCGTCCAGGAGCAGCGCGGTGGCGCCCTCCAGTTCGAGGAGCAGGATCTGGAAGCGGGCCTGCTGGCCGCCCGACAGCCGCTCGAAGTTCTGCTCGGCCTGGGCCGTCAGCTCGTAGCGGCGCAGCAGGGACATCGCCGCGCCGCGGTCCTTGGCGTGATCGCGCCAGAGGATGTCGAGCAGCGGACGGCCCTGGAGCTCGGGGTGGGCGTGGGTCTGGGCGAAGTGGCCGGGGACCACCCGCGCGCCGAGCTTCCAGGTGCCGGTGTGCGCCACCGAGTCGTCGCCGGCCAGCAGGCGCAGGAAGTGGGACTTGCCCGAGCCGTTCGAGCCGAGGACCGCCACGCGTTCGCCGTAGAAGACCTCCAGGTCGAAGGGTTTCATCAGGCCGGTCAGCTCCAGGCCCTGGCAGGTCACGGCGCGCACGCCGGTGCGGCCGCCCTTCAGGCGCATGGTGATGTCCTGCTCGCGCGGCGGCTCCGGCGGCGGGCCCGCCTCCTCGAACTTGCGCAGCCGGGTCTGCGCGGCCGCGTAGCGGGAGGCCATCTCGTGGCTGACCGCGGCGGCCTGCCGGAGGTTGATCACGAGCTTCTTGAGCTGAGCGTGCTTCTCGTCCCAGCGGCGGCGCAGCTCCTCGAAGCGGGCGAAGCGCTCGCGGCGGGCCTCGTGGTACGTCGAGAAGCCGCCGCCGTGCACCCAGGCGTCGGCGCCGCCGGGGCCGGGCTCGACGCTGACGATCTTCTCGGCGGAGCGGGCGAGCAGCTCGCGGTCGTGGGAGACGAAGAGGACCGTCTTACGGGTCTCGCGGAGCTTCTCCTCCAGCCAGCGCTTGCCGGGCACGTCGAGGTAGTTGTCCGGCTCGTCCAGCATCAGGACCTCGTCCGTGCCGCGGAACAGGGCCTCCAGGACCAGGCGCTTCTGCTCGCCGCCGGAGAGCGTGCGCACCTCGCGGAACTGGGCCTTGTCGTAGGGGACGCCGAGCGCGGCCATGGTGCACATGTCCCAGAGCGTCTCCGCCTCGTAGCCCTGGACCTCGGCCCAGTCGGCCAGCGCCTGGGCGTAGCTCATCTGCGCGGCCTCGTCGTCGACCGTCATGATCGCGTGCTCGGCCTTGTCGACCGCCTTCGCGGCCTCGCGGAGCCGGGGCTGGGCGACGGAGACGAGCAGGTCGCGGACGGTCGTCTCGTCGCGGACCGAGCCGACGAACTGGCGCATCACGCCGAGGCCGCCGCCGACCGTGACCGAGCCGCCGTGCGGCTGGAGCTCGCCGGAGATCAGGCGCAGCAGCGTGGTCTTGCCCGCGCCGTTCGGTCCGACCAGGGCGACGACCGCGCCCTCGCCGACCCGGAAGGAGACGTCACCGAGCAGTGCCCGCCCGTCCGGCAAGTAGTACTCGAGGTGCGCCGCTTCCAGATGTCCCATGATCCCGCATTGTGGACGCCCGTGCGGGTGACGGGCAAATGAATTGGCAGGCCGAAGCCGGGTGCAGGCCCCGTCACGGGGTACCCGTCGTCACATGTGTGCCGATTTCTTCGCCGACCTCATCACGCCCGCACCGGACGTGACCAAGCCCGGACCGTCCCTGCGGGGACGGCTCGCCGCCCTGGACCGCCGCGTCTTCGAGTTCGCCGCCGGTTCGAACTGGCCCGGTGCCGAGCGGGTCCTGCCCCGGCTGAGCCGGGCCGCCAACCACGGCGTGCTCTGGTTCGGGATCGGCGGTGCCCTCGCCCTGAGCGGATCCCCGAAGGCCCGCCGGGCCGCCGTCCGCGGCATCGCGTCCCTCGCGGTGGCCTCGGCGACCATCAACACGCTGGGGAAGCGTTCGGTGCGCCGCGCCCGGCCGATCCTCGACCCGGTGCCGCTGGCCCGGCGGCTCAAGCGGCAGCCGTTCACCACGTCGTTCCCGTCGGGGCACGCGGCGTCGGCCGCGGCCTTCGCGACGGGGGTGGCGCTGGAGTCGCGGGGCCTGGGCGCGGCGGTCGCGCCGGTGGCGTTCTCGGTGGCCGCCTCCCGTGTCTACACCGGCGCCCACTTCCCGGGTGACGTCCTGGTGGGCGCCGCGCTCGGGGTGGGTGCCGCGTTCGCCGTACGAGGGCTGGTGCCGACGCGCGACCAGATGCCGTCACCGGGGCGGCCGCTGGTCGAGGACGTGCCGGCGCTGCCGGGCGGCGAGGGCCTGGTGATGGTGGTGAACGCGAACGCGGGGACGCCGGAGAAGGTGAAGGCGCTGCGCGACGCGCTGCCCGCGGCGGAGTTCATCGAGTTCACGGGCGGCGACCTGACGCAGGTGCTCCAGAAGGCCGCGCCGCGCGCCCGCGCGCTCGGCATCTCGGGCGGCGACGGCTCGGTGAACACGGCGGCGCGGGTGGCCCTGGAGCACGGGCTGCCGCTGGCGGTGCTGCCCGGCGGCACCCTCAACCACTTCGCGTACGACCTCGGCGTGGAGGACGCGGGCGATCTGGTGCGGGCGGTCCAGGGCGGCGACGCGGTCGCGGTCGACGTGGGGCGCTTCCACTCCGCGGAGACCTCGGGGATCTTCCTCAACACCTTCAGCCTGGGCGCCTACCCGGAGCTGGTGCACGAGCGTGAACGCTGGTCGGCGCGGGTCGGCGGACGTCTTGCCGATGTGGTGGCCGCCGTGCACGTGCTGCGGCGGGACCATCCGCTGAACGTCCGCATCGGCGGCAGCGACCGGAAGCTGTGGCTGCTGTTCGCGGGCAACTGCACCTACCGCCGGATGGGGCTGACGGCGGGCCGGCGCGCGTCCCTGGCCGACGGGCTGCTGGACGTGCGCACGGTCGGCGGCGGCCGGTGGCCGAGCTTCCGCCTCCTCGCGGCGGCCCTGTCGGGCCCGCTGTCCCGCTCCCCGTTCCACACGGCGACCCGGATGACCCGGCTGCGCGTGGACGGGATCACGCCGGGCACACCGCTCGCCTACGACGGTGAAGTGAGCCCGTGCGGACCGGTGCTGAGCATCGAGAAGGAGCACGAGGCACTGCGCGTGTACCGCCCGCTGACCATACTGTGAGACACCAGTCTCATCATCCGGTTGTCGGGCGTACGGTGAAGGCATCGCCCGGGGCATTCACCCCGGGCGGCAGCCACACCGTTTCGCCCCTACCGTGAAGGGATCGGGTCATGCCGCAGGAGACCGCCGTGTACACCCACGGCCACCACGAGTCCGTGCTGCGCTCACACACCTGGCGCACCGCCGCCAACTCGGCGGCCTACCTCCTCGACTCGGGCGTGCTCCGGCCGGATTCGAGCATCCTGGACATCGGCTGCGGGCCGGGCACCATCACCGCCGACCTCGCCGAACTGGTGCCGCAGGGGCGGGTGGTCGGCGCCGACAGCGCCGAGGGCATCGTGGAACAGGCGCGGGCCACGGCGGCCGAACGGGGCCTGACGAACACGGAGTTCACCACCGCCGACGTGCACGCGCTGCCGTGGGACGACGACACCTTCGACGTGGTGCACGCGCACCAGGTGCTCCAGCACGTCGGCGACCCGGTGCAGGCGCTGCGGGAGATGCGGCGCGTCACGAAGCCGGGCGGGACCGTCGCGGCCCGGGACTCCGACTACTCGGTGTTCTCCTGGTACCCGCGACTGCCCGGCATGGACGACTGGCTCGATCTGTACCGCCGGGTCGCCCGGGCCAACGGCGGGGAGCCGGACGCCGGCCGCTTCCTCAAGTCGTGGGCCATGGAGGCGGGTTTCGCCCAGCAGGACGTCACGTGCTCGGCGGGCGCGTGGTGCTACGCGACGGCGGACGAGATCGCCTGGTGGAGCGGTCTGTGGGCGGACCGGACCGTCGCCTCCGCGTACGCCGACCGCGCCACCCAGGGCGGGCACGCGACCGCCGATCAGCTGGCGGCGGTCTCCGCCACCTGGCGGGAGTGGGGCACGCACGCGGACGCCTGGTTCACCGTGCCGCACGGGGAGATCCTGGCCCGCAAGTAGGGAGTTCAGCTCCTGGGCAGTAGCGGTCCCAGCGGTCCGAGGTCGATGTTCAGGTCCTCGGGCCGCAGGTCGTAGCGGTCCCTGAGTTCGGCCATCCGGTCCTCCAGGAGCATCAGGGTGAGCCCGATCCGCTCCTCCTGGTCCTCCGTCAGATCGCCGGTGTCGAAGCGGCGGATCGCCTGCCGCTCCATGAGCTGCCGCAGCAGCTCGACGACCGTGAGGACCAGTTTCATCAGATCGCGCTCGACCGTGTCCTGCTCGATCTCGATACGCGCCACGTCACATCAACTCCGGCCACGGCGAGGCCACTTGTTCGTTGACCGAGCTGATCAGGGCGCGCTGCCAGGCGTCCTCGCGCGCGGTGCGCTCGGCCACGGTCTGGTGGGCGCGGGCGGTGGCGGTGGCGGTGGCGGTGAGCCAGTCCAGGTCCTCCAGGTGCGCGCGGAGCGGGGCCTCGGTGAAGTCCCGCTCCGGCGCGTCGGCGACGACCGCGACGAGGCCGTGGTGTTCGAGCTGCCGGGGCGGCGCGCCCGCGACACCGGTGCGGCCGGCCGGCGGCGGCGCGTCGAGCGGTCGGCACACGGCGTACACGTACCGCAGCCGCCCCGCCGGGACGCTCGTGGGCATCAGGACCTCTCCCCTTCCGCGGCCTCTTCGAGCTCGGCCAGTCTGCTTTTCAACTCGGCGTTCTCCTGCGCGAGTTGCATGCGGCGGGCGCCCGTGGTGGCCGTCGTCATCGGCGGGCCCCGCTGCCGGCGCGCTCCCGGCCGCGCGCGGGTTCCTCGTCGTCGGCGCGGTCCGCGTCCTCGTCGTCGGCGTACTCCTCGTACTCGCCGTCGTCGTACTCCTCCACCTCCTCCGGCTCGTCCTCGTAGCCGCCCTCGGCGTCGTCGTACTCGGCCTCCGCCTCGTCGTAGTCGTCAGGCTCGTCGGGCTCGTCGTGCTCCGGGCCGCCCTCCTCGTCGTACTCGTCGGCGGGCTTGCCCTCCTCCTGGTCCTCCCGGCCCTCCTGGTTCTCCTGCTGCTCCTGCTCCTCCTGGGCCAGCGCGTCCTCGTGGGTGGTGACCACCTCACCGTCGCGGATCTCACCGCGCCAGCCGTCGCTCGCCTCGCCGCGGATCGTCACGAACCGCGCGAAGTGCTTGAGGTCCAGGCGGGCCCGGCGGCCCTGGGCGCGCCAGATGTTGCCGGTCTTCTCGAACAGGCCCTTGGGGTAGTACTCGATGACCAGCAGCACGCGGGTCAGCCGGTCGGCGAGCCGGTGGAAGGTGATGACACCCTTCGTCGTGCCCTTGGCGCCCTCCGACGTCCACTGGATCCGGTCGTCGGGCACCTGCTCGGTGGTGTGCGCCTTCCAGCTCCGGCTGGACCAGAAGACCTTCATCTGCCAGTCGGAGGTGACGTCGTCGGCGCGGTTGGCGTTCTTGACGCCGCGCGCGAACGTGGAGAACTCCTGGTACTGCGTCCACTGGTCGTACGCGGTGCGCAGATCGACGCCGACGTCGATGAACTCCATGATGACGGTCGGCTTCTTGCCCGCGCCGCCCTTCTTCTTGCCGCCCTTGCCGAAGAGGCCCTTGACCCCGCCGACGACCTTGTCCTTGAGGTGGCCCGCGCCGAGTTCGACGGCGCTGCGCATCGGGCTCTTGCCCTCGGCGAGCTTGCGGCCACCGTCGAGGGCGAGCTTGGCGAAGCCGGGGCTGGTGCCGTCGGCGATGTCGTTCAGCTTCAGCGTCGTCTCACCCAGCTTGCGGCCCGCGCCCAGCAGCATCCGCTGGGTCTGGGCGGCGAGGTACTGCTGGACCTCCGACTTGAGGTGGTCGGCGGCCTGGCTCTTGGCGAGGCCGCCCAGCGCCTTGGTGGGGGATTCAGCCACGGTCCCGCCCTCCCTTCGCGGCGCCGGCCGCACTGCCCACGGCCCTCTTGGCGGCTGTCTTCTTCGCCGCCGTCTTCTTGCCCGCGGTCTTCTTCGCGGCCGTCTTCTTCGCCGCGGTCTTCTTCGCCGGGGCCCGCTTCGCCGTCGACGTGCTCATCCGGGTGCGCTCGGCGCCCTGGGTACGGCGGCCGGACGAACCGGATCCACCGCGCCGGCCACGGCCCGGGCCCTCGTCACGGTCGTCACGCTCGTCACGGTTGTCGTCGCGGTCCTCGGCCCGGTCATCGTAGGAATCGTCGTCGAACTCGCCGTCGGGTTCCGCCTCGTAGGCGTCCGAGTCCTCGTACGCGTCCTCCTCGTCGCGGCGGCGCACCCGCTGTCCGGGCACCACGCGCGTGACCCGTTCACCGGCGTCCCGCACGTCGTCCACGTCGGGGGCGACGCCCGCGATCTGGTCGCGCACACCTTGCGTACGGCTGTGCAGCCGGCCCGCGAGCCCCTCGATCTGCCGCTCCACGAGCGCACCGGTCGCCGCCTTGCCGACGCCGCGCAGATCCTGCCGGAGCTGATCGCCGATCTCCTTGAACTGCGGGTTGTTCTCCAGCTGATGCGTCACCAGTTCGCCGATGGCGCGCGGGCTGAGCTTCAGCTTCTTGCCCGCCACCATCGTGCCGACGGCGAACGCCAGCTTCATCTTCTTGGTCCGTCCGAGGACGTAACCGGCCCCTACCGCGAGGCCGAGCGCTGCCCGGTTCACGCTTCACTTCCCTTCCAGCCGGTCGAGAAGCTGGTCCTCGATCCGGTCGAACGTCTCCTGGTCAATGTCGCCCTCCGTCAACTGCCGCTCCAGGGAGCTGAGTTCGGAACGGATCACGGCTGGGTCGTAGTAGTGCCGTTCGGCCTCGGCGACCAGCTGCTCCATCACCCACATCGACCCGCGCACGGGCGCGAGGGGCAGCAGCAGCACCTCGCCGACGAGCCTGGTCAGCCCCACGGCCTCACTCCGTACTGCCCGCGGGTGCGGACGGGCCCGGCTCCACGAAGCTGTACGGCGGGAGCGGGCCGTTGACGGTGAGCTGGATGTGGGAGTGGTCGCGGCGGACGTCCTCGACGGCGGCGAGGAAGCGCTCGGCAGCCTTCCGGTCGACGAGGAACGAGATGTTGGCCAGCCAGCCGGTGCTCTCGGGGCCCGTCGACACCGCGTCCGCGGCCGGTTCGAGCAACTGCTGCAACTCCAGCGCGTCCTCGGCCTCGCGGGCCTGCACGGCGCCGACCACGAGCTCGCCGAGCCGCAGCCGGTCCTCGTACGTACCGCCGCCCGCCTGCCGGTTGGCGTCGGTCATCGAGCGGACGTCGGGGTTCTCGGCCATCACCCGGTGCAGTACGGCCTCTTCGTCGTGCTGCGCCTTGACGTTGTACTCGACCTTGCCGTCCAGCGTGCGCAGCCGCTCCTGGTAGTGGTCGACGCGCTCGGCGAGCACGTCGGCCACGGCCTCCTCGTCCGGGGCCAGACTGCCGAACCGCATGGGGAGCACCGGACCGCCGGCGCCCGCCTCGGCGAGCACGCTCTGGTGGGCGAGCAGATCACGCCGCTTGGGCCGCAGGTCGTCCGGAGCCTCGCTGACGATCGCGGCCAGCGGCCCCTTCTTCACGATGTGCACCGTGCGCGCGGGCTTGCCGATGCCGCCCATGCCGTCGGGCAGCGTGGGATGTTCGGCACTCGCGATGCCGTAGATGTACGTACTGCTCACTGCTCCTCCTTACGACGGCTCGGGGCGCGGCGGGTGCGGCGCGGCTCGGCCTCACCCTCCTCGCGGGCCTGGTTGAAGGCGTCCGAGATGGTCTGCGCGGCGCCGGAGAGGGCGCCCTTGGTCTTGCCGCGCGCGCCGGACTCCATGGTGTCGCCGAGGATGTCGGTGAGGCCGGACGGCTTCTTGCTGCCGGTCTCCAGGTCGAGCCGGTTGCACGCCTCGGCGAACCGGAGGTAGGTGTCGACACTGGCGACGACGACCCTGACGTCGATCTTCAGGATCTCGATGCCGACCAGCGAGACACGGACGAACGCGTCGATGACGAGCCCGCGGTCCAGGACGAGTTCGAGTACGTCGTACAGGCCGCTGGTGCCGCCACCGCCGCCTGACTGTTGTGCGGGGACAACGGTCATGGGGAAAGGCCCTCCTTCTCTGAGTTCTGGGTGGTCCCGGGAACAGGGACATGCGTACGGGTGGTGCGGATCGTGCGGGTGGTGCGGATCGTGCGGGTGGTGCGGTCGGCACGGGAGCAGGACGGTCTACTGGCCGCCGGCCCTGCGGGGCTCGGCGCGTCCGCGTTCGTAGCGGCGGACCCGCCGGTATCCGGTGAGCCCGCCCTGCGGGTCCAGGCTCACCTGGTAGCTCGCCAGCAGGCTCATCGTGTCGGGGACGCGGGACACTTCCAGGACCTCGACCTGCAACTCCCAGCCGTCTTCCGAGCGTTCGAAGGACGACACGGATTCGGGCGTCATTCCGGTGAGCTCCGCCAGCTGGGCCCGCGCCTCGCGCAGCACCTCCATGGGGCGCGGCACGCGGCCCTCCTCGTTCACCTTGTCGTCGTGACCGTCGTCGTGGCCGGCGTCATGGCTGTCGCTCCGGCGCCGGGGGGACGACGTGTGCGGTCTCTCCGTGTTCGTCATGACAGCCTCACCATCCGAGTCGCCTCACGAGCCTTGGCCAAACCTGCAACTCCCGCTCTGTGGCTAGGAGTTCGGCGACAGTCGTCCAACCCGAGCGGAGCGCCCCGGGTACCACGCGAAGCGTCATGTACTCCTGGGAATGCGGGCGGCCGCAGGCGCATGGAGGCTGTCGCGCAGTTGCCCGCGCCCCCTGGGCGAGCACGGCTCGCATCAGGGGGCGCGGGCAACTGGGCGACAGCCACGCGGAGGGCCGCCACGGGCGCCGTCAGGGCGCCACGTGCTGCTCCACCAGCAGCGCCACCGCCGCCGAAAGGGACCCGGCGTCGATCCCGGCCTCCCGCAACTGCTCCTCCGGGGAGGCGGATCCGGGCATCGTGCGCACTCCCAGCCGCACCAGCCGCGGCGCCGGGCTCCCGTCCGAGAAGACCTGGGCGACGGCGTCCCCGAGGCCGCCCTCCTCACGGTGGTCCTCCACGGTGACCAGGCATCCGGTGGCCCGCGCGGCCTCCCGCAGGGCCTCCCGGTCCACCGGCTTCACCGAGTACGCGTCGATCACCCGTACGGGAATCCCGGCCGTCGCCAGTTCGTCGGCGGCGGCCAGCGCCTCGTGCACCGTGACCCCGGCGGCGACGAGCGTGACCCGGTCGTGGTCGCCGGAGCGCAGCACCTTGGACCCGCCCACCGGGAACTCCTCGTCCGGCCCGTAGATGACCGGGCCCGCCCCGCGCGACGTCCGCAGATAGCGCACGCCGCTCAAATCGGCCATCCGCGCGACGAGTTGAGCCGTCTGGTTGGCGTCGCACGGGCACAGCACCGTCGACCCGTGCACGGCCCGGAACATCGCCAGGTCCTCCAGGCCCATCTGGGAGGGGCCGTCCTGCCCGATGGCGACGCCCGCGTGCGAGCCGACCAGGTTGATCCCGGCCCCGCTGACCGCCGCCATCCGCACGAAGTCGTGCGCCCGGGTCAGGAACGCGCCGAACGTGGCCGCGAACGGCACCCAGCCGCGCGCCGCGAGCCCCACGCTGGCGCCGACGAGCTGCTGTTCGGCGATGTAGCACTCGAAGTAGCGGTCGGGATGCTCCTTGGCGAAGAACTCGGCGCGGGTGGAGTCGCCGACCTCGCCGTCGAGCACGACGACGTCCCCGCGGGCGGAGCCCAGCGCGGTGAGGGCCTCGCCGAAGGCGGTGCGGGTGGCGACCTCGTCGCCGATCTCGTAGCGCGGCAGCTCGGGCTCGGCGCCGCGCACGGAGTGCAACGCCCTTGCGGCGGGCGGCGCTTGTACGTGCACGCGCGTGCCCCGGTCACCGCCCAGTTCCTCGACGGCCGCGGCGGCGTCCGGCAGCGGCTTGCCGTGCAGTCCCTCCCGGTCCTCGACGGAGGCGACCCCCTTGCCCTTGACGGTGCGGGCGATGATCGCGGTCGGTCGTCCCGTGGTGGACGCGGCCCCGGTGTACGCGTGGTCGATCTCGGCGATGTCGTGCCCGTCGATCTCGATGGTGTGCCAGCCGAAGGCGCGGAAGCGGCGCGCGTACGCGTCCAGGTCGTGGCCGTGCCGGGTCGGGCCGCGCTGGCCGAGCCGGTTGACGTCGACGATCAGGGTGAGGTTGTCGAGGTGCTCGAAACCGGCGTGTTCGGCGGCCTCCCACACCGATCCCTCGGCGAGTTCGCTGTCGCCGCACAGGACGTGGACGCGGTAGCCGACGCGGTCGAGCCGCTTGCCGGACAGGGCGATGCCGACGGCGACCGGCAGGCCCTGTCCGAGCGAGCCGGTGGCGGTCTCCACCCACGGAAGCCGCTGGGGCGTCGGATGCCCTTCGAGGCGGCTGCCGAGGGTGCGGAAGGTGAGCAGTTCGGCGTCGTCGATGACCCCGGCCGCCTTGTACGCCGCGTACAGCAGGGGCGAGGCATGGCCCTTGGAGAGGACGAAGCGGTCGTTGCCCGGGTGGGCGGGGCGTTCGAAGTCGTAGCGGAAGTGGCTCGCCAGGAGGACGGCCAGCAGGTCGGCCGCGGACATCGACGACGTGGGGTGCCCGGACCCCGCGGCGTCGGCCGCGCGGACCGAGTCGACCCTCAACTGCCGTGCCAGGTCCTGCATCTCGGTCACGGTACGGGCGGGAACGGACGGGGACGTGCTCACGGGGATCCTCCATCGGACGAGTCGCTGGACGGGTCACTGGACGAGTCGGTTGACGGATCGGTTGACGGATCGGTTGACGGATCGGTTGACGGATCGGTTGGCAGGGCGCTGGACGGGTCATGGGGCCGGTCGCGGGGTGGGACCGCGCCGTGGCCGTCGGGCATCCGCGCCAGTTCGGGCGAGGCGGTGTCGAGGGGCACGGACCAGGACCGCACGAGCCCCAACTGGACCGCCTGGCGGGGCAGTACGGCGTCCAGGAGCCAGTCGGCGGCGACCCGCACGCGGTTGCCGGGCAGCGCGGCGAGGTGGTAGCCACGGGTGACGGCGCAGGCGAGCGGGCCGGCCAGCGGGATGCCGAACGGGTCGGCCGCGGCCTGCGCCCCGCCGAGGTCGACCGTGAAGCCGAGGTCCTTGTGCCGGTAGGCGCGCCGCCGGCCCATGCCGAGGGAGGCGGCGACGTTGATCCCGGCGATCCTCCCCTGCCGCCAGGCGTGCTGCGCGGTCATCGGGGTGTACTCCCCCGGCCGCGCGAGGTCGGGAACGGCCGCCGCGTCCCCGCAGGCGAACACCTCGGGGTACCCGGGCACCGTCAGATACGGGTCGACGAGCAGCCGCCCGCGCTCCAGCGGCCTGCCGAGCGCGGCGACGAGCGGGTCGGGCCGCACGCCGACGCACCACACCAGGGTGCGGGTGCCGACGAACTCCCCGTCGTCGAGGTGGACGCCGTCGGCGGTGGCCTCCTTCACCGAGGTTCCGGTGCGCACCTCGACGCCCCGCTCGCGCAGCACCCGGCCCGCGGTGCGCGACAGGTGCTCGTCGAGTTCGGGGAGCAGGCGCGGCGCGATGTCGAGCAGCATCCAGCGCGGCCGCACGCCGTGGCGCGGCGGCCGCTTCCGTACCAGGGCGGCGCTCAACAGCTGCCCCTGCGCGGCGACTTCGGTCCCCGTGTAGCCGCCGCCGACCACGACGAAGGTGCAGCGTGCGCGGCAGGTCTCGGCGTCGGGCGCGGCGGCGGCCAGCTCGATCTGCCGGGTCACGTGGTCGCGCAGGTACAGCGCCTCGGGCATGCCGCGGAAGCCGTGCGCGTACTCGGCGACGCCGGGCACCGGCAGCAGCTTGTTCACGCTGCCGACGGCCAGGACGAGTCGGTCGTACGCCAGCGTGCCGTGCCCGCCCTCGGGATCGGTGTACGCGACGGTCCGCCGGTCGAGGTCCACCGCGTCGGCCTCGCCGAGGACGAGGCGGGCGTGCGGCAGCGTCCCGGACAGCGACACCGTCACCCGGCGCGGTTCCAGGACGCCGGCGGCGACCTGCGGCAGCAGCGGCAGATACAGGAAATAGTCGGTCGGGTTGAGCAGGACGATCTCGGCATCGCGCCGGGCCACCCGGCTCAGCAGTCGAGCGGCCCGGTACCCGGCGAACCCGGCACCGACGACCAGGACACGTGTGCGGCTCACGTTTCTCCTCCGGTTCTCCCCCGGCGGACACGGCCACGGGCCCCCGCGAACAGGGCTCGGAGCGCGCCACCGGCTGGTGCGCCCCGTCAGGAGCACGGGGAACTGAGCGACCGGCCACGGCGCGCTCCCGGGATCACGTCCCGGGCGGCGGTCCGGGCGGCATCGGCGGGATCTCGGGCCCCTTGGGCCTGGCCGCCTGCCGCAGCACGAACGCCGCGACCCCGAGCAGCGCCGCGACGATCAGGGCGGCGGCCCAGCTCGGCAGGGCCAGCGCCAGCGCGAGCCCGAGCGCCACCGCGGCCGCCGCGCCGGCGTACAGGGCCGACAGCGCCGACCCGGCGTACAGCGCGGCGGTGCGGCGCCGCCGGTTCACGACGCCCCGCATCTCGTCACGGACGGCGTCGCGTACGGAGTCGCGCACAGTGTCGCGTACGGCCCCTGTCACTTCGTCGGTGAGTCGTTGATCCAAGCGTTCCATGGCGCGCGGGTACCCTTCCCGCGCACCTCGTAACGGCCACCGAGACTCCACACGACAGAGCTACGGCAGAGCTACGGAAGAGGCCCCATGAACACCGAACCCGAACCCGAACCCGGATCCGGCCCCGAACCCGCCCCCGCGACCGCCGAGACCCGCCAGGACCGCTTCGACCGGGGCCTGGAAACGCTGAACCGGATCAACGGGGACGCCGCCCCGCGCGTCCTGGACTCCCTCGCCGACGTCAGCCCAGAACTCGCGCACCAGATCGTCGCCTGGGGCTTCGGCGAGATCTACCGCCGCCCCGCGCTGCCGCCGCGCGACCGCCAGTTGCTCACCCTGGGCATCCTGACGGCCCTCGGCGGCTGCGAGCCCCAGCTGGAGGTGCACGTAGACGCCGCCCTCAACGTCGGGCTGACCCCCGAGGAGATCGTCGAGGCGCTGCTGCACTCGGCGGGCTACGCCGGTTTCCCGCGGGCCCTCAACGCCACCTTCGTCGCCAAGAAGGTCTTCGCCGAGCGCGGCCTGCTGCCCGTGGACCAGAAGTAGTCGGTCAAGGCGGGCTCCGGTGAACGGAGTTGGTGGCGCGGGCGCGGCAATCATGAAATCGTGGCAAGCCCGAAGAGAGCCGGTCAGAGAGGTGGCACGGGCCAAGCCATGGAGATCCTGGGCACCACGCTGCGCGTCTGCGTCGCCGATCCGGCGATGCTGGAGTCGACGGTCACGTTCTACGAGCGCCTGACGGGCAGCAGAGCGATGCGCTTCGAGCGTGGCGGCGTCTCGGTGGCCGCGGTCGGCTGCTTCCTGCTGATGAGCGGCCCCGCGACCGAGCTGGACGTGCTGCGCAAGGTGGCCGCCACGATCGCGGTGCCCGATGTCGACGAGGCGTACGCCCTGCTCACCGCGTCCGGCGCGAAGGTCCTCGCGGGCCCGGTGCCGAGCCCGGGCGGCCGCAATCTCATCGCGCTGCACCCGGACGGATCCGTCTTCGAGTACGTCGACCGGCAGGCGCCCGCCGAAGGGTGAGCGCGGCCCGCCCCACGTATCCTCACCCGGAGCACGACGGGTGAGGACGCTGGGACGGTGGAACGGTGCGGGTGACGGCGAGCGACGACGGAACACCGGCGGGACAGGGGCGTACGTCCCTGAGCGCACAGGCGCGCGAAGCGCTGCGGCAGCGCATCGTCGACCGCCGCTACCCGATGGGAGCGCGCCTCGTCGAGCGCGAGGTCGCCCAGGAGCTCGAGATGTCCCGGGTCCCGGTGCGCGAGGCCCTGCGCGCGCTCGTCGGCGAGGGGCTGCTCGAACTGCTGCCGCACAGCGGTGTCCGGGTGCGCAGCCTGGAGCGCGACGACGTACGGCATCTGTACGAGGTGTGGGAGCCGCTCGCCGTACAGGCGTCGCGGCTCGCGGCCCGCGCGGTGGCGGACGCCGCACCCGCGCGGCCGCCGGGCCTCGACACCCTGCGGGACTGTCTGGAGCAGGCCGAGCGGGCGGCGGGCGACGCCGAGGGCACCCAGGAGGTGGCCGCGCACACGGCGTTCCACGAGGAGGTCGTGGCCCTCGCCGGCAATCCGCTGCTGTCCCGCACGATGGAACAGCTGAGCTGGCAGCTGCAGCTCGTGTTCGGGCTGCGTGCGGAACCGGCGCACATGCGGGCCCAGCACACGGACATGTACGAGCGCATCGCGGCGGGCGACGCGGAGTCGGCCGCGGCGAGCACCCTGCTCCACGTCCGCGACAGCCGCACGGTGGCCTTCAAGTCCCTCTTCGGCGAGGAGATCTAGGGCCTGTCCTCGGGCTCCGGCCTCATCCGGAAGTCGTGGCGGGCCGGCAGCGGCTCGCCCGGCGCCACCGTCGTCCACAGCTCGCCGATCGACTCCGCGCCCTCCCGCAGGTCCGCCACCTCGAACCCGGCGTCGAAGGCAGCCCGCGCTCCCGCCATGTCCCCCTCGGCGGCGAGCAGTTGGGCCTCGAGGAGCCGGAACCGTCCCTGCGCACGGGTGCTCTCGTGCAGCCCGTCCCACACCGAACGGGCTGTCTCCACCCGCCCGACCGCCAGCAGCGCCGCCACCGTCTCGCGCCCCAGGGCCGCCGTCGCCGCGACCCACATCTCCCCGTCGTGCCGCCGCTCCGCGCACAGGTCGTCGAAGGCGGCCGCGTACCGGTCGGCGGCGCGCTCGGGGTGCCCGCCCTCCTCGTCGGCGACGGCCAGGCAGCGCAGCAACGGCCATTCGGACGGGGCCAGTTCGAGGGCCCGCTCCCAGCTGCGGACGGCCTGCGCCAGGTCACCGGCGTGCCACTGCGCCACGCCGAGGTGGTACTCGGCCAGCGGGCGGGCCGGTGCCGTCTCCAGCATGTCGCGCCAGGCCGGGGCCACGAGGGTCGGCCCCGGCGGGCCGACCCGGCGCTGCTCGGGAAAGTCCCCGGTGTCCAGCAGCGTGCGCCAGGGCGCCTGCTCCTCCCCCAGCGTCGACGCGTCGAACGGCGTCCCCGGCAACTTCCAGCCGGTGCGCAGCAGTTCGAGGGCGCCCCAGCCGGAGCCGGTGGCGAGCCGCTCGCCCGGTTCGGCGTCGGCGCAGGCGGTCCGCCACGCCTCATGGGCGGCGTCGACGTCGGCCCGCGGCAGCGCCTCCGCCAGGCGCCGCTCGACCTCGCCGGTCACGGCGCCCCAGTCCCCGGCCGGCTCGTGCGACGTGCTGAGCGGTCCGTACGCCTCCAGCCAGCTGAACTCGCCCTCCGGCTCCAGCCGTACGTGCTCCAGCTGGGTGCGGGCGAGCCCGGCCTGGATCTCCGCGTACCCTCCGGTGCCGGGCTCGGTCAGCCACTCCTGCCAGCGCCGCCCGCCCGGCCCCGAGCCCCACACGAACAGCTTCCGGCCGCGCAGCAGATCGGTCGACGTCTGCACGAGCCCGTGCCCGGTGTCGTCGAGGGCGGCGATCCAGCGGCGCCGCCCGTCCGGTACCTCGTAGAAGTAGTCGGCGGGGTAGGTGCTGTTCAGCGGCCGGGTGCGGTCCGTGCCGTCGTGGTCGGGGACCGGCACGGTGCGCAGTGTGCGCTCGTAGCCGAAGTGCCAGGCCTCGTCCGCGGGCACGACCACCCGGCGCTCCTCCGGTACGGCGATGTTCGACCACCAGTACACGGGTGCGGGCTTCTCGTGCGGGTTGCGGACGCGCACGCCCACGTACAGGAAGTCCGAGTCGGCCGGCAGCCACAGGTCCACCTGGAACGGCAGGTCGCGCAGCCGCTCCCACTCCCACAGGCGGAGCATCTCGCCGCCGTCGGGGGCGGTGACGCGCGCGGCGTGCAGGGGCGCGCAGGACAGGGCGGTGTGGCCGGTCGCGCCGATGTTCCACTCGATGCCGCCGGAGAACCAGGCGCCGTTCAGCGCGAAGTTGGCGGGCTGGAACACCGGGTTGCGGTAGAGGAGTTCGCGCTCGCTCGGCTTGTGGAAGAGGGAGGCGACGCGGCCGCCGAGGCCGGGGAGCACGGTGACCCGCAGCCGCTCGTTCTCGATCACGATCGCGTCGACGTCGAGCGGGGCCCGCGCGCGCCCGTACCCGTCGCGTATCCGCTCGGGCAGCACGCTGCGCAGCGGCCGGTAGCCGACCTGCCGGGCCATGTCGAGCGGGAGGCCCGCCCTGGTCCGTTCGTCGAGTTCGTGCGTCTCGTCGAGGGGCCGCAGCGGCGGCAGCGGGTTCACGGAGCCCACCGGCGCGCCCGGCAGCGTCAGCACCTCACGGCGGATCTCGGTCATGGGGGAGCCTCCCGTCGCCAGGGGGCGCCGCCCGCCCCGATGACCATGGAACAGGCTCATCGGCGAGCTGACCAGGGGCTGCTCCGGTCAGGATTGCGCAAAGGCCGCCGGGGCCGATATTCCGGGCGCCTCGCCCGCTGATCGACGTAGGCTGACGGTTTCCGGACACCCGGGCGACGAGTCCAGGTACCCGCCACACGAGGAGCACGACCCGTCATGGCCGAGAACCACACCTACCGCGTCATCGTCCGCGCCACCTTCGACGGCCTCACCGACGGGGCCAGGGAGCGGCTGCTCGCCGAGGTCGCCGAGCACGAGGGCATCGCGGGGATGCGGTTCGGGCCCGAGGGTTCACTCGCGTACGACCGCGGTCTCAAGGCGTTCTCCATGCGCTACGTCGTCGAGTCCGACCCGGACGACGGCGAGGAGATGGCGGGCGCCCTCGCCGAGGAGAAGGCCGAGGCGTACCTGAAGGAGCGCGGGTACGGGCACGGTGAGCTGCGGTCGACGGTGACCGACATGGACACCATGAAGATCAATCGGAAGTCGCGGCGGTAGCCTCCCGCGCCCGCACCATCTCCGCGGTGATGGCCCATCGCTCGTGGTCGCGCCAGGCCCCGTCGATGAAGAGGAAGTCCGGTGAGAACCCTTCGAGCCGGAACCCCGCGCGGCGGGCCAGCGCGATCGAGGCCGTGTTCGCGGACTGCGCGTTGATCTCCAGGCGGTGCAGGCCGAGCGGTCCGAACGCGTGGCGGACCACGAGACCGAGCGCCTCGGACATCAGCCCGCGCCCGGCGGCGTGCGCGAAGGCGCCGTAGCCCAGGGCGCCGCACCGGAAGCCGCCCTGCACCACGTTGTTGATGTTGATGAACCCGGCGATGGCCCCGCCGTCCCGCTCGCACACCAGGAACCCGTGCTTGGCCGGGTCGTCGATGAGTCCGCCCGCGTACCGGGCGTAGGCCTCGGAGCTGTCGGGCGGGAAGAGCCAGGGCCGGTGCAGCTCCCGGCTCTCGCGCGAGCGCGCGGTGAACTCGTCGGCGTCCGCGAGGGTGAAGGGGCGGATGCCCACCCGGGGGCCCTCGGCGGCACAGCGGTGATCGTCGGTCATCGGCCCAGCCTACGGAGTGGTCAGACCGTGGCCGCCCGGGGGCACTTCTCGCCGTTCTTGACGACGCCGACGCGCACGCCCTCGTCACCGATCGTCCGGCCGGCGGCCGGGTACTGGCTGCACACCTTCCAGCTCATCGGCCACAGCACGTGCCGTTTCTGGCCGCTGACGTCCTTCACGTCGACCCTGGTGCGGTAGTCGACGGTCGAGAAGACGTGCATCAGCCCGCGCCCGCGCAGCTCCGGCATCCGCTGGCCGTCGACGGCGACCGCGGCGCCCGCCGACACGGTGAGGGCGAGGGCCGCCCCGGCGGTCACGGTCGCCACGCGCCGCCGCACGGCGCGGGTCGTCGCGCGCGGCGTCACCTGCGTCCCCGCCGCGCCACGAAGTAGCCGCCGCAGATCCCGCCGATGACCGCGGTGATCAGCAGGGCCAGGTACAGCGGCATGGACAGCTCGGGAATGATCATGCGGATCTTCACCTGCCGGGTGTTCTCGAAGATGAAGACCAGCAGGAGGACGAAGAGGACCAGGATCCCGATCCTGGCCGGCGTGAACGCACTGGAGCCCCCGCTCTTCGCGGTGCTCGCGGTGTCCTTCGGGCTCATCGGTGGTCCTTCCGTCGGTGTCCCCGGAGGCCGTCGCCGCCTCCCCGCCCAGCATGTGCGGGCAGGCGGCGATCCCGCACCGGCCGAGGGCCCGTACGGGTGACGGACCGCCTCGGTGGCCTACGGAACGACCGGAAGCTCCACCGTCCCGGTGTCCTCGGGGGCGCTGGTGACGGTGACCGGCTTGACGCCCTTGTTGCCGCCGTACGCGTCGTCGCTCGCGGCGATCACGAACTGGATGCGGTGCCCCTGCTCGTAGCGGTGCACGATGCCGGGGAGGGTGACGGTGAAGGGCCGGGTGACGTCGGGGACCCGCACGGGCGCGACGAGCCGGTGCACGAGCGTCTTGGTGCCGTCGGGCGCGACGTCGTACAGCTTCGCGAAGAGGACCAGCTTGTCGGCGGCGTCGCCGGAGTTCTGCTCGCGCTCGGTCTTCGGCGAGATCACCTTGAGCGTGGCCTTCGGGGAACCGACGACATCGGTGGTCCCGGTCAGCGGTTCGGTGGTCCAGTCGAGATAGGTGCCCCTGGTGTCGTGCGGGGCGGGGTCGGGCAGACCGATCGTCCCGGCGAGCGAGGACTCGGAGTGGCTGGTGGGGATGAGCCAGTTGCGGTACTCGCGGCTGCCGCGGGCGACCTCGGCGCGGTTGTCGACCAGCTTGCCGTCGCCGGACAGGTACAGCTTCCGGGTCGGCGCGGGGACCGCGGAGGCGGTGCCGTAGGTGTGGTCCGGGTCGCCGATCCAGTCGCGGTAGTAGGCGAAGGCGGGCCCGGTGTCGACGCCCTGCTTCCGCTGGAGGTACCGGTCGAACCAGGCGAGGACGCGCCGCCCGACGTAACTCGTCTCCAGGTTGCCCTCGGACAGGTTCAGCTCGCCGCTGGCCGGATCGGTGAGCCCGCCGCTGTGCCCCCACGACTGCCAGATCATCTTCGCCGTCGTGCCCTGCTCGCGGAGGGTGTCGTACGTGGCCGTGGCCTCGTTCAGATTGAACAGGCTGTCCGTCTGGCCCTGGACGAGCAGCGTGGGCGCCTTGACCGTCTTCAGGTACGTCACCGGGGACACGCTGCGCGCGTAGGCGAGCAGGGCCGCCGTCTTGTCGGCCGGGTACGCGCCGGAGTTGAGGGTGCGGATGGTCTCGCAGGCGTCGTCGACGAAGTGCAGGCAGGTCAGCTTGTTGATGCGGGACGGGTCGAGCGACGGCGAGAGCAGCGGCTGGCCCTCGCCGATCAGGTAGAAGCCGTTGGTCCACTGCCACTTGAAGACGCCGGGCACGGAACGGTCGGCGGCGTTCTGCGGGTCGAGCGAGTAGGCCAGGTCGTTCCAGGTGATGAGCGGGACGAGGGCGTCCACGCGGTGGTCCACGGAGGCCGTCGCCAGCTGGATCGCGCCGCCGTAGGAGCCGCCGATCATGCCGACGCGCGGGTCGCCCTTCTTGTCGGTCGTCACGTAGTCGACGGTGGTGCCGTCGTCGGCGGCGCGGGTGCCGGCCAGGAAGTCGACGAGGGCGGAGGCCGCCTTGCCGTCGATGCGCGGGTCATCGAGGGAGACCAGGCAGCCGGACTTGCCGAAGCCGAGGCCCGAGTAGGCGAGTCCGACGTAGCCGCGCTGGGCGAAGGCCTTGGCGGTGTCGCCGGTGCTGTCGCTCTTGTTGCCGCCGAAGCCGTTGGTGGTGAGCACGGCGGGCGCCGGGTGCGTCGAGTCCGCTTGTGCCGGGCGGTAGAGGTCGGCGTCCACCGTGCAGGTGCGGTCGCCGGTGTCGACGGTGAACTTCAGGGCGGTGACGGTGTACGCGCCGTCGGTCGCGGGGGGTGGCGCCGCGTGGGCCGGGGCGGTGGTCAGGGTCAGCGCGGCGGTGGTGACGGCGGCGGCTGTGGCGGTGACTGTGGCTTTGGCGAGCAGGGTGGCGCGGGATCTTGGCACGGTGACGGCCTCCACGGCGATGACGTTTTACCGACCGGTAGGTATGGGTGCGGGGTCATCGTGTGACGCGTGTCAGTTGGGGGTCAATGGACGTGCACCGGCATTTTCTGTGAAGGCGCCCCTGTTGGGTCGTCGTTCGTCCGCGACCCGGTGGCCTCTTCTCGCGCAGTTCCCCGCGCCCCTGAGGCATGCGCTCCGCGCAGCCTCCCCTGAAGGCCGCAGGCCTCTCAGGGGCGCGGGGAACTGCGCGAGAAGCCCCGCCGGGCCGCAGCCGACAACGTGCGCGCCGATCAGGTCAGCGCGGGCTCGTCCAGGGTCAGGGTGCCGGCCCCGGTATCCAGTACACCGGCCACCCCGAAGGGCACGGTGAGCGCGTCGTCCCCGTGCCCGAAGCCGAAGGCGTCGACCACCGGCACCCCGAGTCCCCCCAGCCGATCGGCGAGCAGATCCTCCAGGCCCGGATCGTCGCACTCGGCCCAGGACCCGAGCAGCACCCCGGACACCCCCTCGAACCAGCCCCCGCGCAGCAGTTGGGTCAGATACCGGTCGAGGCGGTACGTCTCCTCGCCCACGTCCTCCAGGCACAACAACCCGCCCCGAGCCGAGCGCCGGGCGAACGGCGTCCCCAGATCGGCGGCGAGCAGCGACAGACATCCCCCGAGCGTGACCCCGCGCGCGGTACCGGGCACCACGACCCGCCCCCCGCCCGGAGCCGCGACCACCCGCACCGTCTCCGGCTCGAACAGCGTGGCCCGCAGATGCCCCTGCGCGCGGGCACTCTTGAGGAAGTCGGCGGCGGCGACCATCGGCCCGTGCAGCGTGCTCACCCCGAGCCGCACCGCGAACGCCTCGTGCAGCGCGGTGATGTCGCTGTACCCGACGAACGCCTTGGGCCGCGCGCCCCGCATCGCCGTCCAGTCGAGCAGGTCGACCATGCGCTGTGCGCCGTAGCCGCCCCGGGCGCAGAGGACGGCGTCCACCTCGGGGTCGCACCAGGCGCGCTGGAGGTCGGCGGCGCGGTCGGCGTCGGTGCCCGCGAGGTAGTCGAACCGGTCGTGCGTGTCGAGGACGTGGGGCGCGACGACGGGCTCCAGGTCCCAGCCGCGCAGGATGTCCAGGCCGGCCTGGAGCCGGTCCTCGGGGACCGGCCCGCTCGGCGCGACGACGGCGACCCGGGCGCCGGGGCCGAGCCGGGCCGGGCGGATCAGGGACTCCGTCACTTGGTCAGCTCCAGGACCGGGATCCCCGTCGGGTGCAGGCCGAACACCTGGGCGTACAGGGAGAGTTCGGCCTCCAGGGCGCGGACCATGGTGTCGGCGCGCCGGAACCCGTGCCCCTCCCCCTCGAAGGTGAGGTAGGCGTGCGGGACGCGCCGCCCCTCGCTCTCCATCCGGGCCAGGAACCGCTCGCACTGGACCGGCGGGCAGATCACGTCGTCGAGGCCCTGGAGGAGCAGGAAGGGGGCGGTGAGCCGGTCGGCGTGCTCGGACGGGGAGCGCTCGGCGTACCGGGCGGGGACGTCGGCGAGCGGGCCGATCAGCGTCTCCAGGTATCGGGACTCGAAGTCGTGGGTCTCGCCCTCGGCCCAGCCGGTGAGGTCCAGGATCGGATAGCTGATGGTGCCGCAGGCGTAGACGTCCGTGCTGGTCAGGGAGGCGGCGCTGGTCCAGCCTCCGGCGCTGCCGCCGCGGATGGCGAGCCGGCTCCGGTCGGCGGTGCCCTCGTCGGCGAGGGCGAGCGCGACGGCGGCGCAGTCCTCGACGTCGACGACGCCCCACTGCTCGCGCAGCCGGTTGCGGTACTCCCGGCCGTATCCGGTCGAGCCGCCGTAGTTGACCTCGGCGACGCCGATGCCGCGCGAGGTGAAGTAGGCGATCTCCAGGTCGAGGACGAGGGGCGCGTGACCGGTGGGGCCGCCGTGCGCCCAGACGACGTAGGGCGGGAGCTCGTCGTCGGGGGCGGCGTGGGTGGGGCTGTGCGGCGGGTAGATGTGGGCGTGGATGTCGCGCCCGTCGGGGCCCGCGAAGGTGCGGATCTGCGGCTCGGGGTAGTAGGCCGGGTCGACGGGGTCGGTGTGCGCCGAGCCGATGACCCGGGTGCGTCCGGTGCTGGTGTCCAGCTCGACGACCTCGGTCCCGGTGCGTGGGCTGGCGGCGACGCCGATGACCCGGGTGCCGTGCACGGCGAGCGACGAGGACCAGGCGGTCCAGGGTCCCGCGGCGTCGACGACTTCGCCGGTCGCGGGGTCGAGGATGCCGAGCGAGGTGGCGCCGACGCCGTGCACGACGGCGATCAGACCGGCGGCGAGCGGCTTGAACCAGCTCAGGCCGATCTTCCACAGCGGTCCGCCGAACTCCTCCTCGCGGGGACAGAGTCCGTGGGTGGTGGAGAGCAGGGCGGGCCGCACGGGCGTGCCGGGGGTGGCTCCGGGCGCGGGCCCGACGGCGATCTCCATGCGGTAGAGGTTCCACCAGCCGCCGCGGTCGCCGGAGAACAGCAGGGCGCCGTCCGGTGCCCACTCCACCTGGCAGACGGATTCCTCGGTGCCGCCCGCGACGGTCCGCGCGGGGCCGAACGTGCCGTCGTCGGTGACCTCCGCGAGCAGCAGGTCGGTGCCGTCCCACGGCATCCGCGGGTGGTCCCAGGCGATCCACGCGGCGCGCCGGCCGTCGGGCGAGAGCCGGGCGCCGGTGACGAACCGGTGGGCGTCATCGGTGAGTTCGCGCACCGCGCCGCGGTCGTCGGCGGCCGAGCCGTCGAGCGGCACGGCGGCGATCACCCGCCGCACGTCGCTCGGGCCTTCTCCGGTGAACTCCTCCAGGACGCACCAGACCTCGCCCCGGTCGAGATGGAGCTGCGGGTCGACCCAGCGCAGGCCGCCGCCGACGCCGGAGACCGGGGTGAGCGGGCGCGGGGCCCGCTCGGGCACGGCGGGCTCGTACGCGTACAGCCGCTGGTCGGCGAAGTTCGCGAAGACGAGCAGGGGTCCCTCGGGGCGCTCGGCGCCGGCCCAGGGACGGCCGCCGTACTCGATGACGCGGCTGCGCACGTTCCACGGCGCGGGCAGTACGGACTCCTCCGCGCCGTCCGGCCTGCGCCGCACCAGCGCTCTGCGGCCGCCCTCGGCCGGCCGCGGCTCGGTCCACCAGGCCTCGTCGCCGACGAACCCGACGTACTCGGGCTGTCCGTCGTGCGCGGCGGCCAGCGCCGCGTCCAGCGGCGACGGCCAGGAGCCGTACGCCTGGGTCTGCACCATGTCGTCCCCGCCCCCCATTGGTCCTGAGGCCCCCATGTTCTTCGCGTCCGCCATCTTTTCCTAGTCCGTCTTCTGTTCTTCGGGCTTCTGTTCCGCGGGTTCAGGCCGTCCGCAGGAACCGGTCGAGGACCCGCACGCCGAAGTGCAGTGCCTCCACCGGGACCCGCTCGTCGACGCCGTGGAAGAGCGCCTGGTAGTCGAATCCCTCGGGGAGCTTGAGCGGGGCGAACCCGTAGCCGGTGATGCCGAGGCGGGAGAACTGCTTGGCGTCCGTACCGCCCGACATGCAGTACGGGACGACGTGCCCCTCGGGGGCGAACGCCTCGACCGCGGCACGCATCGTGCGGTACGTGGGCGAGTCGACCGGTGCCTGGAGGGCCACCTCGCGGTGGTAGTACTCCCAGTCGACGTCCGGACCGGTGAGCGTGTCGAGGGTGGCCCGGAACTCGTCCTCGGTGCCCGGCAGATAGCGGCCGTCGACGTGCGCGGTGGCCTCGCCGGGAATCACGTTGATCTTGTATCCGGCGGACAGCATCGTCGGGTTGCTGCTGTTGCGCACGGTCGGCGCGACGAGGTCGGCGGCCGGGCCGAGCGCGGTCAGCAGCGCGTCCACGTCGAAGCCGGGCGCGTCGAAGTCCGGGGCGGGGATGCCGTAGACGGCGGCCATCTCGGCGAGGGCGGCGCGCACGGTCGGGGTGAGCCGCAGCGGCCACTGGTGGTCACCGATGCGGGCGACGGCGGACGCGAGCCGGGAGACCGCGTTGGCCCGGTTCACCTTGGAGCCGTGGCCGGCCTTGCCGCGTGCGGTGAGCTTGAGCCAGCCGGTGCCGCGCTCCCCCGCCGCGATCGGGTAGAGCTGCGTGCCGCGCCCGTCGTGGAAGGTGAAGGCGCCGGACTCGCTGATGCCCTCGGTGCAGCCCTCGAAGAGGTCGGCGTGCTGGGCGGCGAGGAAGTCGGAGCCGTCCTCGGCACTGGCCTCCTCGTCGGCGGTGAAGGCGATGACGATGTCGCGCCGCGGCCGGAATCCGACGCGGGCCCATTGCCGTACGGTCGCGAGGATCATCGCGTCCATGTTCTTCATGTCGACCGCGCCGCGGCCCCACACCACGCCGTCGCGGATCTCGCCGGAGAACGGGTGCACGCTCCAGTCGGCGGCCTCGGCCGGCACGACGTCCAGGTGGCCGTGGACCAGCAGGGCGTCGGCGGTCGGGTCGGTGCCCTCGATCCGGGCGACGACGTTGCCGCGGCCGGGCGTGCGCTCCAGGATCGTCGGCCGCAGGCCCGCCTCGGCCAGCTTGGCGGCCGCGTACTCGGCGGCGGGGCGCTCCTCGCAGTCGCCGCCGCCGCGGTTCGTGGTGTCGATGCGGATCAGCTCGGACGTGAAGGTGACGACCTCGTCGAGGGCCTGCTGGTCCACGTCGGCGGCGATCAGGGTCTGCTGCTCAGCCATACTGCTCCTCCACCGCGGCCGAGGCGATCGTGGTGACCGCCTTGAAGGTGCGGATGCCCTCGTACATGGTCTCGTGGGTGTAGGCGATCCTGCGCTCGCCGACGCGCTCCACGCCCGGCACGACGGTCGACGCCATGGCGAGGTGCTCGGCGTCGAACTCGACCTCGACGGTGAACGGGCCGCCGCACACCGGCTCGTGACGCACCGCCAGGGAGGCGGCGTCCTCGGCGGCGGCCCGGATGTCGGCGGCCGTCCGCGCCGGGGTGCGGCACACCGCCGCGTACCGGGAGACGTGGTCCTTGACGGCGACCTTGCGGGCCTCGGGCGCATAGCCGAGGGCGTCGTCGCAGGCGTGGTCGTCGCCGGTGACGAGGACGACGGGGACGCCGTACTCCGCCACCACGTGCGCGTTCAGCAAACCTTCGCTCGCGCGCACGTCGTTGACCCACACGCCCGTGATCTGGTTCGCCAGATAGGTGTGGGCGAGGACGCCCTCCATGCCCGCGCCCGCGTGGTAGCCGATGAACGCGATGCCGTCGACGTCGCCGTGCTGGACGCCCTCCACCATGGAGAGCGACTTGTGACGGCCCGTCAGCATCTCGGCCCGCTCGTCGAGCTGCTCGAGGAGCAGATTGCGCATCGTCCAGTGCGCTTCGTTGATGAGCACCTCGTCGGCGCCGCCGTCGAGGAAGCCGAGCACCGCCGCGTTCACGTCCGAGGTGAACATCGCGCGGCAGCGCTCCCACTGCGGTGTGCCCGGCAGGACGTCGGCGGGCCAGGTCACACCCGTCGCGCCCTCCATGTCGGCGCTGATGAGGATCTTCATGCCCTGCACCGTACGCGGATCCGGCCGCGCCCCACCAGGCCTGTGGATAACTCTCAGGGGTATAGACCAATGTCTTACCCGTAAGGCGGAGTTCTGCCTCGTCAGAGGCCCGACCGGCCACCGGGAGGCCGGCGGCCGGCGTCGGAAGCACCCTTGCGGGGCTCTAGTCCTCGTGGCCCAGCTGAAGGTCGCGCTCGGTGCGGCCGCCACCGGCGACCTGGAGAACCGTGGCCACCGGCGGGTACCCGGCCGCGATGACCGTGTACTCGCCCGACGACAGGTCGACGAAGCGGAACGTGCCGTCCGGGCCCGTGGTCAGCGTGTCGACGACATTGCCCGCGGCGTCGAGCAGGGTGACCCGGGCGTCCTCCACCACGCGCCCGCCGCTCGCGCGCACGGTGCCGCGCAGCACCGCGCCGCCGGCCAGTTCCACGTCCTGCCGGGTCTCCCGGGAGGCCATGACGGTGACGGGGAGCGCGGCGGGCCGGTAGGCGGGGGCGCTGGCCGCCAGCGTGTACTCACCGGCGACCAGTTCGGTGATGACATAGCCGCCCTCGCGGCCGCTGCGGGTGGTGGAGACGACCTCGCCGTGCACGTTCGTCAGCGTGACGGTCGCGTCCCGTACGGGCGTTCCGTCCGCGGTGAGGACGGAACCCGCGAGCCGGCCGGCGCCGCCGAGGACGACATCGAGCTCGACCGGCCGCTCGCCGACGGTCACCGTGACCGCCTGCGGCTGGTGGCCGCCGGCCGCCGCGATCAGGACGTAGGAGCCGGCGCCGGGCGTCGACAGGGCGTAGCGGCCGTCCTCGCCGCTGGCGCCGCGCCCGATCTGGGTGCCGCCGACGTCGATGAGGGTGAGCGCGGCGCGCGGTACGACCGTGCCGTCGGGGTGCTGCACGGTGCCGCACACCGGGACACCGGCGGCGTACGCGGTGGCACGCTCCTGCGCGGGGACGACCGGCTGCGGGGACGGAGAGGGAGCGGCACTGGACAACAGAGGGGTCTCCTTGAGGAAGAAGGCGAGCACCAGACCCAGGACGAGGACCGGCACCAGGTAGAGGAAGATCCGGGGCATCGCGTCGGCGTACGCCTCGATGTACGGGGTGCGCAGGCTCGGCGGCATCGCGTGCACGAGCTGCGGGGTGATCGACTCGGCGTCGGGCAGGTGGCCGCCGCGCGGCAGCCGGTCGGCGAGCGCGTCCCCGAGCCGGTTGGCGAAGAGCGTGCCGAAGATCGCGGCGCCGACGCTGCCGCCGATCTGCCGGAAGTAGTTGTTGGCGCTGGTGGCCGTGCCGAGGTCGGACGGGCGGACCGAGTTCTGCACGGCGAGGACGAGGACCGGCATGATCAGGCCGATGCCGGCGCCGAGCACGGCCATGTAGACGCTGTACTCCAGGCGCGGGGTGTCGACTTCGAGGCGGGAGAGCAGGAACATGCCGAGGGTCGACAGGGCGCCGCCGAGGATCGGGTAGATCTTGTAGCGGCCGGTGTGGCTGATGAGCTGGCCCGAGATGATCGAGGCGCCGACGACGCCGCCCATCATGGGCAGCATCAGCAGTCCGGACTCCGTGGCGGTGGCGCCGTCGACCATCTGCAGGAAGGTCGGCAGATAGCTGGCCGCGCCGAAGAGGGCGACGCCGACGACCATGCCGACCAGGCCGCTGAGGTTGAAGACCGAGTCGCGGAACAGCCGCAGCGGGATCAGGGGTTCGGCCGCGTACTTCTCCGCGACGACGAACAGCGCGCACGACACGACGGCCCCGGCGCCGAGGCCGATGATGACCTTGTCGCCCCACGCGTACTCGGTGCCGCCCCAACTGGTCAGCAGCACCAGGCAGGTCGACGCGGCGGCGAGCAGCAGGGCGCCGAGGACGTCGAGGCGGGCCCGCTTCGTCGGCTTGGGGAGTTTGAGGACCACGGCGGTCACGGCGAGGGTGACGAGCCCGAAGGGGACGTTGATGTAGAAGCACCAGCGCCAGGAGAGGTGGTCGGTGAAGTAGCCGCCGAGCAGCGGGCCCGCGACCGAGGCGAGGCCGAACGCGGCGCCGATCAGGCCCATGTAGCGGCCGCGTTCGCGCGGCGGCACGATGTCGCCCATGATCGCCTGGACGCCGATCATGAGACCGCCCGCGCCGACGCCCTGGACGGCGCGGTACGCGATGAGCTGGTCCATGTTCTGCGCGCGGCCCGCGAGCGCGGAGCCGATGACGAAGACGGCGATGGCGAACTGGAAGACGCCCTTGCGGCCGAAGAGGTCGCCCAGCTTGCCGTAGATCGGCAGGCCGATGGTGGAGGTCAGCAGGTAGGCGGTGATCGCCCAGGACATCTTGTCGAGGCCGTGCAGCTCTCCGACGATCTTCGGCAGCGCGGTGGCGACGATCATCTGGTCGAGCGCGGCGAGCAGCAGCGCCAGCATCAGCCCGACGAAGACCATGCGCACCCGGCTCGGGCTGAGCCCGTGGGCGGGCAACTGCGGTGCGGCCTCGACCGGTAGGGGTTCCGTCGGGAGGTCCGTCACCGGCGGTTCGGGGGCGGCACGCCGCTCCCCGACCGCCTCGGTCACCAGCGTCGTCGTGCCCACCTGCAGCTCCCCTCGTCACTCTTGCGCGCCCATTTCTCGCATTGCGCGACAACGGGGAGCAAGCGCGACGAATCGCTGTTCAGGCGGGCCTGATGGACGTATGCGCCGGTCGGAGCCCTACGGCGTACAACCGGCGCGAAACGAAAACCACTCGAATCGGTGAGCACCGCACAGACATGCACGTGCCCACGGCGACAGGCGCATCGACGGACGCGCCGGCGGGTGGGTTACTTCTCGACCTCGGCGGCCAGGTTGGCGAGCAGGGCGTCGTAGATGCGGCCGAGGCCCTTGGGCGCGAAGGTCTTCTCGAAGAAGCCGCCGATGCCGCCCGCGCCGTTCCAGACGGTCGAGACGACGACGCGGGACCTGCCCTCGCCGGCCGGGGTGACGCGCCAGGTCGTCACCATCGACGAGTTGCGGTCCTTCTCGACGAGCTCGCCCTCGGTCGGCTCGCTCACGTCGAGCAGGCAGTCGCGGACCCGCTTGCTGGTGGCCTGGAGCTTCCAGTGCACGACGGTGCCCTCGCCGTCGCCGCCCTCCTGCACCTCGTACTCGCTGAAGTGCTCGGGCAGCAGCTTCTGGCGGGTGCCGCTGTAGTCGGCGAGGGCGTCGAACACATCGTCCGGCTTCGCGGTGACGACCCGCTCCGTGGTGGCCTCGACCTGCGCCATGACTCTTCCTCCAGCACTTGGTTCTTCCGGGTCCTGCACGAGTGGTGCCAAGCCAACCACCCCGCCCGCCAGCCGCCAAACCCGGGGTTCGCACGATCAAGGGAACATGTGTTCTATTCTGAGGTCAGTGCTACCGAGGAGGCGTCATGCGCTGGGAGAACCTCACCGGACTCAGGGACGAGCCCATGGACCACGGGCGGGCCGGGGACGCCGCGCTCTTCGGCGCGGACGCGGTCGTGACCCGTACCGTCGACACCCCGGAATTCAGCGGGGTAACGTTCCACGAGATCCGCGCGCGGTCCATCGTGAACCGGGTGCCGGGCGCGTCCCGGATGCCGTTCGAGTGGACCGTCAATCCCTACCGGGGCTGCACCCACGCCTGCGTCTACTGCTTCGCGCGCAACACGCACAGCTATCTGGACCTGGACACGGGGCTCGGCTTCGACAGCCAGATCGTGGTGAAGGTGAACGCGCCGGAGCTGCTGCGCCGCCATCTCGCCTCGCGCCGCTGGCACGGCGAGCACATCGCGATGGGCACGAACGTCGACTGCTACCAGCGGGCCGAGGGCCGCTACCGGCTGATGCCCGGGATCCTGGAGGCGCTGCGCGACTACGCGAACCCGTTCAGCATCCTCACCAAGGGCACGCTGATCCTGCGCGACCTCGATCTGCTGCGGCAGGCCGCCGACGTCACCGACGTCGGGATCTCCGTGTCGGTCGGCTTCGTCGACCAGGAGCTGTGGCGCACGGTCGAGCCGGGCACCCCCGCCCCCGAGCGCCGCCTCGACGTCGTACGGGCCCTGAGCGACGCGGGCATCGGGTGCGGGGTGCTGATGGCGCCGGTGATCCCCTTCCTCGGCGACCGCCCCGACCAACTGCGGGCGACCGTGGCGGCCGTCGCGCGCGCCGGCGGGACCTCCGTGACGCCGCTCGTGCTGCATCTGCGGCCGGGCGCGCGCGAGTGGTTCATGAGCTGGCTCGCGCACACCCACCCCCACCTCGTACGCCGGTACGAACGGCTGTACGCGGAGGGCGCCTACGCGCCGAAGTGGTACCAGCGCCGGGTGACCCGCCAGGTGCACGAGCTGGCGGAGGAGTTCGGCATCGGGCCCTCGCGGGCGGCCGGGTTCCGCGCGCCGCGCCTCCCCGAGCAGCGCGGCGCGCCCCGGCCCGCCGAGCCGACTCAACTGACGCTCATGTGACCCCGGGGCGGGCCGCCGGGCTCAGTGGAGGCTGCCGATCAGGGTCCGATCGAACGGGGTGAGTTCGCCGACCTGTCCGGCGAGGACCTTCCGCAGCCATTCGGGGTCCCCGAGCAGGGCCCGGCCGACCGCCACGAGGTCGAACTCATCGCGCTCCATGCGGTCGAGCAGCTCACCGATGTCGGTGACCGTGGCCTGCGCGCCCTGGAAGACCTCCAGGAACTCGTTGCTGAGGCCCACCGAGCCGACGCTGATGGCGGGCTTGCCGGAGAGCTTCTTCGCCCAGCCCGCGAGGTTGAGGTCGGACCCCTCGAACTCGGGGAGGTGGAAGCGCCGGGTGGAGCAGTGGAAGGCGTCGGCGCCCGCGTCGACCAGGAGGCCGAGCATGGTCCCCAGTTCCTGGGGCGTCTCGGCGACCCGCGCCTGGTAGTGGTTCAGCTTCCACTGG
The DNA here is from genome assembly GCF_040529335.1 of Streptomyces sp. HUAS MG91. Classification (GTDB taxonomy): domain Bacteria; phylum Actinomycetota; class Actinomycetes; order Streptomycetales; family Streptomycetaceae; genus Streptomyces; species Streptomyces tabacisoli. The sequence continues at coordinate 7,005,364 of NZ_CP159534.1, read as the reverse complement.
GAGAACCGGAAGGAGATCGGGAAGTCCTCGGAGACGCTCTCCCGGCAGGCGGCCACGATCTGGGCGGCGAACCGGGTGCGGCCGACGATGTCACCGCCGTAGGCGTCGGTGCGCCGGTTGGTGAACGCCCACAGGAACTGGTCGATGAGATAGCCGTGCCCGCCATGGATCTCGATGCCGTCGAAGCCCAGCGACTCGGCGGCCGCCGCGGCCGTGGCGTAGGCGGCGACGACGTTGTCGATGTCCGCCTGGTTCATCTCCTTGCCCGACTGCGAGCCGTCCAGGGCGATGCCCGAGGGGCCCACCCGCGGGGCGTCGGGGACCGGCGGAGCGCCCGCCGCGCGCTCCATGCCGACGTGCCAGAGCTGCGGCATGATCCGGCCGCCCGCCTCATGGACGGCCTCGGCCACGGCCGCCCAGCCGGCGAGCGCCTCGTCGCCGTGGAACCGGGGGACGCGGGCGCTGCTGCCCGCCGAGTCGTGGCCGACGTAGGTGCCCTCGGTGATGATCAGGCCGACCCCGGCGGCCGCCCGTCGGGCGTAGTACCGCGCCACGTCCGCGCCCGGCACTCCGCCGGGGGAGAACTCGCGGGTCATCGGGGCCATCACGACCCGGTTGGGCAGGGTGAGACCTCCCAGGGAGAACGGGCGGTCCAGGACGTCCCGGGCACGTTCGACGGAGTACTTGGGCATCGGTGTTCGCCTTCGGATAGGGGCCGGCCGCACGGCGACGGGGGATGTTTCCGTGCGCCCGGCTGCTTGGGTGGGAAGGGGAGGCGAGGCGGAGCGGGGCCGCGCTCAGTCCCCCGAAGAGGCCCGGGCGGAGTCCTTCCCGGCCTCGGCTTCGGTCCCGGCGTCCGGCGGTCCCGCGGGGGCCGGGATCAGGGGCGGCGTCGCGCGGACGAACCACGCCGTGCCGAACGCGAGCGCGGAGACGACTGCCGCGCCCAGGAGCACCCCGTGCAGCCCGCTGCTGACGGCGTCCTTGACCGCGTCGCGCGTGGCGGTCGTCATGTCCTTCAGCTGCGCCGGGGTCAGCGCGCCGCCCGCGGTGAGCCGTTGCTGCGCGGCGGAGCCGAGCCGCTCGGTCAGCACCTCGCTCATGCGGCTGCTCTGCAAGGCACCGAGCAGGGCGACGCCGAGGGAGCCGCCGATGGTGCGCACCAGGGTGACCGTGCCGGTGGCCGCGCCCATGTCCCGCGGGTACGCGTTGTTCATGGTGGCGACCATGGTGGCCTGGATCAGCGCGCCGATCCCCACCCCGATGACCAGGGTGTACGCGGAGGCCGCGGCGAGCGGGGTGTCGGTGCCGAGCAGGAGGAGGAGCAGCGCGCCGGCGAGGGCGGTGCCGCCGCCGGCGAGCGCCACGACGCGGTCCATGCCGCCGCGGTCCATCAGCCGCCCGGTGGTCAACTGGGCCGTCAGCATGCCGAACATGAGCGGCAGGATGAGCAGGCCACTGGCCGTGGACGACGAACCCTGGACGAACTGCATGTACTGCGGCAGGTAGTTGACGACGGAGAAGAGGACGGCGCCGGCCAGGAAGCTGAGGATCTGGGCGAGGGTGAAGTCCCGGCGGGCGAACAGCCTGGGCGGCGTGACCGGTTCTGCGGCGCGCAGTTCCACGCGTACGAACCAGGCCAGGGCGAGCACCACGACCACGGCGAGCACGGCGATCTGCCAGGAGGTCCAGGCGTAGGTGGTGCCCGCCCAGCCGGCCAGCAGGGTGAGGGCCAGGATGCCGGTGGTGAGCAGGGCCGTGCCGAGCCAGTCGATGCGGCCCGTGACACGGGCCGGGGGCAGCCGGACGCCCCGGGTGATCGCCAGCAGCGCGACCACGCCGACGGGCACGTTGACGTAGAAGGCCCAGCGCCAGCTCATGTAGTCGGTGATGAAACCGCCGAGCAGGGGGCCGCCGACGAAGGCGACCGGCATCATGACGCCCACCATCGACTGGATGCGGCCGCGGTCCCGCGCGGGCACCACCACGCCGATGACCGAGAGCGCGCCGACCATCAGGCCGCCCGCGCCGAGGCCCTGGAGACCGCGGAAGGCGATGAGTTGCCCCATGCTCTGCGCCAGGCCGCACAGGACCGTGCCGACCAGGAACAGCGTCACGGAGCTCAGGCAGGCGCCCTTACGCCCGTACAGGTCCCCGAGCTTGCCCCAGACGGGGGTGGACGCGGCCATGGTGAGCAGGTAGGCGGTCACCGCCCAGGAGAAGTGTTCGAGGCCGCCGAGGTCGCCGACGATCGTGGGGAGCGCCGTACTGACGAGCTGTCCGTCGAGCGTCGCCAGGAAGATGCTGAGCATCAGCCCGAAGACGCCGAGGCGGGGCAGGCCCGGCCGGTCGGGCGTGGGAGTGTCGGTTGCGGGGTCGTTCATCGCTGCCCCCAGGGCACGAGTGGAGGGATGTCAGACGGCGTACGGGCGGGCCTGCCGTGCCGTGCGAAGGGCCTGCCCCCACCAGGTGAGCTGGTCGAGCATGGCCTTGGCCGCGACGTCGCTCGCGGGGTCGCTCGGCTTGCCGTCGGCGCCGAAGACCTCGCCGTAGTTGTGGAAGCTGACGGTGTTGCGGATCGTGACCGCGTGCAGCTCCGCGAGGACGACACGGAGCTGTTCGACGGCGCGCAGGCCGCCGGCGATCCCGCCGTAGGAGACGAAGCCGACCGGCTTGGCGTGCCACTGCTCGTTGTGCCAGTCGATGGCGTTCTTCAGGGACGCGGGGAAGCTGTGGTTGTACTCGGGGGTGACGATCACGAAGGCGTCGGCACCGGCCAGCCGCGGGGTGACCGCGCCGAGCAGGGACACGACCTCGTCGCTGGGCGGCCGGCCGAACGCCGGGAGGACGGTGGGCAGGGGCGTGTCGACCAGGTCGATCAGGTCGGCCTCCATGTCCTCGCGCTCGGCGATGTGTCCGGCGATCCAGTCCGCGACGACCGGGCCGAACCGCCCGTCCCGGGTACTGCCGATGAGCACCGCGATGCGGAGGGTGTCGTCAGTCGCGTCGGCCATGGGGGGCTCCTCGGTTGTGTACGCCGTATCTTTCTCGTACAACGTACACACCGTCGTGTACGTTGTCTACTCCTGATACAATGTACGCAGCACTGTCCGTCGGAAGGAACCGAAGCGATGACCGCCCGGGAGAGACAAGCAGCGAGCGAGGGCAAGGACCGCGTCTCCGTGTGGGAGCGTCTCGAACGACCGGCGCCCACCCCTCGCACCGTCCTGGCCCCCCTGCGGATCGCGAAGACCGCCGTCGCCATCGCGGACGCGGAGGGACTCGACGCGGTCACCATGCGCCGCCTCGCCACCGAGCTCGGCGTCGCCCCCATGGCCGCGTACCGCTACGTCACCGGCAAGGACGAACTCCTCGAGCTGATGGTGGACTTCGTCTACGCGGAGCTGGAGCTGCCCGACAGCAAGGATGACTGGCGCACGAGCCTGCGGTCGGTCGCCCTGCGCATAAGGGAGGTCCTGCTGCGGCACTCGTGGGTGACGCGGGCGACCTGGTGCGCGCCGACCCCGAACCAGTTGGCCGTGACCGAGGCCGGACTGGCCGCGCTCGACGGCCTCGGCCTCGACGCCGACGACACCATGGCGGTCTACAACACCCTCATCTCCTATGTGCACGGCGCGGTGGACTCGGAGATCGGACTGACGCAGATGCTGCGCGTGCGCGGCTGGTCCAACCGCGAGGAGGCCCGCGCCGGGCTGGCCTCGCAGATGGCCTGGCTCATGACCACCGGCCGGTACCCGATGTACGCGCGCTACATCACCGAGGCCCAGCGCAAGGACGACCCGCAGTGGCAGTTCGAGGCCGGCCTGGACGCCGTCCTCGACGGCATCGCGGCGCGCCTGGCGATCTGAGGACATCACCAGGACAGGCCGGTTCAGATAATCGAAGGCCCGCTACAGAGAAATTACATGTAGCGGGCCTTCCCTTGTCCGTCGTTGAATCCAGGAAATAGATTCGCCGCACTGAGAAGCGGTGGGGGAAATGACGCACGGATTCAAGGACAACACGGATACCGACCGTACGACGACCATCGGACCGACGGAGTGCGAGGGCGCCGCCTGCCTGCGCAGCGTCGCCGCGGGACGCACCCCGGAGCTGGCCGTCGCCGGAAGCCGGCTCTGCCCGAACTGCCGGCTCCGGCTCACCCACGACCTGCGGCGGCTGCCGCGCCTGCACGAGGAGTGCGGGCAGTTGCTGACCGGCGCCGACCGCCCGCGCGACCGGACGTCCGGCGGCGCCTCCGTGCCGGGACTGCCCTTCAACACGGCCGCCGCCGAAGCCCGTTCGGAGATCACCGGGACCCTGCGGTCGTGGGCCGCGCTGGTGGCCGAGGAGAGGCGCCTCGGCGCCCCGCGGGACACCCCGGCCCAGATCGCCGACTTCCTGCTGACGCACTCCGCCTGGCTGCACGCGCACCGGGCCGCCGGCGAGCTGTCCGTCGAGGTGGCGCGGTGTGTGCGCCGGGCCCGCCGGGTCATCGACCCCGCTCCGCGGCGCCGGATCCCGGTCGGCGACTGTGTCGTGCCGGGCTGCGCCGGCACGCTCACGGCGGCCGTCCGGCCCGGCGGCACCGGGCCCGCGGTGGAGGTCTGCTGCGACTCGGAGCCCGCGCACCGCTGGTCCGGGCAGGAGTGGATGCGGCGCGAGGGCCGGCCCGGCCCGGAGCACACGGAGCCGGCGGTGCGCTGGATGAGCGCCCGGGACATCGCCGCGCTGTGGGGCGTCGCGCCGGGCAGCGTCTACCGGCGCGCCAGCGAGGACCGGTGGCGCCGCCGCGCCGTCAACGGCCGGACCTACTACCACGAGCAGGACGTCCACGCGTCGTCCGCGACCCGCGCCTGACCGACACGGCGTCGGCCTTCGCGACAACGGCTCCACCAGGGTGAACCCGCCCTGGTGGAGCCGTTTTTTCGTCGCTCACGAAAATTCGATTTAACAAGTTTCTGACTCAAGCATGTCCTTGTACTGGAATACGGGTATTGACATCCGCCGGGATTCCGAAGAAGCTTCTCATTAGCTTCCGCAGAACTGTGCCGCTTCACCCGGCACGCACGTCATCGCGGAAAAGCATCAAGCGGCGCACCGATGTCCCATTCCGGTGTGCCGCTTCGTCATTCCGACCCTTTTGACGCCCCGGAGGACACATCCATGGACGCTTCCGTCATCGTCGCCGGCGCGGGTCCCACCGGACTCATGCTCGCCGGGGAGCTACGGCTCGCGGGAGTCGACGTCATCGTGCTGGACCGGCTCCGGGAGCGCACCGGCGAGTCCCGCGGCCTGGGCTTCACGACCCGGACGATGGAGGTCTTCGACCAGCGCGGGCTGCTGCACCGCTTCGGCGACATGGGCACCGGCAACGCCGGCCACTTCGGCGGGCTGCCGGTGGACTTCGGCGTCCTCGACAGCATCCACCAGGCGGCCAAGACCGTGCCGCAGTCGGACACCGAGACGATGCTCGAGGGCTGGGCCCGCGAGCTGGGCGTGGACCTGCGGCGCGGCCACGAGCTGATCACCCTGCGCGATCACGGCGACCACGTCGAGGCCGAGGTGCGCGGCCCCGACGGCGAGGAGGCGCGGCTGACGGCCTCGTACCTCGTGGGGTGCGACGGCGGCCGCAGCACCGTGCGCAAGGCCGCCGGCTTCGACTTCCCCGGCACCGCGGCGACCATGGAGATGTTCCTGGCGGACATCAAGGGCGTCGACCTGAAACCGCGGCTGATCGGCGAGACGTACTCGGGCGGCATGGTCATGAGCGGCCCGCTCGGCGACCGCGGGGTCACGCGCATCATCGTCTGCGAACGCGGTGCGCCCGCGCGCCGGCGCACCGAGCCGCCCGCGTACGCGGAGGTGGCCGCGGCCTGGCAGCGGATCACCGGCACCGACATCTCGCACGCCGAGCACGAGTGGGTCAGCGCGTTCGGCGACGCGACCCGGCTCGCCACCGAGTACCGGCGCGGCCGGGTGCTGCTGGCCGGGGACGCCGCGCACATCCACCTTCCGGCGGGCGGCCAGGGCATGAACACCGGCATCCAGGACGCCCTGAACCTCGGCTGGAAGCTGGCCGCCGTGGTCCGCGGCACCGCGCCCGAGACGCTGCTCGACACCTACCACGGCGAACGGCACGCGGTGGGCGAGCGGCTGATGATGAACACCAGGGCGCAGGGCCTGCTCTTCCTCAGCGGCGACGAGGTCCAGCCGCTGCGCGACGTACTGGCGGAGCTGATCCGGTACGAGGAGGTCAGCCGCCATCTCGCCGGCATGGTGAGCGGCCTGGAGATCCGCTACGACGTCGGTCCCGGCCGCCATCCCCTGCTGGGGCTGCGGATGCCGCAGCTGGAGCTGGTCGGCGACCGGCGCAAGACCAACAGCACCGAACTGCTGCGCGCGGGGCGGGGCGTGCTGCTCGACCTGGAGGACAACGCCGTCCTGCGCGAGCGCGCGGCCGGATGGTCGGACCGCGTGGACATCGTCACCGCGGAGCCCCACGGCGTCCTGGCCGACAGCCCGCTCTCGGGCACGTCGGCGGTGCTGGTCCGCCCGGACGGTCACGTGGCCTGGGCCGCGCCGGGCAGCCACCACGATCTGCCCATGGCACTGGAGCGCTGGTTCGGTCCGTCCAAGATCCAGCAGGCCTGACAAGGAGAGACGTATGCACAGCACACTGATCGTGGCCCGGATGGAATCGCATTCGGCCGCCGACGTCGCTCGCCTCTTCGGCGAGTTCGACGGCACGGACATGCCGCACCTGATGGGCACGCGGCGCCGGCAGCTCTTCGCCTACCGCGGCCTCTACTTCCACCTCCAGGACTTCGACTCCGAGGACGGCGGCGAGCGGATAGAGGCGGCCAGGACGGACCCGCGGTTCGTCGGCATCAGCGACGACCTCAAGCCGTTCATCACCGCCTACGACCCCGCCACCTGGCGCTCCCCCGCCGACGCCATGGCGCAGCGCTTCTACCACTGGACCGCCCGGTGAGCGGCCCGGAGGGCAGGCGGGTCGTGATCACCGGTGTCGGCGTCACCGCGCCGGGCGGCGTCGGCGCCAAGGACTTCTGGAGCCTGCTGGCCGACGGGCGCACCGCGACCCGCCGCATCAGCTTCTTCGACCCCGCGCCGTTCCGCTCGCAGATCGCCGCCGAGGTCGACTTCGACGCCGAACTGATGGGCCTCGGCGCCCAGGAGATCCGGCGGATGGACCGGGCGGCGCAGTTCGCCGTGGTCACCGCGCGCGAGGCGGTGGCGGACAGCGGACTCGAGTTCGCCGCCCTGGACCCGCACCGGACCGGCGTGACCATCGGCAGCGCGGTCGGCGCGACGATGGGGCTCGACGAGGAGTACCGGACCGTCAGCGACAGCGGACGGCTCGAACTGGTCGACCACACGTACGCGGTCCCGCACCTCTACGACTACATGGTGCCCAGTTCCTTCGCGGCGGAGGTGGCCTGGGCGGTGGGCGCCGAGGGACCCAGCACGGTGGTCTCCACCGGCTGCACCTCGGGCCTCGACGCCGTGGGCTACGCCGCCGAACTGATCCGTGAGGGGTCGGCCGACGTCATGGTGGCCGGCGCGGCGGACGCCCCGATCTCGCCCATCACCGTGGCCTGCTTCGACGCGATCAAGGCCACCACCTCGCGCAACGACGACCCGGAGCACGCCTCCCGCCCGTTCGACGGGACGCGCAACGGGTTCGTGCTCGGCGAGGGTTCGGCGGTCTTCGTCCTGGAGGAGCTGGCCAGCGCCCGGCGGCGCGGCGCCCATGTGTACGCGGAGATAGCCGGGTACGCCACGCGCAGCAACGCCTTCCACATGACGGGCCTGCGCCCTGACGGACGGGAGATGGCCGAGGCGATACGGGTCGCCCTGGACGAAGCGCGGCTCGCTCCGGAGGCCGTCGACTACGTCAACGCGCACGGTTCGGGCACCAAGCAGAACGACCGGCACGAGACCGCCGCGTTCAAGCGCGGCCTCGGCGCGCACGCGTACGCCGTGCCGGTCAGCTCCATCAAGTCGATGGTGGGGCACTCCCTGGGCGCGATCGGCTCGATCGAGATCGCGGCGAGCGTCCTGGCGATGGAGAACAACGTGGTACCGCCCACCGCCAACCTGCACACCCCCGACCCCGAGTGCGACCTCGACTACGTACCGGTCACCGCGCGGGACTGGCGCACCGACGCCGTGCTCTCCGTGGGCAGCGGCTTCGGCGGTTTCCAGAGCGCCATGGTGCTCGCCCGTCCCGAACGGAGGCCGGCGTGAGCGGGTCCCGCGTACGGGTCGCCGTCACCGGACTGGGCGTGGTCGCCCCCAACGGCCTGGGCGCGGAGGCGTACTGGACGGCGACCCGCAAGGGAACGAGCGGCATCGGCCGCGTCTCCCGCTTCGTCCCCGACCGGTACCCCGCCCAACTGGCGGGGGAGATCGGGGAGTTCGATGCCAAGGAGCATCTGCCGGGCCGGCTTCTGCCGCAGACCGACCGGATGACGCAGCTCGCTCTCGTGGCCGCGGACTGGGCGTTCGAGGACGCCTCGGTGCGCCCCGAGGAGCTGCCCGAGTTCGAGATGGGCGTGATCACGGCCAGCTCCTCGGGCGGCTTCGAGTTCGGCCAGCGGGAGTTGCAGGCCCTGTGGAGTCAGGGGAGCCGGTACGTCAGCGCGTACCAGTCGTTCGCCTGGTTCTACGCCGTCAACAGCGGCCAGATCTCCATCCGCAACGGCATGCGGGGACCGAGCGGTGTGGTCGTCAGCGACCAGGCCGGCGGCCTCGACGCGGTCGCTCAGGCGCGGCGCCAGATCCGCCGGGGCACCCGCCTCGTGATGTCGGGTGCCGTGGACGCCTCGATCTGCCCCTGGGGCTGGGTCGCCCAGATGGCGAGCGGGCGGCTGAGCACCAGCACCGACCCGGAGCGGGCCTATCTGCCCTTCGACGCCGGGGCGCACGGCCACGTGTCCGGCGAGGGCGGCGCCCTGCTCGTCCTGGAGGAGCTGGAGCAGGCCCGGGCCCGGGGCGCGCGACACATCTACGGTGAGATCGCCGGGTACGGCTCCACGCTCGACCCCCGGCCGGGCAGCGGGCGTCCCGCGGGTCTGCGCAAGGCGATCGACCTGGCGCTGGCCGACGCCGGGGCCGCGCCGGACGAGATCGACGTGGTGTTCGCCGACGCGGCCGCCGTCCCCGAGCTGGACCGGATCGAGGCCGCGGCGATCAACGACGTGTTCGGACCCGGCGCGGTGCCGGTCACGGCGCCCAAGACGATGACCGGGCGGCTGTACTCGGGGGCGGCTCCGCTCGACCTGGCCGCCGCGTTCCTCGCCATGCGCGACGGGGTGATCCCGCCGTCCGTCGGCGTCACCCCCGACCCCGAGCACGGCCTCGACCTGGTCGTCGGCCAAGAGCGGACCGCCCCGGTGCGCTCCGCGCTGGTGCTCGCCCGCGGCCACGGCGGCTTCAACTCCGCGGTCGTGGTCCGCTCGGCCGACTAGGGCCTGTCGTCGCCCGCGGGACGGCTCCGCGGTTTCTGGTGCGTGCGCTCGGCGTGCCGGGTGCAAGGTCTCGTACCGGATGTACTCGGCCTTGCGCCCGGTGCGGCGAGCGCGCGGGCCAGGCGTCGCGGGGCGGGCGGGACTTCACGGACACGGCCCAGGACCACTCCTTCGGATCGTGCCGGGGCGGAGCAAGCGCCCGAGGACCCGGGGCATCGACGGCGGCGAGGATCCGCCGGTGGCGCGGGACCGGCTCGACCGACTCCATCGCAGCAACGAAAGGACACTCCCCCATGGCTTCTCACGAGTTCACCCTCGACGACCTCAAGCGCATCCTGCGCGAGGGGGCCGGCGCGGACGAAGGCGTCGACCTCGACGGGGACATCATCGACACCGACTTCGAGTCGCTCGGCTACGAGTCCCTGGCGATGCTGGAGACCGGTGGCCGCATCGAGCGCGAGTTCGGCGTCACCCTCGACGACGACACGCTGACCGACGCCAGGACCCCGCGCGCGCTGATCGAGACCGTGAACGCCCTGCTGGTGCCCGCCGAGATCGGCTGAGCCCCGCCCGCACCCCGCCGCCGGTCCCCGTCGACGCCTTCGACGGGGACCGGCGGCGCGCTGCCCGCTCCTCCCGCTTCTCCCCGCGCGCCACCTCGCGCCCCCACTTTTCCGCAGGAGACAGACATGACGCAGCACAGTCCGAAGGTCGCCCTCGTCACCGGCGCGACCAGCGGCATCGGCCTCGCGGTGACCAGGCTGCTGGCCGAGCAGGGACACCGGGTGTTCCTGTGCGCCCGCACCGAGGACAGCGTGACCCGTACGGTCAAGGAACTCCTCGACGAGGGTCTCGACGTGGACGGCGCCCCCTGCGACGTCCGTTCCGTCGACGACATACGACGCTTCGTGCGGCAGGCCGTCGAGCGCTTCGGCCCGGTCGACGTGCTCGTCAACAACGCCGGCCGGTCCGGCGGCGGGGTCACCGCCGAGATCGCCGACGACCTGTGGCACGACGTCATCGCCACCAACCTCGACAGCGTCTTCCTGATGACGCGCGAGGTGCTCACCACGGGCGGCATGGCCGACAAGGACCGCGGCCGCATCATCAACATCGCCTCCACCGCGGGCAAGCAGGGCGTGGTGCTCGGCGCCCCCTACTCGGCCTCCAAGCACGGCGTCGTCGGCTTCACGAAGGCGCTCGGCAACGAGCTCGCGCCCACCGGCATCACCGTCAACGCGGTCTGCCCCGGTTACGTCGAGACGCCGATGGCGCAGCGCGTGCGCCAGGGCTACGCGGCGGCGTACGACACCGACGAGGACGCCATCCTCCAGAAGTTCCAGGCGAAGATCCCGCTCGGCCGCTACTCGACGCCCGAGGAGGTCGCGGGCCTGGTCGGCTACCTGGCGTCCGACACCGCCGCCTCCATCACCTCCCAGGCGCTGAACGTCTGCGGCGGCCTGGGCAACTTCTGAGCCGCCCGGCACCTTGTGAGCCACCACGGAGGAGACCCCATCATGACGACCCGTCAGGTCGAGCACAGCATCACCGTCGAGGCCCCGGCCGCCGCCGTCTACCGGCTGCTCGCCGAGGTGGAGAACTGGCCGCGGATCTTCCCGCCCACCATCCACGTCGACCACGTCGAGCGCGGCTCGGGCGAGGAGCGCATCCGGATCTGGGCCACCGCCAACGGCGAGGCGAAGAACTGGACCTCGCGCCGCACCCTGGACCCCGAGAACCTGCGGATCACGTTCCGCCAGGACGTCTCCACCCCGCCGGTCGCCGCCATGGGCGGCACATGGATCATCGAGCCGCTGTCCGGGACGTCCTCGCGGGTGCGGCTGCTGCACGACTACCGGGCCGTCGACGACGACCCGGAGGGCCTGAGCTGGATCGACCGGGCCGTCGACAGCAACTCCCGCTCGGAGCTGGCCGCGCTGAAGACCAACGTCGAACTGGCCCACGCCTCCGAGGAGATCACGTTCTCCTTCGAGGACACCGTGCGGATCGCCGGCGCGGCCAAGGACGCATACGACTTCATCAACGAGGCCAGCCTGTGGGTGGAGCGGCTCCCGCACGTGGCCTCCGTCCGCTTCGCGGAGGACACTCCGGGGCTGCAGACCCTGGAGATGGACACCCGCGCCAAGGACGGCTCGACGCACACCACCAAGTCGTACCGGGTGGTCTTCCCGCACCACCGGATCGCGTACAAGCAGGTCACCCTGCCCGCGCTGATGACCCTGCACACCGGTTGCTGGACCTTCACGGAGAACGCCGACGGCGTCGCCGCGACCTCGCAGCACACCGTGGTCCTCAACACGGCGAACATCGCGGCGGTGCTGGGCCCGGACGCCACCGTCGCCGACGCACGGGCGTACGTCCACGGCGCACTGAGCACCAACAGCCGCGCCACCCTTGGCCACGCCAAGGCGTACGCCGAGAACAAGCGCTGACCGTGGCCGCGCCGGACACGGACGTGCTGGTCGTGGGCGCCGGACCGGTCGGCCTGCTGCTCGCCGGGGACCTGCGCACGGGCGGGGCGCGGGTGACGGTGCTGGAGCGGCTGGCCGAGCCCACCACCGAGTCGCGGGCGTCGATCCTGCACGCCCGCACCATGGAACTGCTGCACGAGCGGGGCCTGACCGACCGGCTCGGGCCGCCGCCGGACGCCGGCTTCGGCCACTTCGGGGGCATCCCCCTCGATCTGGCCGAAGCCGGCGACAGTCCGTACGCCGGACAGTGGAAGGCGCCGCAGACCCGCGTCGAGGCCGTTCTCGCGGACTGGGCGACGGGCCTCGGCGCCGAACTGCGGCGCGGACACACGGTGACCGCACTGGCCGAGACGCCGGACCGGGTCCATGTCGTCGCCACCACGCCGACGGGCGAGCGGCTGCGGCTGACCGCCGCGTACGTCGTGGGCTGCGACGGCGAGGAGAGCACCGTACGGCGGCTGGCCGGCTTCGCGTTCCCCGGCGTCGGCCCCACCAAGGAGCTGCTGCGCGCGGACCTGAGGGGCGTCGACCTGCGGGAGCGGCGCTTCGAGCGGCACCCGGGCGGGGTGGCCAACGCCCGCCGCGGGCCGGACGGCGTCACCCGCGTCATGGTGCACGCCTTCGGCCGGGCACCCGGCGCGTCGCGGACCCCCTCCTTCGAGAAGATCCGCGCGGTGTGGGCCGACGTCACCGGCGAGGACCTCGGCGGCGCCGAGCCCGTCTGGCTCGACGCGTTCCACAACGCCCGGCGCCAGGTCGCCCGGTACCGCCTCGGCCGGGTGTTCCTCGCCGGGGACGCCGCGCATGTCCAGTTGCCGGTGGGCGGGCAGGCCCTCAACCTCGGTCTGCAGGACGCGGCGGACCTCGGCGGCAAGCTCGCCGCCCACCTCGCCGGCCGGGCCGGTGAGGAACTGCTCGACACCTATCACGCCGTCCGCCACCCGGTGGGCGCCCGCGTGCTCGGCAACATCGAGGCGCAGGCCCATCTGCTGTTCGGCGGGCCCGAAGTGGACGGTGTGCGGACGGTGTTCAGGGAACTGCTCCGGATACCGGCGGCCCGCCGCCACCTCGCCGCGATGATCAGCGGGCTCGACGGCGGCGGCCCGGCCGCCCCGGGGCCCGGCGCCCCGCCCGCGCCCAGCGCTCACGGCACGCACGGACCGAATCGTCAGCACACGACGCACAGGAGGATCACCATGGGCAAACTCACCGGAAAGACCGCGCTCGTCACCGGTTCCAGCCGCGGCATCGGCCGGGCCACGGCGATCCGGCTGGCCCGCGAGGGCGCGCTGGTCGCGGTGCACTGCTCCAGCAACCGGGAGGCCGCCGACGAGACCGTCGCCGCCATCGAGAAGGAGGGCGGCCGGGGCTTCTCGGTGCTCGCCGAGCTCGGAGTGCCCGGCGACGTCCACGAACTGTTCCTGGCCCTGGAGCGGGAGCTGAAGGAGCGCACCGGCTCCGTCACGCTCGACATCCTCGTGAACAACGCGGGCGTCATGGGCGGTGTGGCCCCCGAGGACCTCACGCCCGAGGCGTTCGACCGCCTCTTCGCCGTCAACGCCAAGGCGCCGTACTTCCTCGTGCAGCGCGCGCTGGACAACCTCCCCGACGGCGGCCGGATCATCAACATCTCCTCCGGACTGACCCGGGTCGCCAACCCGCAGGAGGTGGCGTACGCGATGACGAAGGGCGCCATCGACCAGCTCACCCTGCACTTCGCCAAGCACCTCGGCCCCCGCGGCATCACCGTGAACAGCGTGGGCCCCGGCATCACCGACAACGGCACCCCGGTCTTCGACGACCCGGAGGCGGTCGCGGCCATGGCGAACTACTCGGTCTTCGGCCGGGTCGGCGAGACCCGGGACATCGCCGACGTGGTGGCCTTCCTCGCCGGCGACGACTCCCGCTGGATCACCGGCTCCTATCTGGACGCCAGCGGCGGCACCCTGCTCGGCTGAGCGGGCGGACGGCCGAGCCGATGACGACGCTCTCCACACCCGCCTCCTCCCGCACCGGCGCCGGACAGCGGGCCCTGCTCTTCGTGCTCGCCGGGAACATGCTCATCGACGCCCTGGAAGTCTCCGTCATGCTGGTCGCGCTGCCGGCCATGGGGCGGGACCTCGGACTGTCGACGCTCGGCAGCCAGTGGGCGATGAGCGGCTTCGCCGCCGGTTTCGCGGCACTGCTGCTGCTCGGTCCGCGTCTCGTCGCCCGGTGGGGCAGGCGGCGCGTGTACCTGGCCGCGTTGCCGGTGTTCATCGCCGCCTCGCTGGTCGGCGGGCTCGCCCACGAGGGCGTCCTGCTGATCGTCACCCGGGTGGTGAAGGGCATGTGCGCGGCACTGACCGCGCCCACCGGGCTTGCGATCATCAGCACCACGATCCGGCCGGGAGCCGAACAGCGCCGGGCGGTGTCGGTCTACTCCCTCTTCGGGGCGGCCGGCTTCACCGCGGGCCTGCTGTCCTCGGGGGCGCTCACCGAACTGAGCTGGCGCTGGAACCCGGTGTTCCCCGCCCCGGTCGCCCTGCTGCTGCTGGCGGCCGGCGCCCGGCTCATCCCCCGCGACACCGCGCCGCCGCCCGCCCCGGCGCTGAGGACGACCCTGGCGGGGCTGCTGCGCGACGCCGCGTTCCGGCGCTCGGCCGTGTGCGCGGCCACGCTCAACGGCACGTACCTGGGCCTGCTGTTGGTGCTCACCCACCGGCTGGCCGATCAGTGGGGGTGGAGCTCCTGGCGCACGGCGCTCGCGTTCCTCCCGGCCTGTGTGCCACTGGCGCTCGCGCTGCCCTTCGCCGGCCGGATGGTGGCGCGCTTCGGCACCGAGCGCCTGATCAGGGCCGGGAGCTGCGCCGCGGCGCTCGGCTGCGGGACCGCCCTGCTGACCGGGGCGCCGACGACGTACGCCACCGGAGTGCTGCCCGCGCTGCTCCTGGTGGAGGCCGGCTTCGTGCTGTCCTTCGCGGCCCTCAACCTCCAGGCCACGGCCGGGATCGCGGCCGAGCGGCGGGCTGCCGCGGTGCCCGTCTACCAGACGGCCGTGCAGCTCGGGGCGGTGCTCGCGCTACCGGTCACGGCCGTCGCCCTGGGCGGCGGTCACCGGGGCGCTCTGGCGTTCCTGACCGCCCTGTCGGCGACGGGCGCGCTGGTCGCCTGCACGGCCCGCCCCGGCGGGAGCGGCGCCGCGCCCTGACGGCGCCGGTCCGCACTCACCCCGGTTCCTCCCCCACCGGCGCGCCACCGCGCTCTCGAACCCGAACGGAGTTTCAACGATGCGTGTCCTGTTCACCATCTTCCCGGCGACGGCACATCTGTATCCCGTCGTGCCGCTGGCCTGGGCGTTGCAGAGCGCCGGGCACGAGGTCGTCGTGGCGAGCCACGCGGGCGTCGTGGACCCGGGGGTGATCACGAACATAGGCGCGGCCGGGCTCACGGCCGTACCGCTAGGTTCGCCGGAGGAGCTGCCGGAGGCCCTGAGCAAGGACACCGGGGACAGCAAGCCGAACCGCCCCTCGCTCGCCTTCGACGCGTTCGAGCCGGAGGAGTCGCAGGGCTGGCGCACGGCGCGCGCGATCCTCACCGGCATGTTCCGGATGCACTACCCCGAGCCCGAGGAGCCGGGTGGCCGCAGGCCCGTGCTGGACAACCTGGTCGACTTCGCCCGCGCCTGGCAGCCCGATCTGGTGCTGTGGGACCCGCTGATGTTCCCCGCGCCGGTGGCCGCGCGGGTCACCGGCGCCGCGCATGCCCGCCTGGTCTGGGGCACGGACAACATCGCCCTGATCCACGAGCGGACGAAGCGGGAACTGGCCCGGCCCGGAGCCGAGTCGACCGAGCACCCGTGGGAGGCCTGGTACGGGCCGATGCTGGAGCAGTACGGGTTGGAGTTCGACGACGAGATGCTGCTCGGCCAGTGGACCGTGGACCTGACCCAGTCCAGGATGCGGCTGCCGCTCGACCTCACGCACGTGCCGGTACGGCGGGTCCCCTACACCGGGGCGGCCCCGCTGCCGGCCTGGCTGCACCACCAGCCGGAGCGTCCGCGGGTGGTGCTCACCCTGGGGGTGAGCCGCCGCAAGCTGTTCGGCAAGTACAGCGGCTTCCCCGTGCGGGAGTTCTTCGACTCGGTGTCCGCCCTGGACGTCGAGGTCGTCGCCACCCTCAACAGCGAGCAGCTCGCCGCGGTCGGCACCCTGCCCGACAACGTCCGCGCGGTGGAGTACGTGCCGCTCAACCAGGTCCTGCCGACCAGTTCGGCGGTGATCCACCACGGCGGGGGCGGCACGTTCGCCGCCGCCGTCAACTTCCAGGTGCCCCAGCTCGTCGTGCCGCTGCCGATGTGGGACGAGATGGTCACCGCCCGGTACGTCGAGGAGATGGGGGCGGGTCTGGTCGCCGATCCCGAGGCGCTGGACGTCGCGGGCCTGCACAAGCAGCTCGTGCGGCTCCTGCACGAGCCGTCGTTCTCCCACGGCGCCCGCCGCCTGTACGACGAGATGCTCGCCGCGCCCGCGCCGAAGGACATCGTGCCCCTGCTGGAGCGCCTGACCGCCGAGCGCCGCTGACCGCGCCCGCAGCGGCCGGAAAGGACTGTCCGTCAGATGCGCGTACTGGTGATCTCCACCCCTGTCCCGTCCCACTACCTGCCCCTGGTGCCCCTGCTGTGGGCGCTGCGGTCGGCCGGCCACGAGGTGACGGTGCTGTGCCAGCCCGATGTGCTGGGCGCGGTCCGGGCCTCCGGGCTCACCGCCGTCGCGGTGGGCGAGCCGTTCGACGTCGACGCCATGCTGCTGAGGGACCTGCCCCCGGGGCAGCGGCCCCTTCAGGCGCGGCCCCGGCCGGCCCCTGAAGTGCTCGGCGGCTACGGCAGGCTGTGGTGGGCCCACGCCACCGCCCACCTCGACCGCTACGGCGCCTTCGCCGACGCCTACGGACCCGAGCTGATCGTCGCCGACCCGCTGGAGTACTGCTCCCTGCTCATCGGCGCCCGGCTGGGCGTGCCGGTGGCGCATCACCGGTGGACGGTGGACGCGATCTCCGGCGCCGCCCGCCGCTTCGTGCGCGCCGGCGCCGGGGCGCCGGACGCGGCGGCGCTGCCGGATCCGACCGTGCTGCTCGACCCGTGCCCGCCGGGCCTGCGGATCCCGGGCGGCGAGCCGGGTGTGCCGATCAGGTACGTGCCCTACAGCGGGGGCGCGCAGACACCGGCGTGGGTGCGGGCGGACCCCGGCCCGGGGGCCGGGCGGCGGCGGGTCGCGGTCTCCCTGGGCAACACACCGGCCCTGCACGGCGAGCCGTTCATCCGGGGCCTGCTGCACGCCCTCGCCGCCCGCCGTGACACCGAACTCCTCGTCACACTGCCGCAGCCGTACCGCGCGGGGGTCGGGCCGCTGCCGGGCAACGTGACGGTCGTCGACCCGCTGCCCCTGCATCTGTTCCTCAGGACCTGCGACGCGATGGTCCACCACGGCGGGGCCGGTACGGCGATGACCGCCACCGCGTTCGGGCTCCCGCAGTTGGTGCTGCCGCAGTTGGCGGACCACTTCCCGCTGGCCGACCGGCTCACCGCGGCCGGCGCCGGGCTGTCCTTCGAGACCCCCGCGCAGCAGGACGATCCCCGGGTCGTCGGCCAGGCCCTGGACGAGTTGCTGTCCGACCCGCGCCATGCCGCGTCGGCCCGCCGGCTGGGCGCGGAGATGGCCGCGATGCCGTCCCCCGCCGAGGTGGCCGCCGATCTCGTACGACGGGCGCGGGCGGCCACCGAACCGAAAGAGGCGAGCGTGTCGTGCGCATCGAGGAAATGACCATCCCCGGCACCTACCTGATCACGCCCGAGCAGATTCCGGACGAGCGCGGGACGTTCTACGAGTCCTGGCGCGGCGACGTGCTGGAGAGCGTGACCGGAGTCGCCTTCCAGCCCCGGCAGATCAACTACTCCGTGTCGAGACGGCACACCCTGCGCGGCATCCACAGTGTGCGCATACCCCCCGGGCAGGCCAAGTACATCACCTGCGTACGCGGTGTGCTGCGGGACATCGTGGTGGACCTGCGGATCGGCTCCCCGACCTTCGGGGAGCACCGGGTCAACGAGATCGACGCGGACTCCGGCACGTCCCTCTACGTCCCCGAGGGCGTGGGCCACGGATTCCTCGCGCTCAGCGACGACGCCTGCATCTGCTACGTCGTCTCCTCCGCGTACGTGCCGGGCACGCAGATCGACATCAACCCGCTCGATCCCGATCTCGCGCTGCCCTGGAACTGCCCTCAGGCACCCCTCATCTCGGACAAGGACGCGAAGGCGCCGACCGTGGCCGAGGCCGTACGGGCAGGTCTCCTGCCCCGATTCAGCAAGGCGGGTACAGCGTGAGAATGCTCTTCGTGGCGGCGGGCAGCCCGGCGACGGTCTTCGCCCTGGCGCCCCTGGCCACCGCCGCCCGCAACGCGGGCCACCAGGTCGTCATGGCCGCGAACGACGACATGGTCCCGGTCATCACCGCGTCGGGGCTGCCCGGCGTCGCCACCACCGATCTGCCGATCCGGCACTTCATCACCACGGACCGCGACGGCCGTCCCGAGGAGATCCCCTCCGACCCGGTCGAGCAGGCCCTCTTCACCGGGCGCTGGTTCGCCCGCATGGCCGCGTCCAGCCTCCCGCGGATGCTGGAGTTCTGCCGCGCCTGGCGGCCCGAGCTGATCGTCGGCGGCACGATGAGTTACGTCGCCCCGCTGCTCGCCCTGCACCTCGGCGTACCGCATGTGCGGCAGACCTGGGACGCCATCGAGGCCGACGGCATCCATCCCGGCGCGGACGCCGAACTCCGGCCGGAACTCGCCGGGTTCGGCCTGGAGCGGCTGCCCGACCCCGATGTGTTCGTCGACATCTGCCCGCCGAGCCTGCGGCCGGCCGGCGCCGCCCCGGCCCGGCCGATGCGGTACGTCCCGGCCAACGCCCAGCGGCGCCTCGAACCCTGGATGTACGGCCGAGGCGAACGGCGTCGCGTCCTGGTGACGTCCGGGAGCCGGGTCGCCAAGGAGAGCTACGACCAGAACTTCGCCTTCCTGCGCGGTCTCGCCAAGGACTTCGCCGCGTGGGACGTCGAGCTGATCGTCGCCGCGCCCGACGCGGTCGCCGACGCGCTGCGCGAGGACGTGCCCGGCGTCCGGGCCGGCTGGGTGCCGCTCGACGTGGTGGCGCCCACCTGCGATGCGCTCGTCCACCACGGGGGCGGTGTCAGCACCCTGACCGGACTGAACGCCGGTGTGCCCCAACTGCTCGTACCGCGCGGCGCCGTGCTGGAGAAGCCGGCCCGCCGCGTCGCCGGTCTCGGGGCCGCGATCACGCTGCTGCCCGGCGAGGACACCGCCGACGCGATCGCGGACTCCTGTCAGGAACTTCTGTCCAAGGACACCTACGGCGAGCGGGCCCGCGAACTCTCCCGGGAGATCGCCGCCATGCCCTCGCCCGCGAGCGTGCTCGACACGCTCGTACCGGCATGAATACACGAACCGAGAGGACCTCTCGATGAAGGCTCTGGTGCTCGCCGGCGGATCTGGTACCCGCCTGCGGCCTTTCAGCTATTCGATGCCCAAACAACTCATCCCCATCGCCAACACACCCGTCCTTGTGCATGTGCTCGACTCCGTGCGGGAGCTGGGGGTGAGTGAGGTCGGCGTCATCGTCGGCGACCGCGGCCACGAGATCGAGGCCGTGCTCGGTGACGGTGCCCGGCTCGGCGTGCGCGTCACCTACATCCCCCAGGACGCGCCGCGCGGACTGGCCCACACCGTGTCCATCGCCCGCGACTTCCTCGGCGACGACGACTTCGTGATGTACCTCGGCGACAACATGCTGCCCGACGGCGTCGCCGAGATCGCCGAGGAGTTCACCCGCAAGCGGCCGGCCGCCCAGGTCGTCGTGCACAAGGTCCCCGACCCGCGCTCGTTCGGTGTCGCCGAACTCGGCCCCGACGGGGAGGTGCTGCGCCTGGTGGAGAAGCCACCGCAGCCGCGCAGCGACATGGCCCTGATCGGGGTCTACTTCTTCACCGCCGCCATCCATGAGGCGGTGGCGGCCATCGCGCCCAGCGCCCGCGGCGAACTGGAGATCACCGACGCCGTCCAGTGGCTGGTCGCCTCCGGCGCGGACGTGCGCGCCAGCCTCTACGACGGCTACTGGAAGGACACCGGGAGGGTCGAGGACGTCCTGGAGTGCAACAACCACCTCCTGGACGGTCTGGCCCCGCGCGTCGACGGTCAGGTCGACGCCGACAGCGTGCTCGTGGGCCAGGTCGTGATCGAGGCGGGGGCGCGCGTCGTGCGCTCGCGGATCGAGGGCCCCGCGCTCATCGGCGCGGGCACGGTCGTCCAGGACAGCCATGTGGGTCCCTACACCTCCGTCGGGCGCGACTGCGCGGTGACGGACAGCCGGCTCGAGGGCTCCATCGCGCTGGACGAGGCGTCGGTCACCGGAGTGCGCGGGCTGCGCGACTCGCTGATCGGGCGCGCCGCGTCCATCGGCACCACCGGCCCGGGCACGGACCATCACTGCCTGGTCGTCGGAGATCACACCCGAGTGGAGGTCGCGGCATGAGGATCCTGGTCACCGGAGCGGCCGGCTTCATCGGTTCGCACTTCGTACGCGGTCTGCTGGCCGACAAGTACAGCGGCTGGGAGGGCGCCCAGGTCACCGCCCTGGACAAGCTGACCTACGCGGGCAACCGGGAGAACCTGCCCGCCTCGCACGAGCGGCTGGTGTTCGTGCGCGGGGACGTGTGCGACCGCGACCTGCTGCGTGAACTGGTGCCCGGCCACGACGCCGTGGTCCACTTCGCGGCCGAGTCGCACGTCGACCGCTCCCTGGAGGGCGCCGGCGAGTTCTTCCGTACGAACGTCCTGGGCACCCAGACCCTGCTCGACGCGGTGCTGGAGAGCGGCATCGAGCGGGTCGTGCACGTCTCGACGGACGAGGTGTACGGCTCGATCGAGGAGGGCTCCTGGACGGAGGAGTGGCCGCTGCTGCCCAACTCCCCCTACGCCGCCTCGAAGGCCAGCTCGGACCTGGTCGCGCGGGCCTACTGGCGCACCCACGGGCTGGACCTCTCGATCACCCGCTGCTCCAACAACTACGGGCCGTACCAGCACCCCGAGAAGGTCATCCCGCTGTTCGTCACGAACCTGCTGGAGGGCCGCCAAGTCCCGCTGTACGGCGACGGCCGCAACGTCCGCGAGTGGCTGCACGTCGACGACCACTGCCGGGGCATCCACCTGGTGCTCAACGGGGGCCGGGCCGGCGAGATCTACAACATCGGCGGCGGCAACGAGTACAGCAACCTCGCCCTGACCGAGCGGCTGCTGGAACTGACCGGGGCGGGCGAGGAGATGATCCGCCGCGTCGCCGACCGCAAGGCGCACGACCTGCGTTACTCGATCGACGAGTCGAAGATCCGGGAGGAGCTCGGCTACGCGCCGCTGACCGGCTTCGAGAAGGGCCTGGCCGACACGGTCGCCTGGTACCGGGACAACCCCGACTGGTGGAAGGCCGTCAAGCATGGAACGGCCCATGCGCTCTGAGCCCCGGTCCATGGCCGGGCTGTCGGTCGTGGTCCTCGGCGGCACCGGTTTCCTCGGCCGCCGCGTCGGCGCGGCGTGCGCCGCCGACGGCGCCCGGGTGCACCTGGTCTCCCGCGGCGCGTCGGCGCTCTCCGCGTCGGCCGTCGCCTCCGGCGTGTCGGCCGGCGCCCTGGATCTGGTGACGGCGTCGCCGCGGGAGATCGCGGCGGTCCTCACGGCGGCCGGGGCCGACGTCGTGGTCAACGCGGCCGGCCGTGCCTGGCAGGCCGACGAGGCGCAGATGGCGGCGGGCAACGCCGAGCTGGTCGAGCGGGTCCTCACCGCGCTCGTGGCGCTGCCCGGTCCGCCGGTACGCCTGGTCCAGCTGGGCACCGTCCACGAGTACGGGGCGGGCGCCCCGGACGCCGCCACCGGCGAGGACCACGAGCCCGCGCCGGTCACCGCGTACGGCCGCACCAAGCTCCAGGGCACGCGGGCCGTCCTGCGCGCCCGGGAGCAGGGGGTGGACGGCGTGGTGCTGCGGCTCGCCAACGTGATCGGCGCCGGGGTCCCCGAAGGCAGTCTCTTCGGCCGGGTCGCGGCGCACCTGGGCGCGGCCGCCCGTGCCGACGCGCGCGGCGAGAAGGCCGCCGAACTGCGGCTTCCGGCGCTGCGCGCGGCCCGCGACCTGGTGGACGCCCGCGACGCCACCGTGGCGGTGCTGGCCGCGATCACCGCGCCGGAGGCGGACGTCGCCGGGCAGGTGATCAACGTGGGCCGCGGCACGGCCGTACCCATGCGCGGGCTGATCCACCGGATGATCGCGCTCAGCGGCCTCGACCTGCCCGTGGTCGAGGCCGTCGAGCAGCCGGGCTCACGCACCGACGTCGCACGGCAGTGCCTGGACGTCTCCCGCGCGCGGCGCCTGCTCGGCTGGCGCCCGCTCCGCAGCCTCGACGACTCCCTGCACGAGCTGCTCGCCTCCGTACTGCCGCCGGAGCACCCGCTACCCGCCACCCCACTCGGGATCACGGCCGACGCACCGGCCGAAGAAGGGAAACGATCATGAGCGACCGCAAGGACCTGGTCCTCGAAGGCGTCCGCGCGTACCACGGGGAGGTCTCCCCCGCCCGCGAGTTCGTGCCCGGTACGACGGAGATCTGGCCGTCCGGCGCCGTCCTGGACGAGAACGACCGGGCGGCGCTGGTGGAGGCGGCGCTGGAGATGCGCATCGCCGCCGGGACCAGCTCGCGCAAGTTCGAGTCGGCCTTCGCCCGGCGCCTCAAACGCCGCAAGGCACACCTCACGAACTCCGGTTCGTCGGCCAACCTGCTGGCGGTGTCGGCCCTCACCTCGCACACCCTGGAGGACCGGCGGCTGAAGCCGGGCGACGAGGTCATCACCGTCGCGGCGGGCTTCCCGACCACCGTCAACCCGATCCTGCAGAACGGCCTGGTACCGGTGTTCGTGGACGTGGACCTCACCACGTACAACGCGACGGCCGACCGGGTCGCGGCGGCGATCGGCCCGAAGACGCGGGCCATCATCATCGCCCACGCGCTCGGCAACCCCTTCGAGGTCACCGAGATCGCCCAACTCGCCGAGGAGCACGACCTGTTCCTCATCGAGGACAACTGCGACGCGGTCGGCTCGCTGTACGACGGGAAGCTCACCGGCACGTTCGGCGACATGACGACCGTCAGCTTCTATCCGGCCCACCACCTCACCATGGGCGAGGGCGGCTGCGTCCTGACGTCCAACCTGGCCCTGGCCCGGGTCGTGGAGTCGCTGCGGGACTGGGGCCGGGACTGCTGGTGCGAGCCGGGCGAGAACGACCGGTGCCTGAAGCGGTTCAAGTACCAGTTGGGCACGCTGCCCGCCGGCTACGACCACAAGTACATCTTCTCGCACGTCGGTTACAACCTGAAGGCGACCGACATCCAGGCCGCGCTCGGCCTGACCCAGCTGGCCAAGCTGGACTCCTTCATCGAGGCCCGGCAGCGCAACTGGCGGCGGCTGCGGGAGGGTCTGGACGGGGTTCCGGGCCTGCTGCTGCCGGAGCCCACCCCGCGCTCCGAGCCGAGCTGGTTCGGCTTCGTGATCACCGTGGACCCCGAGGCGCCGTTCCGCCGCGCCGAGCTGGTGGACTTCCTGGAGGAGCGCAAGATCGGCACCCGCCGGCTTTTCGCGGGCAACCTGACCCGCCACCCGGCCTACATCGACCAGCCGCACCGGATCGTGGGCGAGCTGACCAACAGCGACCTCATCACCGAGCACACCTTCTGGATCGGGGTCTACCCGGCGCTCACCGACGAGATGCTGGACTACGTCACCGCCTCGATCAAGGAGTTCGTGGCCGCGCGCGGCTGAGCTGAACGGCCCCCCTAACCTCCACAGATCGGGACATCGACGTATGGACATCGTGGGAACCGGTTTCCTGGCGCGGAACCTGCGTCCGCTGGCCGACCGGCATCCGGACACCGTGGCCCTGGCGGCGGGGGTGTCCTGGGCGAGCGGCACCTCGGACGCCGACTTCGCCCGCGAGGCCCAACTCGTGGGCGAGGTCGCCAAGCGGTGCGCGGACGAGGGGCGGCGGCTGCTGTTCTTCTCCACCGCGGCGACCGGCATGTACGGGCTCGCCGAGGGGCCCGGCAGGGAGGACGTCCCGGTGACGCCCTGCACCCCCTACGGCGCGCACAAACTCGCCCTGGAGGAGCTGCTGCGCGGCACCGGGGCCGACCATGTCATCCTCCGGCTGGGGCATCTGGTCGGCCCCCACCAGCCCGAACACCAGTTGCTGCCCACGCTGGTGCGGCAGTTGCGCGAGGGTGTGGTCCGCGTGCACCGGGGCGCGGCCCGCGACCTGATCGACGTGGGCGACGTCGTCACTGTCGTCGACCGCCTCCTCGCCGCGGACCTGCGCGCCGAGACGGTCAACGTGGCATCGGGCTTCGCGGTGCCGGTGGAGGACATCGTCGACCATCTCGAGCGGGACCTGGGGCTCGGTGCGCGCAGGGAGTTCCACGACACGGGTGTCCGCCAGCACGTCATCTCCACCGAGAAGCTGCGCGCCCTGGTTCCGCAGGTCGCGCGGATGGGCTTCGGGCCCGACTACCACCGGCGGGTCCTCGGCGGCTTCACCGCGTCCCTCTACGTGTGACGGGTACGTCGCCGGGGCCGGTGCCGACCGGCCTCCGACGAGCCGCAGGTCACGACATCAGGCATGTCTCATCCATCACCCCGTCGAACACAGGGAGTTCTCCGATGCCGCCACTCACCCTTCAGCCGCGCGAAGACGTGAAGCTGCTGGCGGACCGGCTCGCACTGTCGGCCGCCACCACCCGGGGCGTCCATCTGACGACCGCCGGCTTCGCCGACTGGCTCGCCGGGCGGGGCCGTGCCAATACCTTCCGCGTGGACCGGATCCCCTTCGCCGAACTGGACGGCTGGTCGTTCCACGGGACCACCGGCAACCTCGAACACCGCAGCGGCCGCTTCTTCACGGTCGAGGGCCTGCATGTCACCGAGCGGGGCGCGCCGCTCGGCGACGGCCCGTACGCCGAATGGCACCAGCCCGTCATCAAGCAGCCCGAGGTCGGCATCCTGGGCATCCTCGGCAAGGAGTTCGACGGGGTCCTGCACTTCTTGATGCAGGCGAAGATGGAGCCGGGCAACCCGAACCTGCTCCAGCTGTCCCCGACCGTGCAGGCCACCCGCAGCAACTACACCAAGGTCCACAAGGGCGCGGACGTGAAGTACCTGGAGCACTTCGTCGGGCCGGGCCGCGGCCGGGTCGTCGCGGACGTCCTGCAGTCCGAGCACGGTTCGTGGTTCTTCCACAAGTCCAACCGGAACATGATCGTGCTGACGGACGACGAGGTGCCGCTCCTCGACGACTTCTGCTGGCTCACCCTCGGGCAGATAGCGGAACTCCTGCACCGTGACAATGTCGTCAACATGGACGCGCGTACGGTCCTGTCCTGCCTGCCCGTCCCGGAGCGGGCGCCCGGCGCCCTGCTGTCCGACGCCGAGCTGCTGTCCTGGTTCACCGCCGAGCGCTCCCGGCACGATGTGCGCGCCGAGCGCGTACCGCTGGCCGGGCTTCCCGGCTGGCGGCGCGACGAGATGACCGTCGAGCACGAGGAGGGGCGGTACTTCAAGGTGGTCGCGGTCGCCGTGCAGGCCGGCAACCGCGAGGTCACCGGCTGGACCCAGCCGCTGTTCGAGCCGGTGGGCCTGGGCGTCACCGCGTTCTTGACCCGCACCTTCGACGGGGTCCCCCATGTCCTGGTGCACGCCCGGGTCGAGGGCGGCTTCCTGGACACGGTCGAGCTGGGCCCCACGGTCCAGTACACGCCCGGGAACTTTGCCCACCTGCCCGCCGCCCAGCGCCCGCCGTTCCTCGACACCGTGCTCGCGGCGCCGGCGGACAGCGTCCGGTACGAGGCCGTGCACTCGGAGGAGGGCGGCCGGTTCCTCAACGCCGAGAGCCGGTATCTGCTCGTCGACGCCGACGACCTCGACGTCCCGCACGACCCGCCGGCCGGGTACGCCTGGGTGACGCCGGACCAGCTCACCTGGCTGGTGCGCCACGGCCACTACCTCAATGTGCAGGGCCGCACCCTGCTGGCCTGCCTCAACGCCACCACGGCGGCCCCCCGATGAGCGGGCCGGTGCGGATCGGGGTGCTCGGCTGCGCGGACATCGCGGTGCGGCGGATGCTGCCCGCGTTCGCCGCGTCCCCCGATCTGGCGCTCGCCGCGGTCGCCAGCCGCGACCGGGCCCGGGCCGGACAGGTCGCCGACCGCTTCGGCTGCCGTCCGGTCGAGGGGTACGCGGAACTGCTCGGCGCCGACGACATCGAGGCCGTGTACGTGCCCTTGCCGGCCGCGCTGCACGCCCCGTGGGTGGAGTCGGCGCTGAACGCGGGCAAGCACGTCCTGGCCGAGAAGCCGCTGACCCTGGACCCGGAGAGCACCGAGCGGCTCCTGGACCTCGCGGCGAAGCGGGGTGTGGCCCTGATGGAGAACGTCATGTTCGTCCACCATCCCCGGCACGAGGCGGTGCGGCGCCTCGTCGCCGACGGACGGATCGGCGAACTCCGCGTACTGCGCGCGGAGTTCGCCATCCCGCCGTTCCCCGGCGACGACATCAGGTACTCCGCCGAACTCGGCGGCGGCGCACTGGCGGACGTCGGCCTCTATCCGCTGCGGGCCGCCCTGCACTTCCTCGGCCACGATCTCGACGTGGTCGGCGCCCGCCTCACCCGGGGCGCCGGGCGGGAGGTCGAGACGTCCGGTGCCGCGCTGCTGGCCACGCCCGGCGGGGTCACCGCGCACGTCACGTTCGGCATGGAGCACGCGTACGCCTCCCGCTACGAACTGTGGGGCAGCGAGGGCCGGATCACCGTGGACCGGGCCTTCACCCCGCCGGCGGACCTCGTCCCCGCGATCGGTCTGCACCGGGGCGGCGGTACGGAGGAGATCCGGCTGGAGCCCGCCGACCAGGTAGCGGCCACCGTCGCCGCGTTCGTCACCGCCGTCCGCGCCGGGTCCGCCCCGCGCGCGGACACGCTTCGGCAGGCCACCCTGCTGGACGACGTACGCCACCGCGCCACATGAGAACTCCCTCCAGCCGTGAACTCCTTCTCGGTGACGGTGAGTTGGAGCTGTGGTTGTTGACCCCGCCGCGGCAGGGGGCGCTCGCGTTCGACGAACTCGACGAGAGCGAGCGGCGCCGCGCGGACGCCTTCCGGCGGCACGCCGACCGCGCGCTGTACGTCGCCGCGCACGTCGCGCTGCGCCGGCTGCTGGGCGCGTACCTGCGGACACCGGCGAAGGAGCTGGCGTTCGCCCGTGCGGACTGCCCCCGGTGCGGCGGTCCGCACGGCCGCCCGGTGCTGACCGGCGCCGGGCCGGGCGCCCCGCACTTCTCGCTGTCGCACAGCCGGGGCGCGGTGCTCATCGGCGTGGCCCGCGCCCCGGTGGGCGTCGATGTCGAGCGGGTGCCGGGCCCGGAGCGGGTCGAGCTCTGCCGTTCGGCGCTGCACCCCTACGAGCAGCGGGAGTTGGCGGCCCTGGGCGCGCGGGAACGGCCGCCCTTCTTCGCCCGGCTCTGGGCCCGCAAAGAGGCTTTCCTGAAAGGGACCGGCGTCGGCGTGGGCGGCTGGACGTCCGAGGTGTACCTCGGCGAGGGAGGACCGGACGCGCCGCCGCGGCCGGACGGCTGGAGCGTTCTCGACGTGCCGTACGGACCCCGCCACGCGGCGTCCGCGGCTTTCAGGGGACCGGCCCCCAGGACCGTGGTGCGCCGGCTCCCGCCCGAGGCGGTGCTCGGCGGCGACATGCCGGGCCCCGCACCCGCCTTTGCATTCGATGCACGCGACACACGTGAGGAGGAACTTCCATGACCACCCTGGACGACCGGCCCCTGGCCGCGGCCGAGCCCACCGACTCCCGTGGGCGCACGGCCGAGCTGCACGCGATCCGCGCACAGGCCCTGGCCGGTCCCAGCGACAAGGCGACCGAGGCCCAGCATGCCAAGGGCAAGCTGACCGGGCGCGAGCGCATCGAGCTGCTCCTCGACGAGGGGTCGTTCAACGAGGTCGAGCAGCTGCGCCGGCACCGCGCGGTCGGCTTCGGCCTGGAGGCCAAGAAGCCCTACACCGACGGTGTCATCACCGGCTGGGGCACGGTCGAGGGCCGCACGGTCTTCGTCTACGCGCACGACTTCCGGATCTTCGGCGGCGCCCTGGGCGAGGCCCACGCCACGAAGATCCACAAGATCATGGACATGGCCATCGCGACCGGTGCCCCGCTGGTCTCGCTGAACGACGGCGCGGGCGCCCGCATCCAGGAGGGCGTCTCGGCGCTCGCCGGCTACGGCGGCATCTTCCAGCGCAACACCAAGGCCTCGGGTGTCATCCCGCAGATCTCCGTGATGCTCGGCCCGTGCGCGGGCGGCGCGGCCTACAGCCCCGCCCTGACCGACTTCGTGTTCATGGTCCGCGAGACCTCGCAGATGTTCATCACCGGCCCCGACGTCGTCAAGGCGGTCACCGGCGAGGAGATCACCCAGAACGGCCTGGGCGGCGCCGACGTCCACGCCGAGACCAGCGGTGTGTGCCACTTCGCCTACGACGACGAAGAGACCTGCATCGCCGAGGTCCGCTACCTGATCTCGCTGCTCCCGCAGAACAACCGGGAGAACCCGCCGACGGTGGAGTCCGACGACCCCGCCGACCGCCGCTCGGACGTCCTGCTCGACCTGGTCCCGGCCGACGGCAACCGCCCCTACGACATGACCAAGGTCATCGAGGAGCTCGTCGACGACGGCGACTACCTGGAGATCCACGAGCGCTGGGCACGCAACATCATCTGCGCCCTCGCCCGGCTCGACGGCCAGGTCGTCGGCATCGTCGCCAACCAGCCGCAATCCCTCGCCGGCGTCCTCGACATCGAGGCCTCCGAGAAGGCCGCGCGCTTCGTCCAGATGTGCGACGCCTTCAACATCCCGATCGTGACCCTCCTCGACGTCCCGGGCTTCCTGCCCGGCGTCGACCAGGAGCACGGCGGGATCATCCGCCACGGCGCCAAGCTGCTGTACGCGTACTGCAACGCCACCGTCCCGCGGATCTCCCTGATCCTGCGCAAGGCCTACGGCGGCGCCTACATCGTCATGGACTCCCAGTCCATCGGCGCCGACCTCACCTACGCCTGGCCCACGAACGAGATCGCGGTCATGGGCGCCGAGGGCGCCGCCAACGTGATCTTCCGCCGCCAGATCGCCGACGCCGCGGACCCCGAAGCCATGCGCCAGAAGATGGTCAAGGAGTACAAGGCCGAGCTGATGCACCCCTACTACGCGGCCGAACGCGGCCTGGTCGACGACGTCATCGACCCCGCCGAGACCCGCGAAGTCCTCATCAGATCCCTGGCCATGCTGCATACGAAACACGCCGATCTTCCGTCGCGCAAACACGGCAATCAGCCACAGTGAGAGGGCACTTGCCCCGATCAGTACGAGGGAGACGATCTCTGTGGAGAAGCAACCGCCGACGGCCACGACGGTGCGGGTACGGATCGCGCTGGACGTGATCTGCGTGCACTCCTATCTCGGCTACACCCGCTTCACCCGTGCGGCGGACCGGCTGCGCGCCGAGGGCCACCCCGTCCAGGTGGAGTTCCTGCCCTTCGAACTCGCGCCGGGCGCGGGCACCGAGGGGCAGCCCCTGCTCCCCGTACTGGAGCGGGTGTTCGGCCCGCAGGCCGTGCGGCAGACGCTCCAGTTCGCCGAGCAGGCGGGCGCGGACGGACTGGAACTTCGCTATGAACACGCCGTGGCCACCGGCACCTTCGAGGCGCATCTGCTCATCGCCCGCGCCGCGCGGCAGGGCAGGGCCGAGCAGATGGTGGAGCGCCTGTTTCGCGCCCACTTCACGGACGGACTGCACATCGGTGACCGCGCCACGCTCGCCCGGCTCGCCGAGGAGGCCGGTGTCACGGCGGACGACTCCGGTTCGGGTCCCGCGGCACCGGCGACGGCCGGCGAGACAGAGCGGCTGCAGGCCGAACTCGACCGCGTGCGGGGGCTCGGCGTCAGCGGTGTGCCGGTGTTCTTCATCGACGGGCTCCGGCCACTGACGGGGTCCCAGCCGGAGGCGACGCTGCTCGCGGCACTGCGCGAGGCGGTGTCGAGCGCCTCGGAAACCTGACCCGAGCGACCGGAACCTCAATTCTGGTATCGAGGCAGGACAGATCCATGTCAAGCCCATGGTGACGCGTCCCGGGACCTGGTTGGCTGAACTTCATCCCCCGGAACGCATCCGCCAATGCGGCGATTTGTCCATATCTCCGTACAGATAGGGCTTGACATGTTCTCCCGACGCAACTTTCTGGGCTCCGCGATAGCGGTGGCCGGTGCCACCGCGGGGTTCACCGCACTGCCCGCCGCTGCTCAGACCACCGTCAAGGTCGCCCCGGAGGTGATCGTCAGGCCGGGTGACGCCCGCTACGCCGAACTCACGCACCGCGGCTGGAACTCCCGCTTCGCGGCCACCCCGGACGAGATCTGGCTCGTGCACAGTGCCGCCCAGGTGGAGAAGGCCGTGAATCAGGCCATCGCCAACCGCCGGCGGATCACGGTGCGCAGTGGCGGTCACTGCTTCGAGAACCTGGTCGACAACCCCGAGTTCCGGCTTCTCGTCGACCTGTCCGAGATGAAGGGCGTCACCTTCGACCCGGCGATGAACGCCTTCGCCGTCCAGGCCGGCACCCGGCTGGGCGAGGTCTACAAGGCGCTGTACGAGGGCTGGGGTGTCACCGTCCCGGGTGGTGTGTGCCCCGAGGTGGGCGTCGGCGGCCATGTCTCCGGTGGTGGATACGGCCCGCTGTCCCGTCGCTTCGGCCTGGTCGTGGACCACCTGTACGCCATCGAGATCGTCGTGGCGGACAGCCGCGGCAGGGCTCGTACGATCGTCGCCACCCGGGAGGCGAACGACCCCCACCGCGAGCTGTGGTGGGCGCACACCGGCGGTGGGGGCGGCGGGTTCGGCATCGTGACGCGGTTCTGGTTCCGCAGTCCGGGCGCCACCGGCGGCCCCTCCTCGCTGCTGCCCAAGCCGCCCGCGCGGATGCGCGAGACCTACGTGACGTGGCCCTGGGCGCAGCTCACCGAGGCGGCCTTCACGCGTCTGGTGATGAACCACAACGCCTGGCACGCCGCGAACAGCGCGCCGGGCTCCCCGTACCAGGTGCTGCACAGCTCGCTGCAGTTGCACTCGTCGCTCGCGCAGACGGTCCAGCTGGAGATCCGCATGGACGCGACGCTGCCGAACACCGCCCAGTTGCACGACGACTACATCAGCGCGGTGAACGCGGGCGTCGGGGTGCAGCCGACGATCGACGTCAAGGAAGGCACCTGGCTGGAGATCGCCCTGGAGCCGACCGCCGACTCCGCCGGTTACTCGCGCCAGAAGTCCATGGGCGGCCATCTGCGCAAGCCGCTGACGGCCACTCAGATCGGCGCGATCTACCGCTCGTTGACCGACCCGACCCACAATGGTGTCGGCCTGGTGTATCTCGCGGCGTACGGCTGCCAGATCAACACCCTGCCGTCGTCGGCGAGGGCGATCGCGCAGCGGGACTCCGTCATCAAGCTCTGGTACTCCAACAACTGGGCCGTGCCGGCCGACGACGCGGTCGAGGTCGAGTGGCTGCGCACGCTCCGCAAGAACGTCCACGGCGCGACCGGTGGCTTCCCGGTGCCCAACGACCAGCAGGACGGCGGCTACATCAACTACCCGGACGTCGACATGCGCGACCCGGCGCAGAACACGTCCGGGGTGCCCTGGTACTCGCTCATCTGGAAGGACAACTACCCGAGGTTGCAGCGGGTGAAGAACACCTACGACCCCAAGAACGTCTTCCGGCACAGTCTGTCTCTGACCCCCTCCTGACACACCGTTCAGGCGGTCGGTCCTCGCGCCGGAAGCGCACACCCCCATCTCGACGAACACCGCGCCGGGCCCCGGGCCGTCCCCGCTCCCGGCGCGGCACGACAGCCCGGAGGCCTCCATGACCAGCAGTAATCCCGCTGCCACCGATACCGCTCCACGGCGGCGGGCACCGACCACGTGGCAGGCCGTGGCGGGGGCCGCCGTCCTCGCCGCGGTCGTCAATCTGATCGTCCTGTACATCGGGGACGCGGCCGGCGCGTCGCTGGCCCTGAAGCTCAACGGCAAGTCCGACGACATCGGTGCCGGTGACGTGATCTTCATGTCGGTCGTCGCGCCGGCGATCGGCATCACGGCCGTCGTGCTCCTCGCGCGCTGGAAGCCGGTGTTGTTGCGGGTGGGCCAGGTCGTGAGCGGCGTGGTGGCGGTCCTCACCGCCATCGGTCCGCTCACTCTGGACACCGACGGCGGCACCGCCGCCACGCTGATCACGATGCATCTGTTCGTCGGCTTCGTCGCGGTGGCCGCGCTGGAGGTCATCCGCCGCTCGCGCGTCTGACACAGGGGATTCGCCACACGGCCCTCCGGAACCCGACACGGGTTGCGGGGGGCCGTATCACGTCGCAGGGAGAGGAACCGATGACAGCAGAGGAAGACACCGGGGCGGACGCCTCCCGGACGCAGGCCGCCACTTCTTGGCGCATCGTCAGCGGCGCCCCCACGGCCGAGGAGGTCGCCGCGGTCGCGGTCGCGCTCTCCACCGTCCTCACCTCCACGCGCGCCGTCCGGGCGACGCGAGGAACGGGCGCGGGCTCTCGTGGCAGGGCTCCGTGGCCGCTGTCCTCGACCCGGCGCAGGACGGTCACGTCATGGGCCTCGGGCCCGCTGCCGGGGTGGCGTGGCGCGGCATGAGCACGCCCCACGGAGAAATTCGTGGAATGGTCAACCGTCCCGTCGGTACGTCACGACGGGCCCGGACGGGGAGGAGCACCGGTCGCCGTTGACCGGGTGTCCCCGAATTCGCTCGCTGCTCCGGGATCTGCCCTGGCCGGGTTCGAATCGGCTGGCAGGGTGAATCCCTTGGAAGGGGCATTCGCCGCCCGGGACAACCCGGGATGACGTCCCGGAGAATCAGGCGTGGCCCATGCGGAATCCGACGCCGCGGGCGGTGATGATCCAGCTACTCGATCCCAGCTTGCTTCGTAAGCTGCTGACATGTGTGTCGATGGTGCGGCCCGGCTCCGACCGGGAATCCCTCCAGACCTGCGCCATGATTTGTTTACGGGTGACGACACTGCCGGGGCGCGAGGCGAGCAGATACAGCAGATCGAATTCCTTGCGTGTCACCTCTACGGGCCGGCCGTCGAGGCTGATCTGCCGGGCGCCCGGGTTGATACCGAGCCGTCCGACGGTAATGGCCTCCGGGGCGGACACCGGTTGCCGCAGAGCCCGGCGCATGACGGCCTCGATCCGGGCGATCAGTTCGGCGAGGCTGTAGGGCTTGGTCACGTAGTCGTCCGAACCGGCGCGCAGGCTCATCACCCGGTCCAGCTCCGAGTCACGCGCCGTGACGACGATGATCGGAACGTCGCAGACGGCCCGGATGCTGCGGCAGAGTTCGACGCCGTCGAGGTCCGGCAGGTCCAGGTCGACGAGGACGAGGTCGGCGCTCCGGTACTTCCGCAGGGCCTGCGCGCCGGTCGGCACGCTCTCCGCCTGGTACCCGTGCCGGGCCAGGTCGCGGATGAGCGCCTTGGCGACCTGGGGCTCGCTCTCGACCGCGAGCACGCGCAGCGCCCTGCGCGCTCTCTTCTCCTCGAATCTGGCGGGCCCACCCCGGCCGGCGAGCTGTTGCGGAATTCGCGATTCCACTAGCGTTATGGTCTGATGCCCCATCCGTAAAATCCCCCATATTCATCCGATAAATCAGAGCGTCGCACCAAGCCATAGGGAATACGGTTCCCGTAGAGCGTACAGCCCGGACAGTCGACCCGCAAAGATTCAACGGCCGACGCCAGCGAATAACGGAAACCAACAAATGGGAAACACTGCCGATACAAATTGGGGTTCGCCCCGCATAAACTCCACCGAGATGAAGGCCGGTCACGCGCTCCGGGTTTCTGTCGATTTTCGCAGGCGACAACGCGCCCGACACACCCAGCCTAACTGGCCAACCCGCCCCCTACGGTCACATAAGACACTTTTGATACATCGTACACGTTTGCGCGTACGATGTATACGTGTGCCTGGTCACCCCACCCGACCGGGGACCACACGTTCTCAGCCAAAAAGGCACCCTATCGAGTTGTTTTATGAAGAAGCAGAGATGAATCGGCCAGCTTATGGGCGGCGGGCGCAAGACCTGATCTTGACATCGCCCGAGGGAGAGGGAACGAGTACATGACCTCAGCAGATGCGGTGAGTCGTGAGGCGCCGGAAGGGAAGGAGGTCCGCCGGCTGGACCGCGTGATCATCAGGTTCGCGGGAGACTCCGGGGACGGCATGCAGCTCGCCGGTGACCGATTCACAGCGGAGACCGCGTCGTTCGGCAACGACCTGTCGACGCTGCCCGACTTCCCGGCCGAGATCCGTGCCCCGGCCGGCACCCTGCCCGGGGTGTCGTCGTTCCAACTGCACTTCGCGGACCACGACATCCTCACCCCCGGTGACGCTCCGGACGTGCTCGTGGCGATGAATCCGGCCGCGCTGAAGTCGAACGTCGACGACCTGCCGCACGGCGCGGAGATCATCGTCGACACGGACGAGTTCACCGGGCGGGCGCTACGGAAGGTCGGCTACGACGGTGATCCGCTCGAGGACGGTTCACTGGACGGCTTCCACGTCCATCCGGTGCCGCTGACCACGTTGACGGTGGGGGCGCTCAAGGAGTTCGACCTGTCCCGCAAGGAGGCGGAGCGCAGCAAGAACATGTTCGCGCTGGGCCTGCTGAGCTGGATGTACCACCGGCCGACGGAAGGCACGGAAGCCTTCCTGAAGCGGAAGTTCGCCAAGAAGCCGCACATCGCCGAGGCCAACATCGCCGCCTACCGCGCCGGCTGGAACTTCGGCGAGACGATCGAGGACTTCGCCGTCTCCTACGAGGTGGCCCCGGCCGCCACCGCCTTCCCCGCCGGCACCTACCGCAACATCTCCGGGAACCTGGCCCTGTCCTACGGCCTGATCGCCGCGTCCCGCCGGGCGGACCTGCCGCTCTACCTCGGCTCGTACCCGATCACGCCGGCCTCGGACATCCTGCACGAGCTGTCGAAGCACAAGAACTTCGGCGTGCGCACCTTCCAGGCGGAGGACGAGATCGCGGGCATCGGGGCAGCCCTGGGCGCGGCCTTCGGCGGCAGTCTCGCCGTCACGACGACCTCGGGGCCGGGTGTGGCGCTGAAGTCGGAGACGATCGGGCTCGCGGTCTCACTCGAACTCCCGCTGCTCGTCGTGGACATCCAGCGCGGCGGCCCCTCCACGGGCCTGCCGACCAAGACCGAGCAGGCCGATCTCCTCCAGGCCATGTACGGGCGCAACGGTGAGGCGCCGGTCCCGGTGATCGCACCCCGCACACCCGCCGACTGCTTCGACGCGGCCCTGGAGGCGGCGCGGATCGCGGTCACGTACCGCACGCCGGTCTTCCTGCTCTCGGACGGATACCTGGCCAACGGGTCGGAGCCGTGGCGCATCCCCGAGGCCGACGAACTCCCGGACCTCCGCGTCCCGTTCGCGCAGGGCCCCAATCACACCTTGGACGACGGCAGCGAGGTGTTCTGGCCGTACAAGCGTGACCCGCACACCCTGGCCCGCCCGTGGGCCGTGCCCGGCACGCCCGGTCTGGAGCACCGGATCGGCGGGATCGAGAAGCAGGACGGCACGGGCAACATCTCGTACGACCCCGCCAACCACGACTTCATGGTCCGTACCCGGCAGGCCAAGGTCGACGGCATCGACGTTCCCGATCTGGACGTCGACGACCCGCGCGGCGCCCGCGCCCTGGTGCTGGGCTGGGGCTCCACCTACGGGCCCATCACGGCGGCGGTACGCCGGCTGCGGGCAGCCGGGAAGTCGGTCGCGCAGGCCCACCTGCGCCATCTCAACCCGTTCCCGGCCGACCTCGGCGAGGTCCTCGCCCGGTACGAGCGGGTCATCGTGCCCGAGATGAACCTGGGGCAGTTGGCGACGCTGCTGCGCGCGAGGTACCTGACCGACGTGCGGGCGCTCACCCAGGTCAACGGCATGCCGTTCAAGGCTGGACAACTGGCTCGCATGGTGGAGGAGGCGCTGCGTGAAGACTGAACTCAAGCTCCGGGCGAAGGACTTCAAGTCGGACCAGGAAGTGCGCTGGTGCCCCGGCTGCGGCGACTACGCGATCCTCGCCGCCGTCCAGGGCTTCATGCCCGAACTCGGCATCGCCAAGGAGAACATCGTCTTCGTCTCCGGCATCGGCTGCTCCTCGCGCTTCCCGTACTACATGAACACGTACGGGATGCACTCCATCCACGGCCGCGCCCCCGCCATCGCCACCGGACTCGCCTCCTCCCGACGGGACTTGAGCGTCTGGGTCGTCACCGGCGACGGCGACGCACTCTCCATCGGCGGCAACCACCTCATCCACGCCCTGCGCCGCAACGTCAACCTCAAGATCCTCCTGTTCAACAACCGGATCTACGGCCTGACCAAGGGCCAGTACTCCCCCACCTCCGAGGTCGGCAAGATCACCAAGTCCACCCCCATGGGCTCCCTCGACGCGCCCTTCAACCCGGTGTCCCTGGCCATCGGCGCCGAGGCGAGCTTCGTCGCCCGCACCGTCGACTCCGACCGCAAGCACCTCACCTCCGTGCTCCGCGCCGCCGCCGACCACCCCGGCACGGCCCTGGTCGAGATCTACCAGAACTGCAACATCTTCAACGACGGCGCCTTCGAGGTCCTCAAGGACACGCAACAGGCCGAGGAGGCGGTGATCCGGCTCGAACACGGGCAGCCGATCCGGTTCGGCGGCGGTCTGAGCAAGGGGGTGGTGCGGGACCGGGGCACCGGCGACCTGAAGGTCGTGGCCGTGACCCCCGAGAACGAGGCCGACGTCCTCGTCCACGACGCGCACTCCGCGTCCCCCACCGCGGCCTTCGCCCTCTCCCGGCTCGCGGACCCGGACACCCTGCACCACACCCCCATCGGCGTCTTCCGGTCCGTCGAACGCCCGGTCTACGACACCCTGATGGCCGACCAGCTCGACACGGCGATCGAGCGGCACGGCAAGGGCGACCTGGCGGCGCTGCTCGCGGGCGGCGACACCTGGACCGTCGTCGGCTGACGGACACCGCCGCCGCCCGGAGACGGACATCGGCCGGCGCCCCGGCCGAGGAGCCGGGCGTCGGCCACGTACGCGTGGCGTAGCTGCAAACGGGTC
Organism: Streptomyces sp. HUAS MG91; assembly: GCF_040529335.1. GTDB lineage: Bacteria > Actinomycetota > Actinomycetes > Streptomycetales > Streptomycetaceae > Streptomyces > Streptomyces tabacisoli. The sequence continues at coordinate 6,967,972 of NZ_CP159534.1, read as the reverse complement.
ACGTTCGGCGGGAGCGCTCCTCTCGCGCGGGGATTCCGGGAACATCCGACACGACCGTGAGCCCACGGTCCGTGCCCCTGTGCCCCGGGAGACCCCATGAAAAGAAGCGCGGCCGCCCTGTGCGGCATCGCGGCCCTTGCCGCGAGCACCGTCGTGACGGCTCCGGCCGCGAGCGCCGCCCACGCCTCGCCCGCCCCGGCCGCCGCCCCCGCGCCGGTCTGGAAGAAGTGCGCCACCGAGGCGTACCCGAGCATGCAGTGCGCGTCGCTGCGCGTCCCGCTCGACCACGACAACGCCTACGGGCAGCGGATCAGCATCGCCCTGTCGCGCATCCCGCACACGGCGAAGACCTCGCAGGGACCGCTTCTGGTCAATCCGGGCGGCCCCGGCGGCAGCGGGCTCTCGTTCGCCGGGTTCGTGGCGTCGGGCCTGCCGAAGAAGGTCGCCGCGCAGTACGACGTGATCGGCTTCGACCCGCGCGGGGTCGGCAAGAGCCAGCCGGCGCTGGACTGCGCGCCCGGCCACTTCGATCCGGTGCGCCCGCCGAGCGTGCCGACGACGCAGGCGATCGAGCGGACCGGGAAGAAGCGCGCGGAGGCGTTCGCGCGCGCCTGCGCGGCCAAGTACCCCGACGTGCTGCCGTACATCGACACGGTGAGCACCGTCCGGGACATGGACCTGATCCGGGCGGCGCTCGGCGCGCCGAGGATCAACTACTTCGGCTACTCGTACGGCACCTATCTGGGCGCCGTGTACGCCAAGTACTTCCCGCAGCGGGTGCGGCGGCTCGTCCTGGACTCGATCGTCGATCCCGAGGGGGCCTGGTACCGGGACAACCTCGACCAGGACCTCGCCTTCAACGCCCGCCACCAGGCCTTCATGGCGTGGGTCGCCAAGTACGACGCGACCTACGACCTGGGCAAGGACCCGGCCACGGTCGAGGCCAAGTGGTACGCGATGCGGGACGCGGTCACGAGGAAACCGGCGGGCGGCACCGTCGGCGCGGGCGAACTGGAGGACACGTTCCTGCCCGGCGGCTACTACAACGGCTACTGGCCCCAGCTCGCCGAGGCGTTCTCCGCGTACGTGAACAAGAAGGACGCGGACTCGCTCGTCGCCGCGTACCAGACCTTCGGCGAGGTCGACGCCGCCGGCGACAACGGCTACAGCGTCTACACGGCCGTGCAGTGCCGGGACGCCCGCTGGCCGCGCGACTGGCGCCGGTGGCACCGGGACAACGCGGCGCTGAACACGAAGGCGCCGTTCTCCACCTGGAACAACGCCTGGTACAACGCGCCGTGCGCCTCCTGGCCGATCCCGCCGCTGGAGCGGACCGACGTCGGCAACGACGCGCTGCCTCCGGCGCTGCTGTTCCAGGCGACGGACGACGCGGCGACCCCGTACGAGGGCGGCGTGCGGGTCCATGAGCTGCTGCGCGGCTCCAGCCTCGTGGTGGAGCAGGGCGGCGGCAATCACGGGATCACGCTCAGCGGCAGCACCTGTCTGGACGGGTACCTGTCCGCATACCTGGCGACCGGGAAGGTGCCGCGCGGCCACGGCACCGCCGACGCGGTGTGCCGGAAGCTGCCCGACCCGAAGCCGCCGGCGACCCGGGAGGCCGCGTCCCCGGGGGCGACGAGCGGCGCGGCACTGCACCGGCTGCTCGGCTTCCGGACCCGCTGACCCAGGGCTGGGGGGCTCGGGTGGGGCGGGGCACGACGACCCCGCCCCACCCACCTCCCCGCCGCCGTGCCGGCCGACCGAGGCCTATCCCTGGGGCAGCCGGGCCAGCGCCGCCTCCGCCGCCATCGCGAGCCGCGGATGCGTGGCCGCCTCCTTGAGGACGTCACGGGCCCGCGGGTCCGCGAGGCTGCCGAGCCCCTCGACACAGGCCAGCGCCACTTTGCGGTACGGATCGTGCGGGGCGAGGCGGCGGCGCAGATTGGTGATCAGGGCCGGGGCGGACTCGGGGGCGCGCAGCTGGGTCAGCAGGCGGACCGGGTACAGGGCGTAGGCCACCCGCAGTTCGTTCGTGGCGAGGGCCGCCGCGGCGCGGGCCGTGCGCGGGTCGCCGAGGGCGGCGAGGGCGTGCGCGGCGCCCGCGCAGCGCTCGGGATCGCGGTGATTGAGCAGCAGGACAAGGGACTCGAAGGCCCGGCGGTCACCCGCTGTGCCGAGCCGATGGGCGGCGAACTCACGCGCCCACAACGGCTGTTCCGGCGCCGTGAGCACCGCGGCCAGCGCATCCAGGTCGTCCGTGGCGGCGAGCTGCTCGAAGGCGGGGGTCCCGCCGGATTCCTTCCGGATGCGCTCTGTCACCGTTCGCGACTCTTCGTCCATGCATCGAGGCTAAGCCCCACCGGGCCTGCGGCGACGTAGATCACACAGACTCGTCAACGACGAGGGCTGGCGCGCTCGTTACTCGCCGGTTAATCTCAAGTGAGCGGGGCACACTTCCCGCAGCACACCTCCCGGTGGCCTGGTGACGCAGCCGCCGTGAGTGTTCGTCGGTTCGGTACGACACGGCTTGGGACAGGGCCGGTCGGTTCCACCTCCGCGCCGCGCGTGGTTCTTCGCGCGTGGCTCTCCTCACATGGGTCCGGGCATCCGCATCGCCCGCTCATCTCCCGTACGCCGCACGCCCGTTGGCGTCGCCGTGTGCGCCCCTCGTCGTCACCCTCACTTCCTGGAGTCCCCGGATGGACGCTCCTCTGTCCCGTACCGCCCCTTTTCCGACGGTCGCCGTCGTCGGCCTCGGCACCATGGGCACCGGCATCGCCGAGGTCCTGGCCCGTGCCGGCCGCGAGGTCATCGGCATCGACATCAGCGAGGCCGCCACCGCGCAGGCCGTCGCCTCCCTGGAGGCCTCCACGGCGCGTGCGGTGCGCCGGGAGCACCTCACCGAGCGGGAGCGGGCCGACCTCCTCGCGCGGTTCCGTACGTTCACCGATCTGCAGGCGGTGGCCGACGCCGACCTCGTGATCGAGGTCGCCCCGGAGTCGTACGAGATCAAGCAGCAGATCTTCCGCGCGCTCGACGGGATCGTGCGCCCCGACGCCATCCTCGCGACCGGGACCAACGCGCTGTCCGTGACCCGGCTCGCCGCCGACTCCGCGCGCCCCGAGCGGGTCCTCGGTCTGCACTTCTTCAACCCGGCGCCCGCGATGAAGCTCGTCGAGATCGTCTCCTCCGTGCTCACCGCGCCGGCCGCCGTGGCCGCCGTCACCGACCTGGCGCTCGAACTGGGCAAGGAGCCGGTGGCCGTCGGCGACCGGCCGGGTTTCGTCGCCGACGGGCTGCTGTTCGGCTACCTCAACCAGGCCGCCGCGATGTACGAGGCCAAGTACGCCTCCCGCGAGGACATCGACGCCGCGATGCGGCTCGGCTGCGGGCTGCCGATGGGCCCGCTCGCGCTGCTCGACCTGATCGGGATCGACACCGCCCGGACCGTCCTCGACGCCATGTACGCCGAGTCGCGCGACCGGCTGCACGCCCCCGCGCCGATCCTCAAGCAGCTCAGCGAGGCCGGTCTGACCGGGCGCAAGACGGGCCGCGGCTTCTACACGTACGAGGAGCCGGGCAGCTCGGTCGTGGTGCGGGACGCGCTGACGCCGCTGACCGACGCCATCGCCGCGCCGTTCCGCACCGTCGCGTCCGTCGGCGTCGCGGGCTCGGGGACCATGGCCTCGGGGATCGCCGAGGTGTTCGCGAAGGCCGGGTACGCGGTCGTGCTCGCGGCCCGCAGCGAGGAGAAGGCCCAGACGGCCAAGGCCCGGATCGGCAAGTCCCTGAAGCGCTCTGTCGACAAGGGCCGGATGACGGCCGAGGCCGCCGAGGCCACCCTCGCCCTGATCACCCCGGCCGGTTCCTACGACGCCTTCGCCGATGTCGACCTCGCCCTCGAGGCCGTCGCCGAGGACCTGGAGATCAAGCAGCAGCTGTTCGCCGTGTTCGACAAGGTGTGCAAGCCGGGCGCGATCCTGGCGACGACCACCTCCTCGCTGCCGGTGGTCGCCTGCGCCCGGGCCACCTCGCGGCCGCAGGACGTGATCGGGATGCACTTCTTCAACCCGGCGCCGGCGATGAAGCTCGTCGAGGTCGTGCGGACCGTGCTGACGGCCGAGGACGTGCACGCGACGGTCCGCGATCTGACCCTGAAGGTGCGCAAGCACCCCGTGGACTGCGGCGACCGCGCCGGGTTCATCGTGAACGCTTTGCTGTTCCCGTACCTGAACAACGCGGTCAAGATGGTCCAGGAGCACTACGCGTCGCTGGACGACATCGACGCCGCGATGAAGCTCGGCGGCGGCTACCCGATGGGCCCGTTCGAACTCCTCGACGTGGTCGGCCTGGACGTCTCGCTCGCCATCGAGAAGGTGCTGCACCGCGAGTTCCGCGACCCGGGCCTCGCGCCCGCGCCGCTCCTGGAGCACCTGGTGGCCGCGGGCTGCCTCGGCCGCAAGACCGGCCGTGGCTTCCGCGAATATGCCCGGCGCTGAGCCGGGAGCGGAGTCGGGGGCCGGTTGGGGCGGGCTGCTCGGAGCGTCGGGCGGCCCGTCAACCGGGGAGCGTATGGGAACGTACATGCAGTACGTTCGGGTCATGACGCCCGCTGCCAAGGCCGACCGGTCCTCCCGTACATCCGCCACGAGCGCCGTTTCCGGCGGCTCGGAGGCTCCGGAGAGCGCGGCGAGCAGCCGGGCCGCGGCGCAGCGGCTCAAGATGCGCCGCGAGCTCGCGGCCGCGGCGATGGAGCTCTTCGCCACCAAGGGGTACGAGGCGACGACGGTCGACGAGATCGCCGCGGCGGCCGGGGTCGCGCGCCGCACCTTCTTCCGGCACTTCCGCTCCAAGGAAGAGGCGATCTTCCCGGACCACGACGACACCCTGGTGCGCGCCGAGGCCGTGCTGAACGCGGCGCCGCCGCACGAGCACCCGCTGGACACGGTGTGCCGCGGCATCAAGGAAGTCATGAAGATGTACGCGTCGTCGCCGACGGTGGCCGTCGAGCGGTACCGACTGACCCGCGAGGTGCCGACGCTGCGCGAGGCCGAGATCGCTTCGGTGGCGCGGTACGAGCGGCTCTTCACGCGCTATCTCCTCGGGCACTTCGACGAGGAGGCGCACCACGACGGCAACGACGATCCGCTGCTCGCCGAGGTCGCCGCGTCCGCCGTCGTGACCGCCCACAATCACGTGCTGCGGCGCTGGCTGCGGGCCGGTGGGCAGGGTGACGTGGAGACGCAGCTGGACCACGCGTTCGCCATCGTGCGGCGCACGTTCGGCACCGGGATCGGCGCCGGCCGCACGCCCGCCGCCGAGGCCGTCCCGGCGGCGCAGGTGTCCCGCTCGGGCGAGGTACTGGTGACGGTGGCCCGCACCGACGCGCCGCTCTCCGAGGTCATGCGCACCATCGAGGAAGCCCTGCGCGACCGGTAGGCGGCCCGTCGCCCGACTGACGGCCGGTGGCCGCTTCTCGCGCGGTTCCCCGCGCCCCTGAGGCATGCGCTGCGCGCAGCCTCCCCTCAGGGGCGCGGGGAACCGCGCGACCAGCCCCCACCCACCCGCACCCGTGGACAAGACCCCCCAGGCGTCTGACATGGCACGCAGTGCCACGTCAGACGCCTTTTTTCATGCCCGGGCGCACCCACCTCTCCCCCAGTGATCGATCATCGATCCCCCGGACCAGCCACAACACCGCCCTGACCTCGAATGATCGATCATCGCTCGCCTGAACAGTAAAGATTTCATCTGAGCGAAACCAATGGCACGCAGTGCCTTGCCAGCTGTCACGGTGTGCCATACGTTGAAGGTGTCCGGGCGGCCGGCGGACGGAGAACTTCCGGAAGCCGACTGTCCCCGCGAGCCACGGCCCGCGCGCCCGGACGCCTGCGTCACAGGCACCCTTCCGCGCCACACCAAGCGCTGCCGGAGCACCACCCCGCCGAACCGACGGCACACCCCTCATCAGCACCACCGCAGCCCCAGTACAGCCACACCCCGACCAGCGTTCCCTCAACGCTCTTCGCCGGAGGCAACACCGTGAAGGACATCCTGGACGCGATTCAGTCGCAGACCGCCACGTCTGCCGACTTCGCCGCTCTGCCGATCCCCGACTCGTACCGCGCGATCACCGTGCACAAGGACGAGACGGAGATGTTCGAAGGACTCACCACGCGCGAGAAGGACCCGCGCAAGTCGATCCACCTGGACGAGGTCCCGGTGCCCGAACTCGGCCCGGGCGAGGCGCTCGTGGCCGTCATGGCCTCCTCCGTGAACTACAACTCGGTGTGGACCTCGATCTTCGAACCGCTCTCCACCTTCGGGTTCCTGGAGCGCTACGGCCGCACGAACGACCTGGCCAAGCGGCACGACCTGCCGTACCACATCATCGGCTCCGACCTCGCGGGCGTCGTCCTGCGCACCGGCCCGGGCGTCAACGCCTGGAAGCCCGGCGACGAGGTCGTCGCGCACTGCCTCTCCGTCGAACTGGAGTCCTCCGACGGGCACAACGACACGATGCTCGACCCCGAGCAGCGCATCTGGGGCTTCGAGACCAACTTCGGCGGCCTCGCCGAGATCGCGCTCGTCAAGTCCAACCAGCTGATGCCGAAGCCGGACCACCTCAGCTGGGAGGAGGCCGCCGCACCCGGCCTCGTGAACTCGACCGCGTACCGCCAGCTGGTCTCGCGCAACGGCGCCGGCATGAAGCAGGGCGACAACGTCCTGATCTGGGGCGCCTCCGGCGGACTCGGCAGTTACGCCACCCAGTTCGCCCTCGCCGGCGGCGCCAACCCGATCTGTGTCGTCTCCAGCGACCAGAAGGCGGACATCTGCCGCTCGATGGGCGCCGAGGCGATCATCGACCGCAGCGCCGAGGGCTACAAGTTCTGGAAGGACGAGCAGACCCAGGACCCCAAGGAGTGGAAGCGCTTCGGCAAGCGCATCCGCGACCTGACCGGCGGCGAGGACATCGACATCGTCTTCGAGCACCCCGGCCGCGAGACCTTCGGCGCCTCCGTCTTCGTCACGCGCAAGGGCGGCACCATCACCACCTGCGCCTCCACCTCGGGCTACATGCACGAGTACGACAACCGCTACCTGTGGATGTCGCTGAAGCGGATCATCGGCTCCCACTTCGCCAACTACCGCGAGGCGTGGGAGGCCAACCGCCTGATCGCCAAGGGCAAGATCCACCCGACCCTTTCGAAGGTGTACTCCCTGGAGGACACCGGCCAGGCCGCCCACGACGTGCACCGCAACGCCCACCAGGGCAAGGTCGGCGTCCTCGCGCTCGCCCCCGAGGAGGGCCTGGGCGTGCGCGACCACGAGAAGCGCGCCCAGCACATCGACGCCATCAACCGCTTCCGCAACATCTGACCGACGGAGGTTCACCGGCTCATGACTGAGCGTCAGAAGGACCGGCCGTGGCTGATGCGCACCTACGCCGGTCACTCCACGGCCGAGGCGTCCAACGAGCTGTACCGCCGCAATCTCGCCAAGGGCCAGACGGGTCTGTCGGTCGCCTTCGACCTGCCGACCCAGACCGGGTACGACCCCGACCACATCCTCGCCCGCGGCGAGGTCGGCCGGGTCGGCGTCCCGGTGTCCCACCTCGGTGACATGCGGCGCCTGTTCCAGGACATCCCCCTGGAGCAGATGAACACCTCGATGACCATCAACGCCACGGCCATGTGGCTTCTGGCGCTCTATCAGGTCGTCGCCGAGGAGCAGGGCGTGGACATCGCCACGCTCCAGGGCACCACGCAGAACGACATCGTCAAGGAGTACCTGTCGCGGGGCACCCACGTGTTCCCGCCGGGACCCTCCCTCCGGCTGACGACCGACATGATCGCCTACACGGTGTCGAACATCCCCAAGTGGAACCCGATCAACATCTGCTCGTACCACCTTCAGGAGGCGGGGGCCACACCGGTCCAGGAGATCGCGTACGCGATGTCCACCGCCATCGCCGTTCTCGATGCCGTACGCGACTCAGGGCAGGTCCCCGCCGAGAAGTTCGGGGACGTCGTGGCCCGCATCTCCTTCTTCGTGAACGCGGGAGTCCGCTTCATCGAGGAGATGTGCAAGATGCGGGCGTTCGGGCGGATCTGGGACAGGATCACGCGCGAGCGGTACGGCATCGAGAACGCGAAGCAGCGCCGCTTCCGGTACGGCGTGCAGGTCAACTCGCTGGGGCTGACGGAGGCCCAGCCCGAGAACAACGTCCAGCGGATCGTCCTGGAGATGCTGGCCGTGACGCTCTCGAAGGACGCGCGGGCCCGTGCCGTCCAGCTCCCGGCCTGGAACGAGGCGCTGGGCCTCCCCCGGCCCTGGGACCAGCAGTGGTCGCTGCGCATCCAGCAGGTCCTCGCCCACGAGAGCGACCTCCTGGAGTACGAGGACATCTTCGCGGGCTCGCACGTCATCGAGAAGAAGGTCGACGAACTGGTCGCCGAGTCCTTCGCCGAGATCGACCGGATCCAGGAGATGGGCGGCGCGATGGCCGCCGTCGAGTCGGGGTACCTGAAGTCCCAGCTGGTCTCCTCGCACGCCGAGCGGCGGGCGCGGATCGAGGCCGGCGAGGAGAAGATCATCGGTGTGAACTGCTACGAGGGCACCGAGCCGAACCCGCTCACCGCCGATCTGGACACCGCCATCATGACGGTGGACCACGGGGTCGAGGCGGGCGTGATCGCGGCCATCGAGGAGTGGCGCACCACCCGTCAGGAGTCGACGGACCGCCAGGGCATGGGCGACCCGTTCCACTACCCGACCACCCAGCAGACCCTGGAGCGCCTCAAGGAGGCCGCGGCCGGCGACGAGAACCTGATGGAGGCGACCCTGGAGTGCGCCCGCGCCGGGGTCACGACCGGCGAGTGGGCCGGGGCGCTGCGCGAGGTCTTCGGCGAGTTCCGGGCGCCCACGGGCGTCTCCTCGGCGCCGGTCGCGGTGACCGCGGAGGAGGGCACCCCTCTCGCCCTCGTCCGCGAGAAGGTCCGCCGCACCGGGGACGAGCTGGGCGGCAAGCTGCGCCTGCTGGTCGGCAAGCCGGGCCTGGACGGCCACTCCAACGGCGCCGAGCAGATCGCCGTCCGGGCCCGCGACGCCGGGTTCGAGGTGGTCTACCAGGGCATCCGCCTCACCCCCGACCAGATCGTGTCCGCCGCGCTCGCCGAGGACGTGCACTGCGTCGGCCTGTCGATCCTCTCCGGGTCGCACGCCGAGCTGGTGCCCGATGTCCTGGACCGGCTGCGCGAGGCGGGCGCCACCGACATCCCCGTGATCGTCGGCGGCATCATTCCGAACGCCGACGCCGAGGAACTGAAGCGGGCGGGTGTCGCCGCCGTCTTCACCCCCAAGGACTTCGGCATCACGGAGATCATCGGCCGTATCGTCGACGAGATCCGGAAAGCGAACCACCTCGACCCGTTGGAGGTCCCCGCATGACCAGCCCCGTCAACCGTCTCCGGCCGCGCCGCTCCTGCCTCGCGGTGCCGGGAAGCAACCCGCGCTTCCTGGAGAAGGCCCAGGGTCTGCCGGCCGACCAGGTCTTCCTGGACCTGGAGGACGCCTGTGCGCCGCTCGCCAAGCCGGAGGCGCGGCACACCATCGTCAAGTTCCTCAACGAGGGCGACTGGACGGGCAAGACGCGCGTCGTGCGGGTCAACGACTGGACGACCGAGTGGACGTACCGCGACGTCGTGACCGTCGTCGAGGGCGCGGGCCAGAACCTCGACTGCATCATGCTGCCGAAGGTCCAGACGGCCGACCAGGTGGTCGCGCTCGACCTGCTGCTCACCCAGATCGAGAAGACGATGGGCTTCGAGGTCGGCAAGATCGGCATCGAGGCGCAGATCGAGAACGCCAAGGGCCTGAACAACGTCAACGCGATCGCGGAGGCCTCCCCGCGCGTCGAGACGATCATCTTCGGCCCGGCCGACTTCATGGCGTCCATCAACATGAAGTCGCTGGTCGTCGGCGAGCAGCCGCCCGGCTACGGCGCCGACGCCTACCACTACATCCTGATGAAGATCCTGATGGCGGCCCGCGCCAACGACCTCCAGGCGATCGACGGCCCCTACCTCCAGATCCGCAACGTGGAGGGCTACCGCGAGGTCGCCCAGCGCGCCGCGGCCCTCGGCTTCGACGGCAAGTGGGTGCTGCACCCGGGCCAGGTCGAGGCGTCGAACGAGATCTTCTCGCCGTCGCAGGAGGACTTCGACCACGCCGAGCTGATCCTGGACGCGTACGACTACTACACGTCCGAGGCGGGCGGCAAGAAGGGCTCGGCGATGCTCGGCGACGAGATGATCGACGAGGCCAGCCGGAAGATGGCGCTGGTCATCTCCGGGAAGGGACGCGCGGCCGGCATGCGGCGCACGTCGAAGTTCGAAGCCCCGGAGGCGTGACGACCATGCAATTCGGCCGCACCTACGAAGAGTTCACCGTCGGGGACGTCTACAAGCACTGGCCCGGGAAGACGGTCACCGAGTACGACGACCACCTCTTCTGTCTGCTCACGATGAACCACCACCCGCTCCACCTGGACAGCAACTACGCCGAGAGCACCACGGACTTCGGCAAGAACGTCGTCGTGGGCAACTACATCTACTCCCTGCTGCTCGGGATGTCGGTCCCGGACGTGTCGGGCAAGGCGATCGCCAACCTGGAGATCGAGTCGCTCAAGCACGTGGCGCCGACCTTCCACGGCGACACCATCTACGGCGAGACCACGGTCCTCGACAAGACGCCGTCCCGGTCCAAGAGCGACCGCGGGATCGTCCACGTGGAGACCAAGGGCTACAAGCAGGACGGCACGCTCGTCTGCGTGTTCCGCCGCAAGGTGATGGTGCCCACCGAGACGTACATCAAGGAGCGCGGCGGCGAGCAGCCCGGCCGCCCGGAACTTCGGGAGAGCAAGTAACCATGAGCCGACTCGCCCAGACCCACGGCCTCAACGACGTGCAACAGGAGATCCTCTCCACCGTCCGGGACTTCGTGGACAAGGAGATCATCCCGGTCGCGACCGAGCTGGAGCACCGCGACGAGTACCCGCAGGAGATCGTCGACGGGCTCAAGGAGCTGGGCCTGTTCGGTCTCATGATCCCCGAGGAGTACGGGGGCCTGGGCGAGTCGCTGCTCACCTACGCGCTGTGCGTGGAGGAGATAGCGCGTGGCTGGATGTCGGTCTCCGGCATCATCAACACCCACTTCATCGTGGCCTACATGCTGAAGCAGCACGGGACGCAGGAGCAGAAGGAGCACTTCCTGCCGCGGATGGCGCTCGGCGAGGTGCGTGGCGCGTTCTCGATGTCCGAGCCGGGGCTCGGCTCGGATGTGTCGGCGATCACGTCGAAGGCGGTCAAGGACGGCGACGAATACGTCCTGAACGGCCAGAAGATGTGGTTGACGAACGGCGGCACGTCAACGCTTGTGGCGGTTCTCACGCGAAGTGACGAAGGTCATCCCGAGGGCACGGCCCCGCACAAGTCGATGACCACCTTCCTGGTGGAGAAGGAGCCCGGGTTCGGCGAGGTCCGGCCGGGCCTGACCATCCCCGGGAAGATCGACAAGATGGGTTACAAGGGGGTCGACACCACCGAACTCATCATGGACGGGCTACGTATTCCAGCCAATCGCGTGCTGGGGGGCACCACCGGCCGAGGGTTTTACCAAATGATGGACGGTGTCGAAGTCGGGCGGGTAAATGTGGCGGCGCGTGGTTGCGGCGTCGCACAGCGTGCATTTGAGCTGGGTGTCGCTTACGCCCAGCAACGGCACACTTTCGGAAAGCCCATCGCTCAGCACCAGGCGATCCAGTTCAAGCTGGCCGAGATGGCCACCAAGGTGGAAGCCGCCCATGCGATGATGGTGAATGCAGCACGCAAAAAGGACTCCGGGGAACGAAACGACCTCGAAGCGGGAATGGCCAAGTACCTGGCCTCCGAATACTGCAAAGAAGTCGTGGAGGACGCGTTCCGCATTCATGGCGGCTACGGGTTCTCGAAGGAGTACGAGATCGAGCGCCTGTACCGCGAGGCTCCCATGTTGTTGATCGGCGAAGGTACCGCCGAGATCCAGAAAATGATCATTGGGCGCCGACTGCTCGAGGAGTACCGCTTCCAAGGCTGAGTACATCCGAAGTGTCCTAATTGGGGGTATTTTCTTCGCGAAGAAGATCACACCCCGTAGGCACTCTTCGGCCGAGCCTCACAGCCTGATGTCGCTTCCTGGCTTGCCCAGTTGTGGCTCGCAACCGATAGCATCCCGGGAAAAGCCGCCGTCCCCCCGTAACCAGCGCGGCCTCATCCGCTACGAAGGTCATCCATGCCCCACAGCCAAACCTCTGCACCACGCGACGGCTTCCTCGGTGGTCGCCTTGCGCGCGGAGCATCGCCGTGGCTTCTTCCGACCGTCGCCACGGCCGCACTGAGCCTGGCGCGCTCGCGTCGTTCCAAGAAGGCAGCAGCACTCGCCGTCCCGACCACCGCTCTGGCGGCCGGCATGCTGTGGTTCTTCCGGGACCCCGAGCGCGAGATCGCCCCGGGCCGGGTCATCTCCCCGGCCGACGGTGTGGTGCAGAGCATCATGCCGTGGAAGGACGGTCGCACCCGTGTCGCGATCTTCATGAGCCCGCTGAACGTGCACGTGAACCGCGCTCCCCTCGCGGGCACGGTGACGTCGGTCGAGCACATCCCCGGTGGCTTCGTTCCCGCCTTCAACAAGGAGAGCGAGAACAACGAGCGCGTGGTGTGGCACTTCGACACCGAGCTCGGTGACATCGAGATGATCCAGATCGCCGGTGCCGTCGCCCGCCGTATCGTTCCCTACATCCCTCAGGGCACGAAGGTCGAGCAGGGCGAGCGCATCGGGCTGATCCGCTTCGGGTCGCGCGTCGACATCTACCTTCCCGAAGGGGTCGAGGTCGACGTCGAGGTCGGCCAGAAGACGACAGCGGGGGTGACTCGCATTGACCGTGACTGATTCCGAGGCCCAGACCTGGGCGGGTGACGCCGCCGACGGCGGTGACGATGCGGAGGAGATGCCGCTCTCACTGCGTCTGTCGATAGCGGACACCCTGACGCTCGGCAACGCCACGTGCGGCTTCATGGCGGTCTACTTCACGACGACCGGCATCCTGATCCCGCACATCCAGGGCAGCAACGACTCCGGCATGGCGCGGCACTCCGCCGCGACCGCCGTGATCCTGATGCTGGCCGCCGCGATCTTCGACCTGTTCGACGGTCTGGTGGCCCGCAAGCTGCGTTCGTCGCCGATGGGCGCGGAGCTGGACAACCTCTCCGACCTCATCAGCTTCGGCCTGGCGCCCGCCTACTTCGTGCTCGTCTACGGCATGGTCGCCGACGACGCGCACCAGAGAGTGGCGGCGGTGGGGGCCATCGTGGTCCTCCTGGCGGTCGTCCTGCGCCTCGCGCGCTTCTCGTGCGTGACGGTGAAGGACGGCACGTTCCAGGGCATGCCGTCGCCGTTCGGCGCGCTGACGGTCGTCTCGATCGTCCTGCTGGAGCTGCCCTTCGTGGCGACGCTCCTCGCGATCATCGGCACGGCGTGGCTGATGGTGAGCCGGGTCGAGTACCCGAAGCCGCGCGGCCGCCTCGCCGTCGCGATGCTGTCGTGGATCGTGCTGAGCATGGCGCTGCTCGCGGCCTGGGCGTTCGACGCCCCCGGCGGCCAGCTGCTGCTCCAGACCGGCTGTGCGCTGCAGCTGGTGCTCGGCGCGGTCATCCCGCTGTTCGCCACGGCCCGCCGGGTGAACAACTTCCGCGACAACCGTCGCGAGGCGCGGGCGACGCAGCTGCCGTAGTCCCGCGGACGCATGAGGAAGGGCCCCGAACCGGTCGGTTCGGGGCCCTTCCTCGTGCGTGGCCGGGATCAGCCTGCCGACGGGGCGTAGTCCTTGGCCTCCGCGGCCTCGCCCGCCTCACGGACGACCTTCATGCCGCCGACCGCCGTCTTGTCGGGCTGGAGGATGACCGACTCGCGCGAGGACGGGGCGTCGGGGTCGCTGAAGTCCTGCGCGGTGCCGAAACCGTTGTCGAAGGACTTCAGGGTCAGCAGCGCCTTGTCGACGCCCTCCCGGGTCAGGTCCTTGTCGGCGCAGGCCTTCTTCAGGGCGTCGCCGAACGCGGACGCGGCGGTCCAGCCGGCGACGACGCCGTTGTCCAGGGAGTCCTTCGGGTACGCCTTCCGGTAGTCGGCGACCAGCTTCTTGGCCTCAGCGGTGTCGGCGCCGATGGGCAGCGACGGCGAGGCGACCCAGTAGTTCTTCATCAGGGCCGGTCCGGCCTGGGTGGCGAGCAGCTGGGGCGCGAACGCCGAGTTGTTGCCGATGATGGGCGCGGCCAGCTTCGCCGCCGCCGCGACCCCGACGAGGGAGGCCGCCTGGCGCGGGCCCGCGCTGATCACGACGCCCTTGACGCCCGCCTTCTTCAGGGCGGCGACCTGGGCGGTCATGTCGTTGTCGGTCGGCTTGATCTTCTGCTCGACGACGGTGAGCCCGGCCTTCTCGGCGATGTACTTCGAGCCCTTGAGGGCGTTCTCGCCGTAGTCGCCCTCGAAGTAGACGTGCCCGAGCTTGTCGCCCTTCTTCAGACCCTTCTCCTTGATCAGGAAGTCGACGGCGTTGATGGTCTCGTAGTCGTACGTCGACCCGATGACGCGGACGTAGGGGTTGCCGAGGAGATTCGCCGACCAGGCCTGCGGCAGGACAAGGGCCTTGTCCTGGGCGACGCGCTTCTCGACGGCGGCGACGAACGGGGAGCCGATGAACTGGGTGAAGCCGAGCACGTTCGGCTCCAGCTCGGTGTAGCCGGCGACGGCCTTCTGCGGGTCGTAGCCGTGGTCGCGGACGGTCAGCTTGAGCTGGTAGCCGCAGATGCCGCCGGCGGCGTTGGTCTGCTTCACGTACAGCTGCTGGGCCTGCGTGACGCTCTTGCCGAGCGTGGCGTAGACGCCGGTCATGTCGGTGAGGACGCCCAGGTTGATCGTCTTGCCGGAGATGCCCTGGCCGGTCTTCACCCCGCCCGCGCTCTGCTTGTCGCCTTCGCTGTCGTCCTTCGCCTTGGAACTGCAGGCCGCGGTGAGGGCCAGCAGCCCCGCCACGGCTGCCGCCGTGAGGGTGCGGGTACGGGTGTTCATGCGTCCTCCTGAGGGTGTTTCCGGGCGCGCCGGGCGGCGATCCGGACCAGGCCGCCGGGCAGGAAGAGGACCACTGCCACGACGGCGGCGCCGTAGAGGTAGCGGGATGCCTCGCCGGGGGCGATGCCACCGGTGCCGGGAGCCGAGACGAGGGGCAGTGCGTCGCTGTAGCGGGTGAGGATCTGGGGCAGCAGCGAGAC
The DNA here is from genome assembly GCF_040529335.1 of Streptomyces sp. HUAS MG91. GTDB lineage: Bacteria > Actinomycetota > Actinomycetes > Streptomycetales > Streptomycetaceae > Streptomyces > Streptomyces tabacisoli. The sequence goes on along the minus strand of NZ_CP159534.1, from coordinate 6,952,610 downwards.
GAACGCGGCGCCGACGACCGCCCCCGCCACCGAGCCGAGACCGCCGATGACGATCATGGCGAGGTATTCGAGGGAGAGCGTGATGCCGAAGTAGTCGGGGACGGTGCGCTGGAAGACCAGGGCGAGCAGCACCCCGGCGAGGCCCGCGTACATGGAGGAGAGCACGAAGACGGCTCCCCGGTAGCGGGCGACGGGCACGCCGAGGACGCCGGCGGCGATGCGGTGGTCGCGGATGGCGTTCATGGCGCGGCCGGGGCGGCCGCGCAGCACGCCGCGGGCGAAGAGCCCGCAGCCGAGCAGGAGCACGAGCCCGAGGTACCAGAGCTTCTCCGCGGAGCCGAAGGGCACACCGGCGAGGGTGAGTTCGCTGTCGTCGAAGGAGAGGCCGAAGAGGTTCATGACGGGCACGTCACGGCCGTTGGCGCCGCCGGTGAGGTCCTCGGCGTTGAACAGCACGTGCTGTCCGATGAAGATCAGCGCGAGGGTGGCGATGCCGAGGTACGCGCCCTGGAGGCGGCCCGCGATGGGGCTGAACAGGCCGCCCGCTATCCCCGCGAGGAGCACGGCGAGCACGGCGGCGAGCCAGGGCGGCAGCCCGAGTCCGTCGACAGTCTGCCCCTTCTCCCCCGCGAACACGCAGTAGCCGTACGCGCCGACGGCGAGGAAGAAGGCGTGGCCCATGGAGAGCTGGCCGGTGGCGCCGGTGAGCAGGTTGAGGCCGATGGCGCCGATCGCGGCGGCCATGGCGAACAGTCCCGCCTGGAGCCAGAACCGGTCCACGTAGAACGGCAGGGCGACCAGGACGAGGGCGAGGACACCGGCGGCGTAGGTGCGGCGGCGTGTGAGGAACGTACGGGGGCGGGCGGCGGGGGTGGCCCGGGCCGGGGCGAGCGTGTCAGACACGGGCGAGCTCCTTGGTGCCGAAGAGTCCGGAGGGCCGCAGCAGGAGGATCGCCGTCATCACGAGGTAGGGGGCGAGGTCGCCGAGTCCCCGTCCCATGAAGGCGAGTTCGCTCTGGTAGCCGGTGGCGAGGGACTCGGTGACGCCGACGATCAGGCCGCCGACGAGGGCGCCGGTGGTGGAGTCGAGGCCGCCGAGGATGGCGGCGGGGAAGGCCTTCAGGGCGGCGAGCGAGGTGGCCCGCTCCAGGCCCGGGGTGGGGAAGACGGTCAGGAACAGCGCGGCGACGGCGGCGAGGGCGCCCGCCACGGCCCAGGCGCCGAGCGACACCCTTCCCAGCCGTACGCCCATCAGCGCGGCCGTCTCGCTCTTCTCGGCGGCGGCCCGCATCGCGACACCCCAGGAGGTGTAGCGGAAGGTCAGCAGGAAGACCGTGATGAGCAGGGCCGCGGCGACGAACGCGGCGATGCGGGTGTGGGCGATCGAGATGCCGCCGACGGTGAGCACGGCGTCGCCCCACGGGTCGCCGAGGGTGAGCACGTCGGTGCCGAGGCGGCGGGTGAGTTCGGTGGTGAGCAGGATGTCGACGCCGATGGTGACGATGGCGAGGACGCTGTGGTCGTGGCCGCGGTAGCGGCGCATGACGAGGAACTCGACGGCGGCACCGACGACCGCGGCGGCGGCGATGCCGACGCCGAGCGCGGGCCAGAAGCCGATGTCGTCGTGGAGCGAGGCGGTGACGTAGCCACCGGCGAGGAGCAGCGAGGCGTGGGCGAAGTTGACGACCTCGGTGGCGCGGAAGATCACGACGAAGCCGAGGGCGATGAGGGCGTAGACGGAGCCCATCGAGACGCCGTTGAGGAGCAGTTCGAGGAAGGAGCTCATGCGGCGCTCTCCGGTTCGTCGGGCGCGCCCAGGTAGGCCTGGATCACCGCCGGGTCGTTCTGGACGGTGGCCGGCGGTCCCCCGGCGATCCGCTTTCCGAAGTCGAGGACGGTGACCTCGTCGGCGAGGCGCATGACCACTCCCATGTCGTGTTCCACCAGGACGATCGAGATGCCGAGGCTGTCGCGGACGCCCGCGATCACGGCGGCGGTACGGCGCCGCTCGTCGGCCGTCATGCCGGCGACGGGCTCGTCGAGGAGCAGCACCTTCGGTTCCATGCACAGGGCGCGGGCCAGCTCGGCGAGTTTCTGCGCGCCGTAGGGCAACGCGCCGGTCGCCGTGTCCAGTTGGTCGGCGATGCCGACGAACTCGGCGATCTCCCGGACGCGTTCGCGGTGCGCCCGCTCCTCGCGGACGGCTGCGGGAAGCCGCAGCCCCGCCGCGACGAATCCGGCCCGGGTGAGCCGGTGCCGGCCGAGCAGCAGGCTGTCGGCGACCGTGGTGCGGGGCGGCAGCGCGAGGTTCTGGAAGGTCCGGGCGACGCCGAGCGCGGCGATCCGGTGCGGGGGCAGCCCGGTGAGTTCCGTCTCGCCCAGGTGGACGGTGCCGGAGGTGGCCCGGTACACCCCGGACAGCACGTTGAAGGTGGTGGACTTGCCCGCGCCGTTGGGCCCGATGACGGCGTGCACGGTGCCGGGCTCGACGGTGAACCCGATCCCGTCGAGCGCGGTGAGCCCGGCGAACCGCACGGTCAAGTCCCGTACGTGGAGCGGCAGTACGTCATTCATCGCGGTCCTCCCTCGATGGCGCCCCGCAGGGGCGCGGGGAACTGCGCGGCCGGCCACGACGCACCGGCAGACGCCTGACAACACAGGGCGGCACATCCGAAGGCGAAAAGAATCACCCCGCACCTCCCCAGGCCCGCAACACGGGCGTATCCCGCACCGCGCCGGAGGCATCCGCGACGGCGTCCTCGTCGACCACCCCGAGATACCGCCGCCGCACCTCGTCGGACCCGGCCAGCTCATCGGCAGGCCCGTGCAACGCGACCTCCCCCACGTCGAGCACGTACGCATAAGAGGCCAAGCGCAGCGCCAGCGCGGCGTTCTGCTCGACGAGCAGCACCGAGACCCCCTGGGCGTTGATCTCCCGGACGGTGTCGGCGATGCGGGCCGCCATCAGCGGGGCGAGCCCGAGCGACGGCTCGTCGAGGAGCAGCAGTCGCGGCTCGGCCATGAGGGCGCGGCCGACGGCCAGCATCTGCTGTTCGCCGCCGGAGAGCAGCCCGGCCCGCTGCTGGGCCCGGTCGGCGAGGACCGGGAAGAGGTCGTGCACGCGGCGCAGCGCCGCCGCCTTCGCGGCCCGCGAGCCGGTCGAGCCGAGGGCGCCGGCGCGCAGGTTGTCGGCGACGGTCATCCGCGCGAACACCTGCCGCCCTTCCGGCACTTGGCAGATCCCGGCGGCGACGATCCGGTCGGGGGTGAGCCCGCTGATCCGCCGCCCGCCGAACCGCACCTCGCCCGACGTCACGGCGCCGCCGTGGAAGTCGAGGGTGCGCGAGATCGCCCGCAACAGCGTGGACTTGCCCGCGCCGTTGCCGCCGAGCACGGCGACGACGGCGCCCCGCGGCACCTTCAAGGTCACGTCGCGCAGGGCGCGTACGGGCCCGTAGCCGACGGATACGCCGTCGACGGCGAGCCCGGCTGCTTCATCTGCATCGGTCGCATCGGTCACTGTGTGTGTCCCTCCCTGGACCGGTACGGGACCGGTGGCGCTCACGACAGCACCGCGCGGGCGGCCCGTCCACGGACTGCCGGGGAAACGCTGCGCAGGCCCAGCGCCCGCCCGCCCCGGTTGTGCGCGCGCACAAGACCCCGTGTCAGGGGCCTGCCGGACAGCCGCCGGGGATGGCATCCTCCGCAGCAGCGAACGAGTCCTTTGCCGTCGCTTTACGGGCTGTTGGGGAGGGACGATGGGCGGACGCAAGCACCGCACCGGACAGGACTGGAAGCTGCTCAGGGAGGCGTGCACGACTCTTCTCGACCGGGTGCCCGAGCTGGTCGACGAGCATCTGCGGCAACTGTTCGCGTACTCGGACGTGTACGCGCGGGTGCTGCCGTACGACGCCCAGTGGCGGGAGGCCGAGGAGGCCATCCGGATCGGCGTCGAGACGATCACGGCGCCGCGGGAGGCGCCGCGGCGGGATCTGGCGTACGCGGAGGAGGCGGGCCGGCGCCGGGCGGGCCAGGGATTGCCGCTCGACCTGCTCGTGCACGCGTACCGCAACGCGGGCTATCTGGTGTGGGACGCGCTGATGGAGAGCGCGGGGGGCGAGCCCGAGCGGCTGAAGGTGCTGATGCGGTCGGCGACGATGGTGTGGGCGGCCGTGGACGCGCAGGCCGCGGCGGCCTCGGAGGCGTACCGGGCGACGGAGCTGGAGCTGCGCCGCCGCACCGACGAGCAGATGCAGGCGCTGCTCGACGCACTCCTTGAGGGCCGTCCGGCGCCGGGGCTCGCCGCCCGGGCCGCCGCCGGGCTCGACCTTCCCGAGCACGGTCCGTACGCCGTGCTCGTGCTGCGGGTGGAGCGCCGGGACAGCCGGGAGACGTTCCACCGCCGGGTGCAGGATCCCGACTTCCGGTTCGTGTGGCGGATGCGGGCCGACTGCGAGGTGGCCGTGGTGGCGCTCGGCGCGGGGCGCACCCTGGACGATGTGGCGGTGCTGCTCGACGGGCGGTGTCCCGGGCCCGGGGGGCTGAGCCCCGTGGTGCGGGGTCTCGGCGAGCTGGGGCATGCCCGGCGGCTCGCCGAACTCGCCCTGCGCACCTGCCCTCCGGACACCACGGGGGTCGTGCGCCTCGATCAGCGGATGCCGACGGCGCTGGTGGTGAGCCAGCCGGATCTGGCGCAGCGGCTCGTCTCCGGCGTCTTCGGCGAACTCCTCGCGCTGGAGCCGGCCGATCGTGCCGTGCTGTTGGAGACGCTGGACGCGTGGCTGGCCTGTGAAGGTTCCGCGGGTCGGGCCGCCGGTCGCCTGTACTGCCACCGCAACACGGTCTTCAACCGGTTGCGGCGGCTTGAGCAGTTGACGGCGCGGTCGTTGTCACGTCCGCGGGATCTCATGGAGATGACCTTGGCGCTGGATGCGTACCGGTTGTCGTCGGGGGCCGGGACGTCTTAGGGGTTGCCGGGTCGGGTGCGCCACCGTCGTGGCTGGTCGCGCAGTTCCCCGCGCCCCTGAGATGCGCACTTCGTGCGGCATCTCCTAGGGGAAGCTGCGCGCAGCGCATGCTTCAGGGGCGCGGGGAACTGCGCGAGAGGGCAGGACCCGGTCAGCGCAAGAAGTCCGCGGCGATCTGCTCGGCCAGGGTCTCCAGGAGGGGACCCGCGTCGGCGATGCACCGGGCCACATCCGGCTCCAGGTCCGTCAGGGCGTAGGCGCGACGGATCCCGGCCCTCCCCAACGCCTCGGCGGGAAGCGCGAGCCGCCCGCAGACGGCGACGACCTCGATGCCGGCGGCCCGCGCCGCCGAGGCGACCCCGGCGGGCGCCTTCCCGTGCAGGGTCTGCTCGTCGAGCGACCCCTCACCGGTGATCACCAGCGTGGCCCCGGCCAGCGCGGGCGCGAAGCCGAGGACGTCCAGCATGACCTCGATACCGGCCCGGAACCGCGCCCCGAGCCCGACCAGCGCGCCGTACCCGATCCCCCCGGCGGCCCCCGCACCGGCGGCCTCGGCGTGCTCCAGCGCGGCCGGACCCACCGACTCCGACAGGATCTTCGCGTAGTGGCCCAGCGCCGCGTCCAGCTCGGCGACGTCCTCCGGCGAGGCCCCCTTCTGAGGCCCGTACACGGCGGGCGCGCCCTTGGGCCCGGTCAGCGGGTTGTCGACGTCGCTGGCGAGGACGACGTCCACGTCGGCCAGGCGCGGATCGAGCCCGGAGAGATCGGCGGAGGCCAGCGCGGCGAGCGCCCCGCCGCCCGGTCCGACCGGCGCGCCCGAGCCGTCGAGGAACCGTGCGCCGAGCGCGGCCAGCATCCCCGCGCCGCCGTCCGTCGTGGCGCTGCCGCCGACGCCGAAGACGATGGTGCGCGCGCCCGCGTCGAGCGCGGCGGCGATGACCTCACCGGAGCCGTACGTGGTGGCCGTCAGCGGCGCGAACTCGCCCTCGGGCAGCAGTTGCAGGCCCGACGCCTCCGCCATCTCCACCACGGCCGTGCCGTCGCGCAGCGCCCACGCGGCGGTCACCGGTTCGCCGAGCGGCCCGGTGACCCGCGCCTCGCGGCGCTCGAACCCGGCCGCGACGGCCGCCGCGACGGTGCCGTCACCGCCGTCGGCGACGGGCACGGACTCGACGGTCACCTCGGGCGCCACCCGGCGCAGACCGGCCGTCACCCGCTGTGCGACCTGCACGGCGGTGAGCGAGCCCTTGAACTTGTCCGCCGCGATCAACACGTGCCGCGCGGCCTGTGCAGCGTCCGCCACCTTGCTCCCCTTGCTGTTCGGGCCTTGCTCGCGTCAAGGCAGTCGCGCCGCTGCGACCTTAACCGCAGGAGGGGGCCGCTGCCCATGGTCGTCCGGTCGGCGGGACGGCGCGCCCGACGCTTATTCACTGCTATTTCGGGCCATAGTGGGGCGCCATGAGCACGGAAACGATCGATCAAGCGGCCCCCGAGCCGCCCCCGCCGAGCGGCGACGGCGGCGGTGCCGACGACTCGCCGGACTTCACCGTCGTCGGTACCGGCGTCGCCGTCGTCCTCGCCGTGGTCGCCTGGGCCGCGTTCGGCAAGGACTCCTTCGATCGTGCGTCGGGGACCGCGCTGACCTGGGTCCTGGACAACTTCGCCTGGCTGTTCGTGGTCGCCGCCGACCTCTTCCTCGTCCTGTGCCTGGTGCTGTCGGTGAGCCGGTTCGGCCGGATCCGGCTCGGCCGCGACGACGACGAGCCGGAGTTCACCACGCTCGCCTGGATCGCGATGATGTTCAGCGCGGGCATGGGCATCGGCCTGATGTTCTACGGCGTCGGCGAGCCGCTGACCCACTATCTGAACCCGCCCCCGTCGGCGGGCGTCCAGCCGCGCACGGGCGGCGCCGCGCTGGTGGCGATGGAGTACTCGTTCTTCCACTGGACGCTGACCCCGTGGGCGATCTACGGCATCGCGGGCCTCGCCCTCGCGTACGCGGGCTTCCGCAAGGGCCGCGGCAACCGGCTGAGCGCGGTGTTCGTGCCGCTCATGGGCGAGCGCAGGGCGGCGGGCTGGCCGGGCCGGATCATCGACCTGCTGGCGGTGTTCGCGACGGTCTTCGGCACGGCGACCAGCCTCGGCGTGGGCACGCTGCAGGTGGCCACGGGGCTGCGGCTGACGACGGGCGTCACCGCCTCCACCACGCTCCAGCTGATCATCATCGCCGCGCTCAGCGCCGCGTTCGTCGCCTCGGCCTTCTCCGGGCTGCACAAGGGCGTGAAGTGGCTGAGCACGGCGAACCTCGTGCTCGCGGCCTGTCTGATGCTGTTCGTGTTCGTGCTCGGCCCGACGGTCTACATCCTCGACGTGATCCCGGCGAGCGTCGGCGGCTATCTGCACGAGCTGCTGCCGATGGCGTCGCGCACGGGCGCGTTCACCGACCGGTCGTGGCTGGGCGCGTGGACGATCTTCTACTGGGCGTGGTGGCTGTCCTGGGCGCCGTTCGTGGGGACGTTCATCGCCCGGATCTCGCGCGGCCGGCTCGTCCGCGAGTTCCTGATCGGCGTGCTCCTCGTACCGAGCGGGGCGACGGTGGTCTGGTTCTGCGTCATGGGCGGCACCGGCATCCGGCTCGACGCCACCGGCCGGGTCGACATGTCGGCAAAGGTCTCCGAGGGCGCCGAGGCGTCGCTGTTCGCCATGCTGGACGCGCTGCCGCTGGGCACCATCACGTCGTGGGTGGCGATGATCCTCGTCATGCTCTACTTCATCACGAGCGCCGACTCGGCGTCGCTGGTGATGGGTTCGCTGACCAGCCGGGGCGCGCTGCATCCGCGGACCTGGCTGGTGGTGACCTGGGGCGTGCTGATGGCCGCGGTCGCGGCGGTGCTGCTGGTCGCGGGCGGACTGGAATCCCTGCAGAGCGCCACGATCCTGGTCGCGCTCCCGTTCGTCGTGGTGATGCTCGCACTGTGCTGGGCGCTGCTGAAGGAGCTGCGCGAGGACCCGGGCGCGGGCCCGGCGCGCGGGCAGGCGCTGCACGGGCTGCGGGACGCGGTGCGCACGATGGTCGGCGACGCGCTCACCGAGCGGTCCCCGGAGTCCGGCCGCCACCAGCGGCTCCACCGGCAGGCGGCCAAGTCGCGCGACCAGAAGGACGGTTGAGGGGCCGATGCGGGACAGGTGGCGCGGCGAAACGGGTAGACCGCACTCATGACGCCAACGAGCCCCCAGCTCACCGAACGCGTCCTCGCCGACCGTGTGCTCGGCGGCTGGCTCGGCCGGATCGCGGGCAACATGCTCGGCAAACCGGTCGAGCAGGGCGAGGTGTGGACGCGTGAGCGCATCGACCGCTATCTGCGCCAGGCCGAGGCCCTGCCGCTCACCGACTATCTGCCCGAACCTCCGTCGCGGGAGGTGGAGTCGGCGCTGCGCTCCGAGTGGCGGGCGTGCGTCCGGGGCCGCATCCACGGCAGTTGCCGGGACGACGACGTGGACTACGCGGTGCTCGGCCTGCACCTGCTGGAGACCCACGGGTTCGCCTTCACGACGGAACAGGTCGGCGAGTTGTGGCTGCTGCGGCTGCCCTACCTCCAGACGTTCACGGCGGAGCGCGCGGCGTACCGCAATCTCGCCAACGGCCTGAAGCCGCCGCTCACGGCCACGTACGACAACCCCTGCCAGGAGTGGATCGGCGCGCTGATCCGCGCGGACGTCTTCGGCTGGACCTGTCCGGGCGTCCCGCGCCGCGCGGCCTCCCTGGCCCGCCGCGACGCGGTCCTGTCGCACACGGGCAACGGTGTGTACGGGGCGATGTGGGCGGCGGCCCTGGTGGCGGCCGCGTTCACCGCGCCGGCCCCGCGGTCCGCCCTCGACGCGGCGCTCACGGTGATCCCCGCGAGCAGCCGTCTTGCCCGTGTCGTACGCCGCGTGATCTCGCTCCATGAATCGCGGCTGACCTGGGAGCAGACCCTGGCCACGGTCGAGGAGGAGACCGCGGGGCTCGGCTGGATCCACACCGTGCCGAACGCCGCGGTGATCACGGCCGGACTCCTGTACGGGGACGGCGACTTCACCCGTACCGTGGCCCTGACGGTGCGCGGCGGTCTCGACACGGACTCCAACGGCGCGACGGCCGGTTCGGTGGCCGGGGTGCTGTGCGGGGCGGACGCGATCCCCGCGCAGTGGACCGAGCCGCTGGAGGACCGGGTGCGCAGCGCGGTGTTCGGGTTCGACGGCGTACGGATCAGTGAACTGGCGCGCAGGACGGTCGAGTTGGCGGAGCAGTGAGCCGCGGGTCCGGAAGCGGGGCACACGGGTCGCTCCCGTACCGCCAGGTATGCGCGCCGGCGGGTTCTAGAGTGGGCCGATGACAACCCTCGACTACGCCACGTACATCGCCGGACTCCCCCGGGTCCTGGCGGGCGCCGCCGTTCTGTTCCGCGACAGCGCGGAGCGGATCCTGCTGGTCGAACCGAACTACCGGGACGGCTGGGCACTGCCCGGCGGCACCGTGGAGTCGGACACCGGGGAGAGCCCGCGACAGGGCGCGCGACGCGAGACGCTGGAGGAGATCGGGCTCGACGTGCCGCCCGGGCGGCTGCTCGCCGTGGACTGGGTGCCCGGCACCGGACGGCCGCCGCTGGTGGCGTACCTGTACGACGGCGGAGTGCTGACCGCCGAGCAGATCGAGGCGATCCGGCTCCAGGAGGAGGAGCTGCTGTCGTGGCGGTTCGTGGCCCGCGACGACCTGGACGCGTATCTGCTGGGGTCGCTCGGGCGCCGGGTGCGCTCCGCGCTCGGGGTGCTCGACCGGGGCGCCGGGGCGGCTGAGCTGGAGTGCGGCGAGCCCGTCACCGGTTGATTTGCCCCTTGGGTCCCTGTTCCAGATATTTCCAACCGCGATTCTACGCGCGTTGACAAGTCGTGTGGCGCGGGGTGAGGTTTGCGGGGACAGTTTTTTCCATCCGGAGCAAAGGGGCTCAAGACGGTGGCCAGGAAGATCATCCTCGACTGCGACCCGGGGCACGACGACGCGGTCGCGATGCTGCTCGCGCACGGCAATCCCGACATCGACCTGGTGGCGGTGACCACGGTCGTCGGCAACCAGACCCTGGAGAAGGTGACCCGCAACGCGCTGTCGGTCGCGGCGATCGCCGGGATCACCGGGGTGCCGTTCGCCGCCGGGTGCCCGCGGCCGCTGGTCCGGGAGATCGAGACGGCGCCGGAGATCCACGGCGAGACCGGCCTCGACGGGCCCGAGCTGCCCGCGCCCGCCTTCGACCTCGACCGGCGGCACGCCGTCGACCTGATCATCGACACGGTGATGAGCCACGAGCCGGGCGAGATCACCATCGTCCCCACGGCCGGCCTGACGAACATCGCGCTGGCCGCCCGCAAGGAGCCCCGCATCGTCGAGCGGGTCCGCGAGGTCGTGCTGATGGGCGGCGGCTTCCACGAGGGGAAC